>NZ_PIZT01000008.1:0-96925 GCF_002834115.1 Methylomonas sp. Kb3 | reverse complement strand
TGCAAGCCGGCACGGTCAGCGCGGCGTTGGGCGGCAGTGTGGGCTTGAGTAAAACCAACGCCGGCACCGTGACCCTGAGCGGGACCAATACTTACACCGACAACACCCAAGTCAATGCCGGCACATTGGCCTTGGGTGCCAGTGACGTGCTTGCCAATACATCCAATCTGGTCGTCAACGGCGGTACCTTTGCTCTGGGCAGCCATAACGACACAGTGGCAGGCGTACGACTGCTGTCGGGGTCTATCACCGGCACCGGCACCTTGACCTCGAACAGTGCGTTCGATCTTCAATCCGGCACGATCAGCGCCAATTTGGGTGGCAACGTTGGTTTGAACAAAACCACTTCGGGTACGGTGACCTTGAGCGGCACTAACAGTTACACCGGTAACACGCTGGTAGATGCCGGCGTATTGAATTTTACCGGCAGCAATACCCACTCCGGCAATTTCACCGGCAACGGTACCTTGCAATTCGGCGCAGGCACGCAACAATTCAATGCCGGTACCAACCTTGGCACAGCCAATATCACTTTTAGCGGTGGGACCAATCTAGTCAACGCCGGCGTTGCCCTAACGGCCACCGATGCGGTGTTCAGCGGCGGAACAACTACTATCGCCGGCGATTATTCGGTAAGTAATTCCACGACGGTATCCGGCGGCACCGTCAATTTTTCGTCCGCAGCGACCAAGCAGCTCAATCTGGGTAGCACTTTTACCATAAACAACGGCACCGTCAATTTACAGCACACCAGCACCGAGGTGAGTCGTTACGTGCAGACTGGCGGCATATTATCGGGCCCTGGCGAATTAAGTGTGCAATCCGCAGTGCTTTCCGGCGGTGAGATGCGCGGCCCAGGTAGCTTGATTATCAGCGGTTCAGGAGGCTCCGCCAGCGACTTATTGCTGAACGGCAATTTCATCCTCAACAATCAATCGACGGTCATTAATTCCGGCAATGTGCGGGTGACCGGCAACGCAACCTTTACCGGCAACGGCACTTACCGGCAAACAGCGGGTACTACCCGGGTAGACGGGGTTTGGAGCCAGGCTTTGACCGACATACAAGCCGGCAGCTTCGGCGGCAACGGCAGCGTCAGCGGTCCGCTCATCAACAATGGCACGGTCGGCATCGCCGGGTCGCACCTGACTTTGAACGGGCCGGTATCCGGCAGCGGTTCTTACGCCGGCATCGTGGACATAAACAACAGTTTCTCGCCGGGTCCGGGTGCCAATGGGCAAGGGATAGCGGCCATTGACGCCACATCGGCTGATTTGATTTTCCGCCAATCCGGCAGCTTGAATTTGGAATTGGGCGGGGTAAACGGACAGTTGGTAACCGATTCGATTACTGCGCGCAGCATCGATATTCAAGGCGCAAAGCTTAACTTACAACGCTTGGCCAGCCAACCTAACTTCTCGCCGCAACAGGCTTTTTCGCAGTCTGTGCTGTTGCAAACCACCAGCGGCAGCATCTCCGGAAATTTTAACCAAAGCATTACCTGTCCGGAAGGCTCCAGCGATATGTTTATATTTTCCAAACAGGAAAAGCAGTTTTTGCTGACCATGGTACCCAGATTGCCCAATCTGGTCCCCGCCGACGTGCAGTCCTTGGCTAACGCCTTGCAACAAATAGACTGTAGCGCCTCGACCCCGACTAATCTGCAGAATCTATTGAACGGCTTGAAACCCTTTTTGGCAAACGGTACCGCCGATGCCAGCAAAGTAGATCAATTCATCAGCGCGTTGCGGCAAATCAGCCCTGGCCAAATCGCGGCGGAACAAACCGTATCGAACCAAATAGCCAAATTGCAGACCGGCAACATCACTCAGCGACTCGTCACCCTGAGGTCCGCAAGCGTCGGCGCCGGTTCCGCTTCAAGTTTCAAGTCGTCCCCCACGTTCAACACACCGGTAAGCAGTTCAATGGCTATCGGCAGCGCTCCGGGCGTTCTCAGCGCACCCAGCTCAGCCAACAGTATCAGCTCGCCGAATGCGTCAAGCAGCATAAACACGCCTAGTAGTACACCCAGTGCGCCCACCAGTTCAGTCAGTTCAGCCAGTTCACCCAACACACCCAGTTCTAACGCTATCAGCATTCAGGCTTCAACACCGGAAAAAGACGGTCAATCCTCATCCAATGCTCCCTCCTCGGTCAGTATTTCCTTAAGCACGGATAACAACAACGACGGCACCGATCTTATATCCGGCTTCAGCAATTTGGGCTTATTCATTAACGGCCAATTCGAATGGGCTGATAGAACCGCGACGCTAGCTCAACGCGGTTATGCGTCCACGATGTCCGCCGTCACTGCCGGTGCCGACTATCGCTTGAGCAAACGGCTACTCTTGGGTTTGTCTGCCGGCTACGGCAGCAGCACGGCCCTGATTTCCCAACAGGGCGGCAGCCAAAGCATAGACGGGTACACCTTATCAGCCTTCGGCTCGTTAAACCTGACCGATAACTGGTACGTTGATCTGGTCAACAACCTGACTTATAACCAATACGATTCCAAACGTGTCACACTTTATAACGACGCCAACGGCACAGCGATTAATGAAACGGCATCCAGCCAAACCGATGGCTGGCAAAATCGCACCAGCCTCAGTAGCGGTTACGACATAGCGGTAAAAGAATGGACATTCGGCCTTAGAGGCCGCACGGAATACGGTTACAACTTTGTCAACGGCCGCAAGGAACAAGGCGCTGGTTTAGGTATGAACATGATAGTCGGCGAGCTGGACAACGAGTCGTTGAGCAGCAGTATCGGCGCGATGGTCTCGCATGCGCTGAGCACACCGGTGGGCGTGCTGGTTTCGCAAGTGAATGTCGAGTGGGAGCATCAGTGGTTCAACAAAAACTCCTTGATTACCACCCGCTTCGTCGATTCGCCTAACAATGCATTTACCACCAACAGTTTTAGCGTCGATAAGGACTACATCAATTTGCGCGCCGGTTTATCCGCCCAACTGCCCTTTGGCGGCTCGGCATTCGTGCAATACGACACCACCTTCGGCCAGCAATACGTTTCCCGCCACGCCTTTAATGTCGGGATACGCATGGAGTTTTGAGATACGCCCGCAACTACTTTATAGTGGCGAGCATGTTTTGCCGGCGGAATTAAGCCTCGCCAGACCGAATCTGCGTGATGATTAACCCGGCCCTTAAATACCCGGTCACCTTTATGCCGTTGGCTATCGAAGCGCGTATCCGTCTGGGCTTAGATGAACTCAATTTGATCGGAATATCCGTGATCAATAGGGCCGGGCTAGTAACATGAAATGTGATAGACATATACACGCTACGCCACGGTTATCGAGTATCCATGTTTTGGCATTGCAAAAACATTGCCGAGTACCAAAGCGCAAACCCAGCTAAAAAGCAAACTAAACAAATACATGCCTTTATTCTCCTACAAAGCCGTCAACAGTCAGGGTGCCGCCGAAGAAGGTGTGCGTAATGCTGCAGACGAGCAGGCCTTGCTGCTGGAATTGCAAAACCAGGGCTTGATTCCCATCCGCATTGAGTTGGCGAAAGATAAGACTTTTCTGGGTTTCAAACTAAAGTCGGCTGCCGTCAAACTGTCGCAAAAAGAAATCGGTATGCTGACCGGCGAATTGGCGACCTTGCTGGAATCCGGTTTGCCGCTGGATCGGTCGTTAACGATTCTGATGCAGTTGACCGAAGAAAACCCAAAACTGAATAAACTGGTCGGCGAAGTGCTGGAAAAGGTCAAAGCCGGCAAGGCACTAGCCGATGCCTTGGAAAGCCAGAGCGGGGTGTTTTCCAAATTTTATCTGAACATGATCCGCGCCGGGGAAATGGGCGGCAATCTGGGCGGCGTGTTGCTGCGCTTGTCGGAATACATGGAACGTTCGCAGGAACTGAAAGACACGGTCAGCACCGCGTTGATTTACCCGGCCATTTTGTTGCTGATGTCCCTGGCCTCATTGTTCGTGATGCTGACCTTCGTAGTCCCGCAGTTTAAGGAAATGTTCGATAGCGCCGGCCAAGCCTTGCCGGTGCCAACCCAGATAGTGATTGGCCTGGCCGAGTTTCTGCAAAGTTATTGGTGGGTGCTGCTGATTGTTATTGTCGGCAGCGTGCAAACTATAAAATTGCAGTTGGCCGATCCGGCCGGCAAGAAAGCCTGGGACGGCCGGCTTTTGAAGTTTCCGTTGTTCGGCGACATCATCCTGACCATGGAAATAGCCAATTTCAGCCGTACCTTCGGCACTTTATTGGGCAACGGTGTGTCGATTTTAAAATCGCTGGGCATCGTCCGGGAAACCGTCGGCAATATAGTCTTGGCCGATCTGTTGGAGCATGCCGAAGCCCAGCTCAAGCAAGGCCGGACCATGTCGGACGCCTTGGCCCAGCAAAACCTGTTTCCCAAACTGGCAGTGCAAATGATTAAAATGGGCGAGGAAACCGGCAAGCTGGAGGAAATGCTGATGCGGGTAGCCACCATTTACGACAAGCAGCTAAAGACCACCATCCAGCGGATGCTGGCGCTGTTGGAACCGGCCTTGATCATTTCGCTGGGCTTGATGATAGGCGGCATAATCGTTTCCATCTTACTGGCTATTTTGAGCGTAAACGATCTGGCGGCTTAGGCGCATGGGCGAATGAATTCGCCGGTACCATCCATTTTTATAGAAGGAGTTTTGCAAATGAAACACATGTTACGCCGCCACGGCGGTTTTACCTTGCTGGAATTATTGGTGGTATTGGGCATTATCGCCATGCTGGCCGGGATTGTCGGCCCGCAGGTGATGAAACATATGGGCGCCTCCAAAACCAAGGCCGCCAGAGTACAAATCGAGGATCTGGCGGCGTCGCTGGACATGTACAAACTGGATGAAGGCCGCTACCCCACCAGCCAACAAGGCTTGGCCGCGTTAGTGGAAAGACCCGCCGATGCCAAGCGCTGGAACGGCCCTTACCTGCGCAAGGACAAAATCCCGCAAGATCCTTGGAATCAGGATTATCACTACGTCTTCCCCGGCCAGCACGGTAAGTTCGATTTATTCAGCTATGGTGCCGATGAAAAAGAAGGCGGCGAAGGCGAAGATCAGGATATCAACAGCTGGGAATAAATGACCGCCCTGCCCGCCCGCCAACGCATGCAAGGCTTTACGCTGATCGAGCTGATCATCGTACTGCTGATCAGTGTGCTGGCTTTTGCGGTGGTCGGCAGCAATATCGGCTCCGGCAACCGCAGTACCAAGCTACAAGCCGTCGCCAGGGATATGGCTTCGGCTCTGCGTTACGCGCACGGCCAGGCACTGATGACGCAAAAGCCGGTCAGTGTCGCCATCGACCTGCAAGACAACAGTTACCGCATCAGTAACCACGACAAAACTTATCCGTTTGCCGAAGAGATTGACGTGTCCTTAGTGGTCGCGGAGGAAGAGTTTAGCGAGGGCGAACAAGGCCATATTCGGTTCTTTGGCGACGGCTCGTCCACCGGCGGCCGGATCACGCTGGAATGGGGCAATCAATTGCGCCGCATCGACGTTAACTGGATTACCGGTCAGGTCAGTATTTCCGATGCAGCGGCATAAAGGCTTTTCCCTGCTGGAAATTCTGGTCGCCTTTTCCATCATGGCGATAGCATTGACGATACTGCTGCGCATCTTCGGCACCGGTGTTAACAATGCGGTTATTTCCGAGGAATACACTATCGCGGTGCAAATTGCCGAATCGCTGATGGCTCGCACTGGGGTAGAGACAGAGCTGACAGCCGGTGAAAGCCAGGGCACGGAAGGCGATAAATACGACTGGCAAATCACGGTCAATCCGGCGACGCCCGTGCAATCTCGTGCCAGTCTGAGAGATACGGATCTCGATCAGCAAAAGCCGGCGCCGGTGTTGATGTCGGTGCGGGTAGTGGTGGCGTGGGGTGAGGATGAACAACCGCGTGCCGTGGAATTGCATACCTTAAAACTACAACAACCAGGTCCGGGCTAGTGTCGCAGCGTTCATCGGTAAAAGGATTTACGCTGATCGAAATGCTGATAGCCATCAGCTTGCTGGGGATCATGGTGGTCTTGCTCTTCGCCAGTTTGCGGATAGCCGCGGAAAGCTGGAACAGCGGTGAAGCCAAAATCAGCGAAGTGAATAAAAAAGCCGTGGTTTACCAATTCTTCAAACGGCATTTGAGCAATACCAAACCCTTCCCTATCATCCAGGAAAACCAAGCACAAAACGCTCAACAACTGGGATCACAAGAATTGCCGAAACTGGCTTTCGAAGGCTTGCCGCAAAGCATCAGCTTTGTCTCTGCGCTGCCGGCCGCGTCGGCACGCAAGGGCTTACAAGTGTTTCATGTCGGCCTGGACCCGCAGCAGCCGTCGACCCTGAAAGTCGCATTAACCCCTTACCGGCAAACCGAATCGATACCGGCCGACGCCGAACCGGTCGTGCTATTGGAAAACTTACGGCATTTCAAAATCAGTTACTTTGGCGCATCGGCTGACAACGTTGACGGTAATGGTGCTTGGCTGGACGAATGGCAAGGACAAGCCACCGGCCAGTTACCCAAACTAGTAAAAGTCAGCATCGCACTAAACGACGACAGTTTTTGGCCGGACATGATATTTGCATTAAAAATCAACGGCCAGCCGAACGCAGAAGCGTTGCTCGGCGAGCAAAATCAGCAGCCCGGCATCGCGAATGAATAGCATGCTTCGTGCACAGGCAGCCCATCGGCAACGCGGCCTGGCGCTGGTAATCGTCATTTGGATTTTGACGCTGCTGAGCCTGATGGCCGGCAGTTTTGCGTTAAGTATGCGCAGGGAAAGCAGCGTCGCCGGCGCGTTGAAAAACAATGTCCAAGCCCAAGCACTGGCGGAAACCGGTTTAAACATTGCCCAATTCATGCTGCAACAGGCCGATCCCGAGCGGCGTTGGCACGCGGATGGCAGTATCTATCGAATACTGGGCAACGATAGCGAAATTCGGATCCGAATTATCGCCGAATCCGGCAAAGTGGATATCAACGCCGCGGAGGAACCTTTATTAAAGGCCTTGATTAGTTCGGTAAGCGACGACAAAAAGCTACAGCAGAATTTGTTGGATGCCCTGCTGGATTGGCGGGACGCCGACGATGATCCGCGTCCGCAAGGCGCCGAGAAAAAACAATATCGGCAGGCCGGGCTGGCTTATCAGCCCAGCAATCAACCTTTTCAATCCCTGGAGGAGTTGCAATTAGTGCTGGGGTTCAACGCCGATATTTTCGAGCAGCTGCAACCGTGGATTACCATCTATTCCGGACAAGCGGAATTAAACTTGCGGCGGGCACCGCCGGAGTTGCTGCAAATGGTTGGTGACAACCTGAAGGCACAGAATATTCATGATGTATACTTGGACAAACGCTTGTCTGAATCGGCTGCGGCAGACGATAACACGGCCGATCAGACCGATCCGGCATTGGCGGATGAAGAGCAAACGTATACTATTATGGTGCAAACCCTGCTGGAAGATCAGGCGACGGCCGCTATCGAAGCAGTGGTAAGAATCCAGAACCAAGACCCCAGCCAAGCGCCCTACCAAATCCTGGATTGGAAACAAGGTCAGCAAGTATTGGCCTTATTCGACTCGGCCAAGGAATCCCAGCTCATTACCGTTCAAGATGAATTTACAAACCAGCATTGATTTCGATCTGAAACGTTTCTTCCAGTGGTGGGGGCGAGAATTGGCGTTTTTGGTACCGAGTCGTCTCAGATCCTTGCTGACAGACCGTAGTGGCGCACTCGTAATCAGCGCCGCCGACGCGGATTTTCAAATCCGTTTTTACCGCGAGGCCGAACAGCAAACCCCGATGACATGGCGCTTGGACAGCAACCTCGCGGATAGTTATCAAACCTTGAAGGCCCAACATCCGGATTTTGAAAAAGCCGAATGTATCTTGCGCCTGGACCCTACACAGGCGCTAAAAAAAATCGTCTATTTACCCGCTGCGGCACAAGAGAATCTGCAGCAAGTTGTCGGATTTGAATTGGACCGTTACACCCCGTTCAAGGCTGAGCAAGTCTATTTTGCCGCTATCCCGCTCGGCAAAACCGAGCATGGTCAAATTGAAGTATTACTGGTATTTACACCCAAAACCGTACTGGACGAGCAACTGGTCAAACTACAGGCTTTGGGGATACAGCCGGTGCGGGTGGATTTTTGCCATGCCAGCACCGTTTGCCCTGCCGATGCGCCCGCTTACAATTTACTCCCGGAACGCTACCGGCCGCGCGGCAACGCCTTAGCTCAAGCCATGCATTGGCTGCTGAACAGCTTACTGTTACTGTTGTTTCTGGCAGTTTTGATTTGGCCGGTGTGGCAGGAAGGTCAAGCCGTCGATGTCTTGAAAAATCACATCAAAACGCTGGAAAAAGAAACCCGCGTAATAGAAGAACAACAGCACGAAATCGATGCCTTACGCCAGCAAACCCAACGTTTGATAGACATTAAAACCCAGTCTCCCGCTCTGGTTGCGGTATTGAACGAACTGAGCTCCTTGTTAAAAGATGACAGCTGGTTGACGCATTTTCAATTTGCGGACAAACGTCTGCAAATCCAGGGTCAATCGCCGGGCGCGTCGTCTTTGATCGGTTTGTTGGAAAGTTCCGGATATTTCAGCAATGTCAGTTTCGTCTCACCGTTGACCCAGGATAAAGCCACCGGGCGCGAGCGCTTCCAAATTAGTATGGATGTTAGCCCGCCACCCGCCGAGCCTGCTGAGGATACTGAGGCGACGACGACCAGCCAGCCTGCTCCAGCTGAATCCGAGGCAAATGGAGGGTCCGAGCAATGAATCAAGCGCGCTATCAGCGCTGGCTGGCACTGGCTTTACTCGGATTGGTGTTATTTACCGTGATATTTTTGGTACTGCTGCCTTTATTCAGCAGCTGGCTGGATTACCGCGAGCAAAAAAACGACCTGTTGTTTCGTTTGCAACGCCAACAAGCTATTGTCGCCCGCCGCGACAGCGTTGCCCAAAACCTGGAATCATTGAATCAACAATACCAACAGCAAGGCTATCTGAGCGACAGCGACACCGAAGCCTTGGCCTCAGCTGAGCTGCAAAACATCGTCAAAACCGCAGTAACAGAAGCCGGCGGCCAACTGACCAGCACGCAAGGTTTGCCGGGCAAGGCCGAAGAGGATTTTGTGCGCATCGCGGTAAAAGTGCGCATGAGCGGCAGCATTGAAGCATTGCGCGCGGTGCTGCACAGTCTGGATACCAATATGCCCTTGCTGCTGGTCGATCAATTGGACATTTCCCCGGTACGCGGCGCGCGTAACCGCAGCACCAACAAAATGGACCCCAGTTCTCAGTTGAATGTCAGTTTTGAAGTGATCAGCTTTATGCGAGCCAAAGCCTCATGAATCAGAAACTGATCAGATTGCAATTACTGGGTTGCGGCACGCTGAGCCTGCTGTTGGCAGCGGAATGGACTTATAGTCAATATACCTTAAAGCAATTGCAAACACTGCTTGAGCCGCGCCCGCAAACCGAATCCCCTGCCGAGCAACTGCCCAATATCGCCGATAATAGCGGCTCTGCGGAAACCTACAGCGATATTGTCGATAGACCTTTGTTTGTGGAAGGCCGAAAGCCTGTCGCCGAAACCAATCCGACCGACAATTTGCAAACTCAAGATTCCGGACAAATCGACGATTGGGAGTTAATCGGCGTTTACGATAAAAATAACAAGCCGACCGCCTTGTTTAGAAAGCGCAACGAAGCCAAAAAGTTTTTAAAAATAACCGAAGAACAAAGCATATCCGGCTGGCTGCTGAAGCAAATACACGCCGACAATGTGCTGCTTCAGCAAGGCAGCCAGGAAAAATCGGTCGTATTGAGAAAGCCGCGTGCGCAAGTCAAGCCTCCGGTACCGGGCAAGCCAGCCGTACCGCCCAGACCGCCGCAGCCCAACGCCGTTGCCAAACCTATAGAACCAGTACCTAATGAAAATCCCGAGAACATCAATGACAACTAAAAAAATCAACATTCCTCCAATGTTGGCGTTGGCGCTGTCCATGACCGGCTGTGAATTTATCGGCCCGCAGTTGCATGAAAAACTGGCTATTGCCGATCACAAACCGGCTCAAGAAGATACTTTGTTGATTCCGGAACTGGCTAACGAGGCCAATAAAAACGCCGAAAATAGAATCACCAAAGTCGAAATGTACCCTAGCGACGACGCAAGCATCGCCCCGCAAGCCAGCCACCAAGGTGGCGGCAAAACCAGCGGTAAGGGCGAATACAGTTTGAATTTCGATGACGCCGATCTGGGCGAAGTGGCGAAAGTAATACTCAGCGATATTCTCGGCCGGAACTACACCATCAGTCCGCAAGTGGTCGGCAAAGTGACTTTGCAAACCTCCAAACCCTTAAGCAAGGACGAGCTGATCCCGACCCTGGATATGCTGCTGAGCTTGAATAATGCCGCCCTGACCGAACAAGGCGGCATGTATCTGATTAAACCGTCCAATGAAGCCTTGTACAGCAGCTCAATCAGCTCGCTGTCCGGCGCCAAAATGCCCAATGGTTATCAGGTGCGGTTAATTCCGGTCAAAAATGTCGCGGCTTCGGAACTGGCGGAGATATTGAAACCGTTATTGCCGGAAAAATCGTTGCTGCATGTCGATCCGAACCGTAATCTGATATTGGTCGCCGGTTCCGGCGCGGAAATCTCCAGGGCGTTGGATGTGGTCAATACCTTTGATGTCGATATTTTAAAAGGCCGCTCGTTTGCTCTGTTTACACCGGCTAACGTCAGCGCCGGCAAAATCATTGAAGAGCTGGAGCAAATCTTCAACACCAAAAAATCCAAAGACGACGAAGCCAGCTTTTTCCGGTTTATCGAAATAGAAAGGCTTAACGCGGTATTAGCCGTCACCCATCAAGCCGGTTATCTGAAGGACATTGAAAACTGGGTATTTCGGCTGGATCGCATTAACACAGCGGCAGCCGGCGGCGTGAATGTCTACCGGGCGCAACATGTCAGCGCCACCGATTTGGCCGAGACCTTAAGCAATATTTTCGGTAGCGGCGGTTCTGGTAAATCCAGCAAGGCCTCTATCGCTTCCGGCCGCAAATCATTATCGGCCAGCAATAAAAAGTCGGACAGCTCATCAAGTAGCAGCGCAGGCGGCGCCAACCGGCAACAGGATTCGATGAGCGATAGAACGCTCAGCGACCGAACCAAAGATAAAAGCGGCAGCGGCACACTCGGCGGTAGTTTAAGCGGCAGTTCGGGTGGCAGTAATAACAATGACATGCCCAACGTCAAAATCATCGCCGACGAAGGCAATAACGCTTTGATTATCGTCGCGACCGCCCAGGAATATGCAGTGATTGAGCGCGTGTTAAAACAGCTGGATGTGCTGCCTTTACAAGTGATGATCGATGCGACGATTGTGGAAGTTACGCTGAAAGACGATTTAAAGTATGGATTGCAATGGTACTTTAGCCACAATAACGGAGGAAATAACGATACAGCTGGAGGCTCTGCACAAGGCTTGAGTCTCACAAATGTTGCTAAAGATGCTATGAAGGCATTTGGCACAAGTGGTTTCTCCTACGCTTTTTCTAGCGGTTCGAAGGACATTCAAGCCGTACTAAATGCCAGTGCTGTCAATAATAACGTCAATGTCATCTCCTCGCCGTCCTTGATGGTATTGAACAACCAGGAAGCCACGATCAAAGTCGGCGATTCGGTGCCGATACGTTCGTCGGTTTCCAGCAATTTGAGCAGCAACAATTCCAATAACGGTATCGTGCAAACCAGTTCGATCCAGATGATCGATACCGGTGTCAATTTGTCGGTCAGGCCCAGGGTGAATGCCGGTGGATTGGTGCTGATGGACATATTACAAAGTGTTAATCAGGCTATCAAAACCACGACCAGCGACACCATCGACTCGCCCACCATTCAAAAAAGGGAAATCGAGAGCAGCGTTGCGGTACAAAGTGGCGAAACCATTGTTTTGGGCGGTTTGATCAAAGAAAACAACGATTATTTGCGTGACGGCGTGCCGCTGCTGCACGAGATTCCCTTAATCGGGCCGCTTTTCGGCGGTACGACGCGGAACAAGGACAAAACCGAGCTGGTGGTGCTGCTCACCCCGCGCGTGATGAAAAGCCGCCAGGATGCTAGGGATATAACAGACGAGTTCAAACGTAAACTATCCGGCATCTATTATCAAAAACCTGTTGAAATTAATGTTGAAGTGGAGACGGTGCCATAGGCCCAAGTCTGTAGCCCGTATCTACCAAAAAACCGGACGATAAACATGAATCCAATCTCGCCGGACCGGCTGATTTCGTTTTGGTCGCTTGCCCAATTGGAAGCCAGCGTGGTGATTCTGATGAATATCGTCGGCGCTTTGTTTTTGGGCATGGTGGTGGGCTACGAACGCTCCTACCACGGCCGAGCAGCCGGCATGCGCACCTATGGACTGGTGTGCATGGCTTCCGCGGCGGTAACGGTTATCGTCGGTTACCCGCAGTTCTGGTTTGGCGGCTTATTGCCGCTCACCACTACCGCCGACCCCACTCGGGTTATTCAAGGCATCGTGACGGGTATCGGTTTCTTGGGTGCCGGCGTAATCATGAAGGAAGGTCTGAACATCAGCGGCTTGACGACCGCCGCATCGATTTGGGCCTCTTCGGCGATTGGTATTTTATGCGGCGCCGGGTTTTATTTTGCGGCCATTTTGTTGGCTTTAATTGCATCGGCGACGATGATCTGGGGCGGGCGAATCGAAGCAGCCTTGCCTTCCCGTCATGCAGTGTCGGTGATTTTGCGTTTTCAAACCAGCTATCGACCTAATCAGACCGAGATTAACGATTTGGCAAATGCCTTGGGTTATCGATTGGCCGAAGGCTCGATTGCCGTTATCAGCAACAATAAACACGAAGAATGGCATCTGGTTTTTATTGCAACCGGTAATCATAAAATATCGATTCCTGCGATTGCGGAAAGCCTGGAACGCTGCGATTTTCTCAGCGGTTATCAAGTCGCCTTTGCCCGAAACTGAGCCTCAGGAAACAGGGATTCGATAAGACGCCCTGCTTCCTCACCACTTTTCTCCGTTGAATTGCCGGGTTATTCCAATACGTTTTTCACACATTGTCTGGCGAACGTATTAATCGACAGCGTATCGCTTAAGTATTGGTTGAATAAACCGCTGATATCGACCGGGTTGAGATAGACATAAACGCCGCAGCCGGTTAGCGCGATAAATTGCTGACTCAGCGTTTCAACGAATAAAGTGCGTGTGTTGCTGAGTTGGGTGATTTCGTTGCTTGAGGTTTTCATGACATCCACCTAATTTGCTGGTTAAACCCAACAACCAAGCAGCATGATCCACGCCAAATCACTCATCGATTACGCTTCAATAGCCTGAACGCAAACCGGAATCCGTCCAAGTACCTCAAAATCCTGCTTTTTCTAAAACAAAAGAAAACCGACTGATTTTTTCTCTGGGTTGATGCTTTAAAGGGAACCGCTTTTCCCATGAGTTATGCATGGAAAACTGTGCACTGACCTGGCAATTTTGTCGCAAAAACTGCCAGAGTTGTCACAAAACCGGCATTTTCAATCCACTCTGTCACAGTCGTTTGGCAGGCATTATTTAAGCTGACAGACACGTTTCTACCAATCTCACCCAATAGGTCGCGCCCAGGGGCAAAATATCATCGTTAAAATCGTAACTGGTGTTATGCAGGGTACACGGACCGGCCCCATGCCCAACACTACGATGATCACCGGAGCCGTTGCCGATGAAACAGTAGCTGCCGGGTAACTTTTGCAGCATAAACGCAAAATCTTCGGCGCCCATCGTGGCTTTTTGCTCCAAAACATGCCGGTCGCCAACAATAGAGGCCATGACGCTACGGGACGTTTCGACTGCCTCACGGTGATTAACCGTCGGCGGATAGCTACGTTTAAATTCAAAATCACATGCCATTCCATGTGCCAGACAAATATGCCGGGCTACTTCCTGCATACGGGTTTCGATCAAATCCAGTAATTGGTTGGAGAATGTGCGTACCGTACCGGCTAGCTCGCAGGTATCGGCAATAATATTGGTCGCCTCACCGGCATGTAACATCGTGACTGAAATCAAACCGTTATCCAAGGGATGGGCGCTGCGGGTTAAGATGGTTTGAAACGCCATAATCATTTGCGCGGCCACCGGCACCGGATCCAATCCCAAGTGCGGCAATGCTGCATGGCAGCCTTTGCCCCGAATCACGATGCGAAAAGTATTCAAGGATGCCATCACCGGTCCGTGACTCACCGCAAATTGCCCAGCCGGCAACTCCGGCCAATTGTGCATGCCGTAAACCGCTTGCATCGGAAACAATTCAAACAGGCCATCCTTGATCATCTCATCGGCGCCGCCACCGCCCTCTTCCGCCGGTTGGAATATTAGATAGACAGTCCCGTCAAAATGACGGTGGGTTGCCAGATATTGCGCCGCAGCCAACAGCATCCCGATATGGCCATCATGCCCGCAGCCGTGCATTTTGCCTGGGTACCGCGAGGCATGTGCAAAGCTGTTTTGTTCATGCATCGGCAAGGCGTCCATATCGGCACGCAAGCCGATTGCCTTGTCGGAACTCCCTGCTTTGATGATCCCGACTACACCGGTTTTACCCAAGCCGCGATGAATAGGAATCCCCCATTCGGTCAGTTTAGCCGCGACCAAATCCGCGGTACGCATCTCTTCGAAGCACAACTCCGGATGGGCGTGTATATCGCGGCGCAATTGGCGAATACCGGCAATATTGGCGACAATTTCCGGTATCAGTAAGGCTGACGACAATTCAGCATCGAGTTTATTCATGGCAAGGCGGTGTGCGGTCTAAGCCGTATCGGTTTTGCGCAGCTTTTCCACGAGAGTGGTTCTGCGCATATTCAGCAATTTGGCGGCATGCGCTACAACGCCATTGCATTCTTCCAAAGCCTGACGAATCAGTTCGTTCTCGAGATCGGTCAAATATTCCTTAAGATCGATACCTTGTTCGGGTAAATGCACGGCCGCGACTGCACCGGGTGTCGGCATCGCCAGCGCTTCACGCTCAGCCGGCCGCACAATGTGAATATCTTGCTCCGGCAATACAATCTGCACGCCTTCCGGTACTTCATAGCCCTGAAATTTTTCCGGTAAATCACTGACATCGACACTAGCATCCGGACTAATGATGGCTAAACGCTCAATCAAATTTGACAACTCGCGGACATTACCGGGCCAACTGTGTTGCATCAAGGTGGCGATTGCGCGAGGCGATAAACTGACGGTACCCCGGTTGGCGGCTTCCATGCGGGCAATCAGGTCGTTGATTAAATAAGGAATATCTTCGGCTCTTTCCCGCAAGGCTGGCACTTCGATCGGGAACACATTCAGACGGTAAAACAAATCCTCTCGAAAGCGCTTCTCGGCGATTTCCTGTTCGAGGTGACGATGCGTCGCGGCAATAATCCGCACATCGCAATGGATGGTTTTATTGCTGCCGACGCGCTCGAAAGTGCGCTCCTGCAATACTCTTAACAATTTAACCTGCATCGGCATCGGCATGTCGCCGATTTCATCCAAAAACAGCGTACCGCCTTCCGCCATTTCGAAACGACCTTGCCGCGAAGTCAACGCGCCGGTAAATGCACCCTTCTCGTGGCCGAACAATTCGCTTTCCAGCAGTTCACCGGGAATAGCCCCGCAATTGACCGGCACGAATGGCCTGTCTCGCCGCGCAGAGGCACGATGCAGCGCTTGCGCCACTACTTCCTTACCTGTGCCGGATTCGCCGAGGATAAGCACCGTGGCGTCGGATTTGGCGACTTGATCGATCTGCGCACGGGTTTTTTGAATGGCTTTGCTTTTACCCGCCAGGCCCTTATCAGGCAGCGATTTTTTACTGGCTTGAGCAGGCTGCGGCAAACTGTCCAATAGTTGGATCAATAGCGGGTAGACAGTCGGCCACTCCAAGGTTTTATTGACCATTTGCTGAATGGCGCTAACTACCTGCGGCCCACCGGCGTCCACCAGCAAAACCACAGGAATGTCGCCGACGCTTTCGGTGACCGTTTTGATCAAGCTGGCTTGCTTGTCTCCGCCGCAGCCGACAAATACCGCACCGAAGCTGTCATGATCTCTAAACGCCGCTTCAAAATCGCTACTGGCAACCGCCTCCACGCGATATTCCAAAAACCGGAGTATGCCTTCCACTTGCTGACTGCGGTGGGTGTTGTCATCAATGAGCAAAATTTCTGGCAAAGCCATGCGTATATTCTCTACAAACTACGTTGTTTTAAGGCGGAAGGGGGTTGCTGATTTTAAGTTAAGCATCGAATCCGGTTATTGTCAAAATGGCCCCATTTCAAGCTATTGCATAGTTTAGTTCATGTTATTTACATCGATTGACTAATCAGCCATCCCATTTTGCAGCTTGACAAATTTTCCACAACATAGAAACTAGCTCGATGTTTAACAACCAAGAGCCCCGTTGCCTTGAACGACATATCTTTGAGTATACTGTTCGGTATACTGGCAGCCTTACTGATTATTTCAGCTTTTTTTTCCGGCTCTGAAACCGCCTTGATGACGCTGAACCGTTATCGGTTGCAGCATTTGGTGAAAAAAAATCATAAGGGCGCGATTAAAGCCCATCAACTCTTAAAAAGGCCGGACCGTTTGCTGGGCCTGATCCTGCTGGGCAACAATTTTGTCAATATCCTGGCGTCGTCGTTAACAACCTTGATTGCCATCCGCGTGAGCGGAGATAACGCTATAGCCCCCGCTATCGGCCTGCTAACTTTCGGCATGCTGGTATTTTCCGAAGTAACCCCAAAAACCCTGGGCGCCCTCAAACCTGAGTTGCTGGCCTTACTATCCTCCTGGATTTACATTCCCTTATTAAAGATATTTTATCCCTTGGTATGGGTGATTAACGCTATATCCAGCCTGTTGTTATGGCCGTTCGGTATTAAAAGCTCGAGTAATACGGCTATCGAATCGCTAAATAAAGACGAGTTAAAAAGTATCGTTTCGGATGCAAATCATTTGCCGACGCGCTATCAAAACATGCTGTTGAGTATTTTAGATCTGGAATCCGCCAGCGTTACCGACATCATGACCCATCGCAATGAAATTATCGGTATCGATCTGGAAGAATCGGTCGAAGACATTATCGAACAACTACAAAATAGCCCGCATACTCGCTTGCCGGTATACAAAAAAAATATAGACCGGGTGATAGGTTTTCTACATTTACGTACGATTTTGGCACAAATTAGCGACCCTGATTTCGATAAACACAATATCACTAATAGTCTGTCCAAGCCTTTTTTCATTCCGGCCAGCACCTCGATTCACAAGCAAATGCAAATCTTTAAGGCCGAAAAACTCCGTATCGGCTTGGTAGTAGACGAATATGGCGATGTACAGGGCTTAGTGACGCTGGATGATTTATTACAGGAAATCGTCGGTGAACTGGTCTCGGAAGAACCCGATATAAAAATGCAAAAAGACGGTAGCTATCTTGTGGATGCCGGCGTAACCATCCGCGAACTCAATCGCATCACGCATTGGGATTTGCCCACCGAAGGTCCGAAAACCTTGAATGGCTTGGTAATCGAATACATGGAAACCATTCCGGAACCGGGTACCAGCGTGAAACTGCATGGGCATATTATTGAAATAATTAAGCGCGATGAAAACGCGATCAAGCTGATTAAATTCAATCCCAAACGCTGACCAAAATTTATTTTAGGCAAAAAAAAGGCGGTTATTTTTAATAACCGCCTTAGAAGCAATAGGAAGAAATATAACGCAACTTTAAACTATCAAACCGAACTAAAAAGTTAGGTTAATCATAGTGGCGAAAATTTCAAATTCAAATGTGACATATTGTCGCAGGTTGAGTTTGAGCGTTAAACAGTTCAGCGGTATGTAAATTGCTCGCTTACCTCAACCAACCCTTCCTTTTAAAGAAAATAAACGGCAATAATACCGAGATAGTCATCAATCCGAGTGCAAAAGGATAGCCCAGCATCCACTGCAATTCCGGCATATTCTCAAAGTTCATACCGTAAATACTGGCAATCAGGGTGGGCGGCAACATTGCCACCGAAGCAACCGAGAAAATCTTGATCACCTTATTCTGATTGATATTGATAAAACCGACGGTGGCATCCATCAGGAAGTTAATCTTGTCGAACAAAAACGCGGTATGGCTATTAAGCGATTCTATATCGCGCAGAATTTGCTGCGCATCTTCCAACTGCGTGGTATTAAGCAGTTTGCGGCGAATCAAAAACGACACTGCGCGCTGAGTGTCGAGCATATTCCGCCGGATTCGGCCGTTTAAATCCTCCTCTGCGGCAATATCGGTCAAAATATCCGCAGCCTCTTCGTCGCTAATATCCTGACTTAATACTTTTTTGCTGACAATTTCCAACTGCTCGTAAATATTCTCCAGCGCATCCGCGGAATACTCGGCTTCAGCGCCGTATAAATCCAGCAACATATCCTTACAATCGGAGACAAAGCCTGGCTGCGTGCGCGCCCGTAAACGCTGTAAACGAAACACCGGCAATTCTTCGCTACGTACCGAAAACAACATGTCACCGCGCAGTATGAACGCGACCGGTACACTGCGCGATTTGCCTTCGCGATCCAGTAAAAAATCCGAATGTATATGAATTTCGTGCTGATCCTCGACGTAGAACCGGGCGCTGGCTTCCAAATCGGTCAAATCCAGGGGGTCCGGCAACTCCAGGCCATAATGTTGCCCGATAAGCAGCCGCTGCGCCTTGCTTGGCGCCAACAAATCGATCCAGATCGGCTTGATGGCGTACAAATCGTGGCGGCAGGTGATAGCGACCTTAGCGAGGCGACCTTCGACCAACTCGAATGCGCTCATTTGTCCCACGCCACAATGCGGTTCTCGGTCGCCGACCAATTCCTCGCGCAAGGTATCGGACAATTCCCAAAGCACATCGTCCTGCCTGGATTCCTCGACCTGCTGCCAGACCAAGTTCGCATCCTCCAGGTCCAGAGCATGCAGAATTTGCCCTATTTCGATAGCAGACAGCCGCGCCAACAGACTACGCAGTTCCACCATGTGCTGCTTTTGTACCAAAGCAGTGATCAGTTTACGGCGCGGCATGGGCTGATTGTTCAGCATGCCTTCGACAAGCTTATGTTTTTTCAACAAATCGTTGATTGTTTGTAGCGACAAGAGCAACTCCGGAATAAAGCAAGCACCAAATTTTTTATTCGGCGGGTATAAAACGGCTAACTTTAAACCAAAACGCTGACAAAAAATCCTTCGCCGCTCTTCGTTGAACGGCGAACTTCAGTAAATTTAGACAAAAGCACTTAATTTTGATGACACATCAAACGATGGATTGATGCAAACCATCTGCTTAAAGTAGTCGCTGACAGATAATTTACACAATATGCAAGTCCAGGCGCCACGTAAACAGACGCGGCGATAAGCAAGCAATTCCGAGTTAAATACGGCCGTATTGGTCTTCGTAACGGACGATATCGTCTTCACCTAGATAGCTGCCGGACTGGACTTCCACCATTTCCAATGGAATCACCCCCGGATTCTCCAGGCTGTGAATAACCCCCAAAGGGATATAAATCGATTCGTTCTCAGTGACTAAAATTTTCTCACCGTTTTTATCTACCCAGGCAGTACCTTTGACAACTACCCAATGCTCTGCGCGGTGATGATGCTTTTGTACTGATAATTTGGCGCCTGGCTTCACGACAATACGCTTGGTTTGATGACGCTCACCGGCATCGACTAAATCGTAATGTCCCCAAGGTCTGTAAACTTTACGATGCACGCTGGCTTCACTGCGTTTCAATTTTTTCAGTTGATCGACTACTTCCTTGACGTCTTGCACCCTATCTTTCGCGGCGATCATGACCGCATCGTCGGTTTCGACCACTACCAAATTATCCACGCCAATCACCGCTACCAGTTTATTAGCCGAGTGAATATAGGAGTTGCAAGTATCCACCGTCAACACATCGCCTTTGATGGCGTTGCCGGCTGCATCTTTATCCGTTACGTCCCAAAGCGCGGACCAAGAACCGACGTCATTCCATTCTGCATCCAACGGGATCACTACCGCCTTATCGGTTTTCTCCATCACCGCGTAATCGATGGAATCTGATGGACACGTCGAAAAAATCTGCTTATCCAAACGCACAAAATCCATATCCGGTTTTGCCGCCCGCAAAGCTTCTCTACACACTTCCAGCATTTCCGGATTGAATTTTTCCAGCTCACGCAAAAAGCAACCCGCTTTAAAAGCGAACATGCCGCTGTTCCAAAAATACTCGCCACTTTCCAGATAGCGCTGCGCGGTTTGCAAATCGGGCTTTTCAACAAATGCGGAAACTTTATAGGCTTCACCATGGCGGGTATCGCCGCGCTTGATGTAGCCATAGCCGGTTTCCGGCTCGGTTGCGACGATGCCAAACGTCACCAAAAGATCCTGTTTCGCCAACAGTTCGGCTTGAACCACCGCCCGATGGAAAGCGGCACGATTACCGACCACATGGTCAGCCGGCAAAATCAACAATACATCGTCTTCGGAACGTGCACTTAATGCCGCCATCGCTACGGCCGGTGCGGTATTTTTGCCGACAGGCTCCAAAATAATGGCAGCCGGTTTGATGCCGATTTCCCGCATTTGCTCTGCAAGCATAAATCGATGGTCTTCGTTACAAACCGCAATGGGTGCTTGTAAGCCGGCAACGCCATCAAGCCTTAAAATGGTTTCCTGAAGCATGGTGTTGCCGGACACCAAGGGCAAAAATTGCTTGGGATACTGACCACGAGACAAAGGCCATAGCCGAGTTCCTGAACCACCTGATAATACTACCGGGATCATAATGTCGTTTTCCTTACGGGCTGAATGAAAATGGGTTGAGCTAGTCTAACATTTAGGTAACTGCTGGGGTCAAGCCTTGGATCAGGTAATTTGACTCACAAATTTGCCCCTGCGTTTTCATTGAATTGTCACAATAAGCTCAGCGCAGCCTTTTAATCACAACAAGCTACCGCGAGCTGTTTCAATTTTTGCCGGGCCAAATCGTAATCTCCATCCGGGGTTTCGGTATACATCACGACAAGCAACTCAGCGGATGCATCACCTGACAAACGTTTCAGCAATTGCCACCATTTCGCCAGATAGGCATTGGCGGTATTTTTGTTGCCAATTCGATACCAACGCTCAACCAACAAACTCCGATGCGTACTGTTTAGTACCGCTTCTTCAATATCGCCGCTTTTATCGGCCGCCCACTGCATGGCAATGACGTCGTCATGCAGCATCCGCCATATCGGGTGTTTTTGCGGCACCAGATAATTTTGCGAATTGACCAGTTCACCACCTTGGGTTTCATCGCCAAAATTGGCAAAATACATACCGACTATCGTTTGACCATCGCTTAAATAAACTTTGGCATCCGCCACCACGCCCTTAAAATTGGGCTCCCAACCCCAATCGGGCACTGCAACCGGCTGCCAATCAGGCAAAGACGGACTGCTAAAGCGCTCGGGTACCTCGACGTGGGCGGCCTGTAGTGCGGATAGGCCTTGTGACGCAAACGGCCAAATGAAAACGCATAAAGCGGTTACTGTTAAGGCTGGCCAATAATGTTTGTAAATCGTTGCAGCATCAGCAAGGTTAGAGTCACCCGCCAAATCCAGGGTCGATGCGGCCGCTACCCCAGCATCCGAATCGTGCCAAAAAGAGCCAAAATAAAACAACGCAAACATGACGATCCCAAAAAACACCCAGCCGTAAACGATGTGATCGACACCCGCAGCCAGCTTCATGTTACTGAAGTGGCCTATCATCACAATCAAATAGGCGCGCAGACCGTTAGCTAAAATCGGCACCAAAAACGAGAGCGTAATGAAGATAGTCCGTTTCTTGTAGCTGCTGTAATTGAGATACGCATAGACCGAACCCAGTGTTAGCGAAGAAATCAAATAACGCAAACCACTGCACCCCTCTACCACCGACCAGTTACCCGAGGTTAGCGTAAAAAACAAGCCTTCCCGGTAAACACTCATTCCGGTCAGCCGTATCAGCGTAACGACAAAGGTGGCGGTGTATTCCATTAAAGGCGGAATAAATGCTTCCCCGAATGGCACCATCAAAAATAAAAACACTATCGGAAATAACATTTGCGCGACGGTATGGCTGCCAAGCACGGTCCAAAAACCACCGACCAAAACACCAACCACTGCCCATTGCTGAATCACCGCCACATGCACCAAATCCGCAATTAACCAGCCAAATCCGCTAACGATAATAAACAGCAAACCTAACGGGCTAAAAGCCGGCCGTAAATCTCTATAGAACTCCCGGCGCGACCAAATCAACCAAAGACTAACCGGGGCCACTAAAAAACCGTGCGTGAATGTGTCCGATCGAGACCAAATTGCGACAATTTCTAACCAGGTCTCAAAAAAAGCCGCTACTGAAACCAGGGTAACCAACACGACGCCTAGCAGCGGTTTACGCCAATGATCAGGCAGTCCTAAAGCTTTTAACATTCTAATTCCTCTGCTATTTAGAGTTTTGTTATGGTTACTCAACTACGAACGCCCGCGTCGTCTATATGCTACAGAGCCTAGACTCATCCCAATGTTTAGCGAATGGCTATTTACCGCTGTTATCATAAGCCTGCTGCTATGTCGACCACATCTAAAGTTTGCGCAGTGGTTTTCAGCTAGTTCGCTAATCTCTGCTACGATAAAAGTTCAGTGCGTTGGTCGACCCAATATTTAGGCTTTTTAATTATTAAACAAAATCCATGGTAGTTCTGTTTTTTTTAGGTTTCTGGCTGGCCTGCCTTACCGGCTTATGGCTGTGGAAAAAACCCTTATTTATCGCTACCTGGCGTGAGCCCTATTTTGCCGATACGCCGGTTTTAATCGAAAGCGACGACTGGGGTCCGGGTGGCGACTTCCACGCAGCCCGTTTAACAGACCTGCTCTCCATGCTGGCTCAACACAAAGACGCTGTAAACCGCTCTGCGATACTTACCGCCGATATGGTCTTGGCCGTTCCGGATTTAGCAAAGATCGAATCCACGGGCCAATACCACAGGCGCATGCTGGACAAAGACTTCCCGGCCATTTTTGCAGCACTGCAACAAGGCATACAACAAGACACTTTAGTGCCGCAACTGCATGGGATGGAACACCTGAACGGCAAGGCCTTCGCGGAATTATGCCGGCAACAAGACCCGCGCCTGGCAACCGCTCGCGCAACCAAGGATTGGTGGGACTGGGAAAAACTGGATTCGCCGCTACAAGGCCACTATGTAGACGGACGCAATTTACCTACCCAGGCAATTGACGCTGCGGAAGCCAATTCACTAGTCGCAAATGCCATGCAATGTTTTACCGGCATGTTCGGCTATCCCAGCCTCAGCACAGTCGCCCCGTGCTATTTATGGAACGATGAGATCGAACAAAGTTGGCAACAGCAAAATATCATCGCCATTCAAACTGCCGGCTACCGCTGTACCGGGCGCGATGAAACCGGACATTATTTTCAGGATCCTCCGCTGATACGGGTCGGCAATACCAATCGTTTCGCACAACTTTACCTCGTTCGCAACGTGATGTACGAACCTGTTGACGGCAAAAACACACCTGCCAGCGCGTTTGCCGAAGCTAAAATGGCTTATCGTCAAGCCCTGCCGGTGAGTATTTCCACACATCGCTACAATTACACGCGCTCAGAGGACGAATGCCAACAAGCTATTCGTGGGTTAGACCATCTTTTAGGGCAAATCAGGGCAAATTTGCCCAACGTTCGCTTCTTGGCGTCCCCGGAACTTGGCGAATTCTTGCAAAACAAAACCGACAATATCGTGAATCGTTTCAATCAGCGTCAATGGCCAGCAATTAGCTTAGCTGCGACGCACCGCAAAACCGGTGCATTTCTATACCGTCTATACTACAGACACAGAAAATTAGCGCTGATCGGTTATTGCACCGGATTAATTGTACCGGCGTGGTTGATCTGCAAAACCAGTTTATAACCATTCTAACGTATCGAAAATTTTGATTAGCCCAAAATGAAAATCAGCGCCGTCATTCCAGCGTATAACAGCGCGACATTCATTCGTGCCGCCATCGAAAGCATCCAGGCGCAAACCAGCAAAGTTGACGAAATCATCGTGGTGGATGATGGCTCCACGGACAACACCGAACAAGTCCTTAAGACGTTTGCCCATACCGTCATTTATCACAAACAAGCCAATCAAGGCCCGTCCGCCGCGCGCAATAAAGGCATAGAATTGGCTAGCGGTGACTGGATTGCATTTCTGGATGCCGATGATCAATGGACTGTGGACAAAACCACCAAGCAAATCCAAGCATTGCAAACCAATCCGGAACTCCACCTGATTGCCGGCGACATGACGGAAATCGACAACGACGACCAACTGCTAACCCAATCGGTGTTAGCCAAACATAAAATGTTGGACTATTTCCAACAGCTGGCCGGAAAACCAATTCCCAACGCCCTTGCTGCGTTAGTGAAAAAAAATTTTATACCGACGGGTACCGTTTTGGTGAAGCGCCAAACCTTGCTTGAAGCAGGCATGTTCAATACCGAGATTCGCTATGGAGAGGACTTGGAATTGTGGGCAAAAATCGCCACGTTTCACGCAGTAACGTGCCTTCCCGACATTTTGATGCTGCGCCGCCAGCACGGCAACAATGCCACGCAAGCCAGCGAAGGTATGTTAATAGACTTGACCAAGGTGGCTGAGTCTATTCGGAACTTTGCCGCGCCCCAATTAACTGCTCAAGGCATTTCGCCGAATAGTCTGGTGGCTGAGGCACAATGGACGCTTGGCTACTGGTATTTCAGCGGCGGCAATTATGCCAAAGCCAGAGAGGCCTTTAAAAAAAGCCTCTCCCAGGATTTCACACTTACCAATCTACTCTATCTGATTTTCAGTATCTTGCCAGCCAGCTTAATTAATGCGCTACGTATCATTAAACAAAAATTCGCAAAATCCTGAGTATATGAGAATATTCCTTAACGCTTTCTACGCTGATATTGCCAAACTCTGATTTCATGTCGACCAACAACCTCCCAAAAAGAATTATCTATGTCGAAAACGGAATTGGTTATGGTGGCGCCATTATCTGTCTGAGGCATTTAGTCAGAAATCTTGATCGTGATCACTTTCTACCTCTAGTTGTTACAGGACGGAACGGTCCGCAATATCGGGAGATTGCCGATGAAGCCTTATGGAAACACATCCCGGACCGTCATATAGACATCGTGGCTTGGCGTGCAAAAGCGGAATCGATTCAATGGTTAACGAAGGTGTCTCCCCTGCGGTTTTTCGTCAATCAACTGATAGCCAGAAGCGACGACTTATTTAATTTTTTACCGTTTTTTCTCGACTTGCTTTGGACTGCATGGCGTTTCAAAGCCGACTTGATCCACGCCAATAACGAGCCGCTTTGTAACAGAGCCGCACTCTTGGTAGCCAAGATTTTGCGCATCCCCAGTATTTGCCATGTCCGTGGCAACCCTGACGGACCGCATTCAGCCCGCTGGGCTTATTCCCTACCCGATCATTTTGTGTCCGTCTCCCATTGGGTTGCCAACAGCATGCGTGAAAAATTAGCCGTGCAGGACGAGAAAATTAGCGTGGTCTATGATGGCATCGCTTTGGATAAGCTGAACAACCAAGCAGGTGGCTCCTTATTTAGGCAACGATTCGATTTACCTGAAAATATCTTTATCGTAGGTTTAGTAGGCTTACTTATTCCTTGGAAAGGGCAACAACTATTTATCGACGCGGCTAAAATACTGCAAGACCAAATACCCCATTTAAAAATGCTGATTGTCGGTGGAACGCCAGACGATTGCATCCCTTACGAACGAGAGCTTAGAGAACGTGTAAGACAGGAATCGTTGTCGGATACCGTCCACTTTATCGGCCACGTCAGCGACATGATAGAAGCCTACAAAGCTCTGGATATTGTGGTCTCAGCATCCACTAGCCCCGAACCATTAGGTACGGTCGTCATCGAAGCGATGGCGTTAGGCCGGCCATTGATCGTACCAAACCATGGCGGCGGCGCGGAGATGGTTGAAGATAATCAAACCGGACTATTATTTAACAGCGGTGACGCGGAAAGTTTGGCAGCGTCTATCCTTAAGTTTTACCGCTCCAGCGAGTTGATGAATCGGTTAGCCAGTAACGCCCGGGCCAAAGCATTAGCCACCTTCGACGTCCGGCAGCACACAGAAGCGATACAGTCCATATATCAAAAGTTTTTATAAAACAGTATTCAAGCAAATTCATGCGCCAGAAAAAAGTCAGATTACTTCCATTGCTATTTATTGCCTGTATCCGGAATGCGGCAGCCGACTATCCGAAAACCGACGCCGATTACGCCTTCCTGCCACCCTACTGCAAGGCGCGCGCATCCGATCAAAAATCGCCTGACTACCAAAGCTGGAACCGAAAGCTCGGCGACGACTTCATTCATATCCACCACTATTGCGCAGGCTTACACACCATGAATTTAGCCTTCAGAACCCATGACGAGGCAGAAAAACAGTCTAAATACCGCGCGGCAGTGGGAGATCTTCTATATGTACCGGATCACGCCTCGCCTACTTTTAAGTTAATGCCAAAAATATTTTACGATGTCGGTCAAGCCTACCAATTCATGGGTGAAATTGATGAAGCAATTGCCGCCAACTTAAAGAGTATTTCGCTTGATAAAAATAACTCTTTTCCTTATGCCGCCTTGAGCAGTTTGTATCAAAGAAAAAACATGAAAGCAGAAGCTAAAACCATTTTAGAAAAAGGCTTGGAACACAACCCCAACTCGAAAATATTGCTTAAACGCATGAAGAATTTCAAATAATCCCCATCTCTAATTAAAAGCTTAACCGCTACCGATTGGATTATTCAGTTAAAATAAATACCCATGTTACGAATCGCCAAAAACTTATATACCTACAGAGAGCTAATAGCCGCACTCACCTGGAAAAACATCGTTATCCGCTATAAGCAAGCATACCTCGGAATTTTATGGGCTGTATTAAAGCCTATTATGTTAATGCTGGTATTTACCTTGGTTAAGGGTTTTGTGGGCATAGAAACCGGGGGCTTACCTTATCCGCTTATTACGTTTGCAGCACTAATACCTTGGGTATTTTTTCAGGAATCAGTTTCTGAAGGCGTCAATAGCGTAACTTCGAATGCCAATTTGATCAAAAAAATATATTTCCCGCGTGAAGTGTTTCCATTAACCGCGATGGTTACCAAACTAGTGGAATTAGTTATCAGTTTTGCGATATTGGCTGCCATGATGATTTATTATCATGTCATGCCCACTCTCCATGCGGTCTGGATACCGGCTTTCGTGCTATACACGATGATAGTCGCCTTAACAATCAGCTTCTTTGGCGCAGCGATGAATGTATACTACCGCGATATAGCTCAAGCAATACCAATAGCATTATCTTTATTGATGTACGGTTCCCCAGTCATCTATCCGTTGAGCTTGGTACAAAAGAAATTAGTTATCGAACAGGCAGCGGGCGAATGGTCCAATGATTTGTATTTTTTATACACACTTAATCCATTAGTGGGCATTATAGATGGATTTCAAAGTGTTTTAATTAGAGCAACAGAGCCCGATTTAAATGTAATTTATCCGGGGTTAATTTTGATTTTGGTAATACTACCGTTCAGCTATTGGTTTTTTAAGCGCGCGGAAAGTTGGTTCGCCGACGTCATATAAGATTCGGCAAAAAACTTCAAAATTACATCATTAATTAGCATATATGGCCATCATAGAAGTCAACCACCTCACCAAGGAATACCAGCTCGGTCACCTTACCAGTTTGAAGGAAACCGCTTTAAACACCATGAGACGCCTCGCCTTCCAACCGGTTCAAGAGCGCGAGCGTTTCAAAGCGCTTGACGATGTCAATTTTCACATCAATGAAGGTGAAGTGGTCGGCATCATCGGGCATAACGGCGCAGGTAAAAGTACTCTGCTCAAGCACTTGGCCAATATCAGCAAACCCACCAAGGGCGAAGTCATTGTTAAAGGCAGCGTAGCACCGTTGATTGAAGTGGGTGCCGGTGTCAATCCGGAACTAACCGGCCGAGAAAATATTTATCTTAACGGCGCCATCTTGGGTATTCCCAAAAAAATCATTCAACAGAAATTGGATGAAATCATTGATTTCTCCGAGCTGGAACAATTTATTGACACACCGGTTAAACGATATAGTTCCGGCATGACGGTAAAGCTGGGCTTTTCCATTGCCACTAGCATGGAAGCAGATATATTAATTATTGATGAAGTATTAGCAGTTGGGGATTTAGCTTTTCAAAGGAAATGTTTTGATCGAATGGAAGATCTTATTAGACGCCAAGGTAAAACTGTTCTTCTAGTCAGCCACAACATACGCCAAATTGAACGGTTATGTAATAGAGTTATATTATTAAGTAAAGGCTCAGTTATAGGTGATGGTGACGCAAACAGCTTATGCGCAAAATTTTATCAGGCAAATGACAAAAAAATAAGCATTGACAGCTCTACCACACTTAGCTTGGCAAATAACAACGAATGGGCAACAGGAGAGATACACCTAGTAGATATTAAACTCCTCAACTCTTCAGGCAACTCAATTACAGAATTAAAACACACTCAAGCCGTTACCATTAAATTAGTTTATGAAGTTAAAAATCAGGTTCGATATCCTATGTTTGGAGTGGGCATTCACACCACTGACTTTATTTATCTAGCCACTCAGCAAAGCATAAACCAACTAAAAATAGAAAAACTTGATATTGGCATATATGAATTTAACTTTGAGATTGAATCATTTCCATTTATGCCTGGAGTCTACTCGATCAGAGCGGGAGTCGCTGAAGGATCAGCCAGTAGAACTATTTTTTATGCAGAAAACCTGCTACATTTTCAAGTAACATCTGAAAACCTAGCAGACAAAACTTGGAATGAGGGGTTAGTATCTCTTCCCGGCACATGGACATTCACAGCAGCCTAGTCAACATATTACATTGAGAGAAAAAAGTGACCTCTAAAAAGTATATATATGAAATTCCAGATAACGAAAACCACCCAGCTAAAAAAGTTATTAAATGGATAAAAAATAATTCAAAGGTACTTGAAATTGGTTGTGCTAGCGGAATTCAATCTAGAATATTGAAAGAAAATTTGGGCTGCAGAGTTACAGGACTCGAAATAGATCCGTCAGCTGCAGTAGATGCTAAACCATATTGCGAAGACGTTATAATTGGAAGCATTGAGGAAATTGATTTATCATTAGCACTAAAAAATGAAAACTTCGATGCCATTCTCTTCGTTGATGTATTAGAGCACCTGATAGATCCTCTAGCAACTCTAAAAAAAATACTTCCTTTTCTTAATGAGAATGGTGTTGTAATTGCATCCATACCTAACATTAGTCACTCAGCAATATGCTGGGAACTTGCTCACGGGAGATTTGATTACCAAAAATATGGACTACTAGACAATACTCATATACGATTTTTTACTAAAAAAAATATAATAAAATTATTTGAAGATGCCGGATACCATATTATTTTATGGGATCGCGTCATTAGGACCCCAGAAGAAACTGAATTTAATGTGCATTGCTCTTCTGCAAAAGATGAATCTTTTTTTGACTGGATTAACGATCTTAACCCAGAGTCCAATACATATCAATTTATAGTAAAAGCAATACCCACATCAAATACGGAAGAGTCTCTGTATACGAAACTAGACAATGTAGACCAATTAGTCTCGAAACTATCAGAACTAAACAAGCAAAATATGTTGCTAAAATCTAAAATTGACTGGCTTGAAAAAAATAGATTTGGCCCTTTTACAAGTTTATTTCAAAAATTAATACATCGCGCCTAATTCATGAATGATAACCCAGTAAAAGCAATTGCATTCTTCCTCCCCCAATTCCACCCAATTCCAGAAAACGATGAATGGTGGGGCAAAGGGTTCACTGAATGGACGAATGTCACAAAAGCAAGACCATTATTTCCGGGTCATTATCAGCCTCATCTACCTGCAGATCTTGGTTTTTATGATTTGCGTTTACCGGAAGTACGGCAACAACAAGCTGAGCTTGCCGGAAAGTATGGAATTTCGGGTTTTTGTTATTATCATTATTGGTTCAACAAGAGACGGATACTCGAACATCCTGTCAATGAAATATTAAATACTGGGAAGCCTGATTTTCCATTTTGTCTTTGTTGGGCTAACGAGAACTGGACCAGAACCTGGAGTGGCGGATCAAAAGACGTGCTTTTAAAACAAAAGTATAGCCATGAAGATGATATAGATCATATTCATTCACTTTTTAGTGCTTTTCGTGACCCACGTTATATAAGAATTGACGGAAAACCTTTGTTTCTAGTTTATCGGACTGAATTGTTACCAGACCCCAAAAAAACTGCTGAAATTTGGCGAGCAGAAGCCATTAAAAATGGCATCGGCGATCTTTATCTAGTCAGAGTAGAAAGCTTTGTAAACAACATTAACCCTGAAACTATTGGTTTCGACGCAGCAATAGAATTTGCTCCAGACTGGGCCAACCTTGGACCAAGGCTGTTTAGGACTGAATTACTTAAAAAAATATCCAATATCGGATTATTCCCTAAGGTTTTTAGTGATAACCAAGTGGTAGATTATGATACTTTAGCTACCAGCATGATGCGAAAGAAAAATCCTGATTATGTAAGGTTTCCGGGAGTCACTCCCTGCTGGGATAATAGTGCTAGGAAGAAAAAAAATGCTGCAATTTTTATTAACTCAACGCCTGATAAATACGAGCAATGGCTTGCAAGTTCAATTCAAAAAGCTTCTTTATTTGACTCTAAAATACCGAAATTAGTCTTTATTAATGCGTGGAATGAATGGGCTGAAGGGAACCATCTCGAACCAGACCAAAAATGGGGTCATGCATATCTCGAAGCAACATTTAATGCCTTGAATGATCCGAATAAAGAGCGAAAAACTTTGCGTACCCATCCAAATCCATTGAATATATCTCATTATCTTAGGTATCTATATAATAGAAACATAGGCTGGCGTCTACAGAAATAAGTCGATGAAAAATGACCTATCAATATCGTTTGATAAATTAACGGTTATCCTATTAAATTGGAACGGCAAAAAAGACACTTTGGAGTGTTTATCCTCGCTACAGCTCCTTAAGCATCCTAATTTTAATATTATCGTCGCCGACAATGGTTCCAGTGATGATTCCGTGAAGACTATACGCGCCGAATATCCGGATGTCTTTGTATTAGAAAATGGAGCCAACTTAGGTTTTGCCGAAGGGAATAATAGGGCCATTCGTTACGCTCTGGATCAAGACGCCGACGCTGTTGTATTGTTAAACAACGACATTATCGTCGATCCCAACCTCTTACAAGCATTTCACGACGCATATAACTCCTTGGCTAATCCAGGCATTCTGGGTGCGGCGAGCTACTATTACGATAATCCTAACGTAATCTGGGCTGCGGGCGGTTTTTGGGACTCAACTATTCTTGATCTCAATCATATTGGGCTCGGTAAATCCGCTCAGGAATTACCAAGCAATAACCCCTACGAAGTAGAGTATGCCGTGGGTTGCGCCCTGTTTGTACACAAAGATGTCATTTCAAAAATAGGCTTGATGGAGCCATTATTCTTTTTAAATTTCGAAGAGAACGACTGGTGCCAACGCGCCAGGAAAGCTGGGTTAATTAATTACTCCGTACCAGACGCGAAAATTTGGCATAAGGTTTCCGCATCGTTTGGCGGTGAATCTCCGTTATGGAAATATTATATGACCCGTAACCTGCTTTTATGGTCAAAACGGCATTTACCCACTAGCGAGCATCACGCAGTTATTCTAAAAACCATTAAGGCCTGCTTCCCTTCTCTCGCATTTCTATCATGGAAAGCACCATTAACGCTAAAACAGCGTTATTGGGCATTTGGTATGTGGATAAAACAAGTATTCGGCCGATTTAATGATCCATTTTATATTGCTCAGTTTTATGGAATAAATCACTACTTTATTAACAAATTTGGTGAATGTCCGCCCGAGTTAAGAATTAAACTGCGCCCAGCAGCTTGATTTAATCTATGTCTGCTAATAGCATCTACACGCCCGCTATCAGCGTCATCATGGCCGTTTACAATACTCAACGATATTTAACGGAAGCCATTCAGAGTATTCTGTCACAATCTTTTACGGACTTTGAATTGGTGATCGTCGATGACGGGAGCACCGATGGCAGCCCGGAGATTTTGAAAAATCTCGCCCAACAAGATTCGCGCATCAAACTCATCACTCAAGTTAACGCCGGCATAGGCGCTGCAACCCAAAGAGGCATTACCGAAAGCCAAGGTGAATATATCGCCATCATGGACTCTGACGATATTTCCCTCCCCGATCGACTAAAGCTACAGAAACAGTTCCTCGATCAGCATTCAGACATTGACGCGGTCGGTAGCCAATGGCGAATGTTGCACGCCGACGGGCGAGATATTGGCATCGATACGCACCCGACTGATTCAGAGAGAATTTCGGTGTTGATGTACGCTTTTTTTTCGCTGCATCATCCCACCACGATGATTAGACGACACTCATTGGAAAAAGTGGGTGGCTACTCCGTAGACCGCAGTTGTCTGGTACCCGACTACGACGTATTTATGCGCATGCAATTGGCGGGATGCCGGTTCGCCAATCTGCCGGAAATTCTGTTCATCTGGCGCTTAAATCCAGCCAGTACTACACACCACAAAGCGCGAGCACAGTGTGCTTCGGTAGCGGAGGTTCGCGATGCGGGATTTAACCAACTGCTATTAGACGATCCTCGACGAGCTGCGGACACCGCAAAAACGGTTATTTGTACTTTTCCAACCGGCACATGGCAAGACGAAAGAATCAAACAACTATTACCCGAGCAGGGACCGTCATTGTTGTATCGCACCTGGCGGAATCTGCCAGACGCTACCTCGGGAGACCGTCTTAACAAGGCGCTGGTCTTGTGGCTGGAAAAGCCGGAGCTCTATTGCGAAAACTTGGGCGAACAACTGCTCGCCAACGACAAGGCTTGGTTGGCGGCATTACTCAATGCCTACCGCGGCATCGAAAACCTAGACCCAGCCCTGAATCCCGATACGCTGGCGATTATCCCCTGCAATCAGATAGCGGTAAGTTTATTCGTTACCTATAACCAAGCTGGCGAAGATTTCAATCAACGTCTGCAACAAGCCTTCGCCTTGAAGGCTCAAGCCAAGTTTTCGATAGAAATTATTGTAGTTTCGGTCAAACCAGAACTTAGCCTGAAACCTTTTATCCCGTTACTTGCCACTCATGACTGTATTTTCGATGAAAACGGCCTTGCGTGGCACACGGCATTGCATAGAGCTAAAGGTGCTTATTTTGCATATTTGGAAGACAATTTTAGATTCAATATCGATGTAATATTGAAAATCCTGGCAAGTCACATCCAGCACAAAACATCTATTTCATTTATGCCGGATACTCGCTACTTTAGCGAAGCATGCGATGAAAAAGGTCAACCGGCTCTAGATAATCAATTCCATCCAGTTTGGACACGTAGCACTCTACTTGGAAAAAATCGCGTGCAGTCTAGTCACTTTATTCATCATCGCTCTTTATTGAACAACTTAAAAGGCAATTTAGCAGAGCTGGGGGTGGCAGCAGGGCGATACTTGGGTAGATATTTGGCAATTAGAAACGAATTTAACATTATCGATGGAGCTGTAAGCTATTTTATGCCAGGAATAATTTTAAACGCCAACCCATTACCTTTATTTCAACAAACTGTTGGCAATTGGTACCTGGATTATGGGATGACAAATTTTCCAGACATTGTATTCCATGACAACTTGTCAAAATCTGAAATTGCACATTATGCTCAAACCCTTTCAACAGCTTGGCTCAACAAAAATTTATATATATACCAAGGTAATATATCGGTACTGGAAAGCTTCTACCTCAATCGTGTCAATTTAGCGATCAGGATACCATTATTTAGATACTTACTCGCACACAACAAGAAAACTTATTTACTCGCCTTCTGGCGGAAGAAGGATTATCTAAGTGCAACTTTGGCTTTATTTTATTGTGTTTATCAAGCTATAGCCATTCGTTTGTTTTCTCCGTATAAAAAATGAAAACTCTACATATTTTCCATAATAGTGATTTAAAAAACGGGGTTGACAAAACCACCTGCACCTTGATGGTCGCATTAAAAAAACTAGGCGTCGAACCTATCGCGGTGGTGCCCAAAGCTGGCAATGTCACGGAATATTTGCAGTCTCAAGCGATTCGTTACTGGCTGGTCCCATATTCCTGCTGCTTAAGCCGAACAGAGCGGGCGCAATTTAAGTTTTACGGAGATTCTTTTGCACAATTAGACAATTTAATTACGTTGATACAGCAGGAAAACCCTGACATTATTCACATTAACACCGGTCATTTACTGCATGCCGGTATTGCCGCCGCTCGTCAAAGAATACCGGCCATTTGGCACATTCATGCACCGTTTGCGGAAGATTTGTCCCGTTATGAATCCAGCATTGGCACCGGCGGCTATATTCACCTTTTAAAACAATTGAGCAGCCGCATCATCGGCGTATCAGACGACGTTGCTAAATCGCTATCGGAATATTTACCCGCTGACCGAATAAATACGCTCTACAACGGCATCGATATAGAAGATTTGCGTAGTTCTGCCAAGTCGTCTTCAACCGATATTCGCGCAGAATTGGGCCTTTCCGCAGACGCAAAATTGGTAATCGGCGTGGGCCGCATCTCTGCTCAAAAGGACTTTGCTGCCTTTGCCAGAGTAGCCGCCAAGGTCGTTACGTTTAAATCGGATTGTTATTTCCTTATCGCCGGCCCAAAACAGGAACCGGAAGCTGTCCGCCTGTTGGAAGACGAATTAGAGCGTGGCCAATTAAACAACAAGTTACATATACTCGGACCGCGAGATGACATTGCCGCCTTGCTGGCACAAAGCACTATATTTCTCTCCACGGCAATTTTTGAAGGCCAAGGCATTGCCGCTCTGGAGGCAATGGCTTTGGGTACGCCAGCGGTCGCGATGGCGTGTTCGGGTCTACGGGAGTGCATCGTTAACGAACACGACGGCATTTTGGTAGATCCGGGCGATGAAAATTCCACCGCTACGGCCATTTTGCGCCTGCTGGACGACCCAGAATTGGCTCAAAAACTCAGCGCCAACGCCCGTATCTCCGTCGCTGAAAATTTTTCCAGCCAAAAATACGCTAAGCAATTTTTGAACATCGCCAACGCTGCGCTGGCCTACGGCCCGCCGGCGATTTCTGATCAAGAACTTGATCTGCTATCGGGATTATTGGGACAAATCAATAATGCCCATCTGCGTTTGCTAGGCTTTGAACAGCAAACCTTAAATCAACGTATAAAAGGCATTCTCTGGGAATGGCGCCAACAGCTAAAGGCAATATTCCAGTAAAAGCTCGAATTGCCACAATTTGATTTAAAATAAATTTCGCACAATCAACGGCCTGATTCAGGCGAATCCAGTATGCGACAAACTACTGATATATCTCAAGCTAAACCACTCATTTCCGTGATTATGCCTTGCTATAACTCGGCACATATCATTGAAAAAACCATCGCCAATCTGTATCAACAAACTTTCAAGAATTTCGAATTGATAGTCGTTGACGACGGTTCATCGGATAACTCGCTAGAGGTTTTGCAGACAATAACAACGCTGTATCAAAATATATTAGTTATTTCCCAACAGAATAAAGGCCCCGGCCCTGCGCGCAATCGCGGATTGGAAGCCGCATCAGGAGAATTTATCGCCTTTCTGGACTCCGACGACAGTTGGCACCCTGAGTTTCTGGCAAAGCTTCATCATAAGCTTGAAGAAAAACCGGATAGCGTACTCGCATACTGCGGCTGGCAAAATATTGGTCTGAGCGCAGAAAAATCCCAACCTTATATTCCGCCTGATTACGAAGAAAATGATAAGTTTGCCGTTTTGTTGCGCAGTTGCCCTTGGCCAATTCACGCCGCATTGACGCGCAAATTTGCCATCGATCAAGTTGGAGGTTTTAACGAACACTGGCTAACCGCTGAAGATTTCGATATGTGGATCAGAATTGCAATGTTTGCCAATATTGTCCGCGTTCCTGAAGTATTGGCTTATTATCACCATCAACAAGGCGAACAAATTTCCAGCAACCGACTTAGGGCCATAATAAATCATTGGGGCGTGCAAAAAGGCTTGCTGCGAGACTTTCCCGTAATATCGCAAACGCTGGGTAAAGCTAAAACCGATCTTTTGACAAAAGGCCAGTTATTGCAAAGAGCTTATGAGTTTTATTGGAAAAACGATTTACCTAGCGCGCATCATTTATTTAGAAAAACCTTGGGTTTGGGGTATTTTGGTATGAAGGACTTAAAATATATTCTACCCAGTTTACTGCCTCTAGCGCTTTACCTGGTTCTAATAAAAAAAATACGGAGTTAATATTCCATCAGCCACGCTTATCACTTTAAAACCGACAAAGATTAATCGTGAGCCCAACATCCTTATTTCGCTTCCCATTCCAGGCTATGGGTACTCAATGCGAAATCCAATTGATTGCCACGGAGCATAAACAGGCCAAGCGTATTGCCGATATAGTAACAGCCGACGTGCAACGCTTGGAGGGCTTGTATTCCCGGTATAAACCCGACAGCCTGCTTTCAAGCATCAATCAAGTCGCAGCCATGGGCGGCCGCATTACCGTGGATGAGGAAACGGCTGGCTTACTGAATTATGCTGCAACCTGTCATCAACAAAGCGACGGCCTGTTCGACATCACGTCCGGAATTTTACGGCAGGCTTGGCGTTTCGAGTCCGGCCAGTTGCCGGATGAACAACTAATTAAAACACTATTGAAAAAAGTTGGATGGGACAAACTACGCTGGCAGGCACCGCTATTAGAGTTCCCATTGGCCGGCATGGAGCTGGATTTTGGCGGCATCGTCAAAGAATATGCCGTAGACCGGGCTGCGGTAATTGCACGGAATGCCGGCGCTCGCCACGGCTTTATCAATCTGGGCGGCGACATCAAACTGATAGGCCCACGTCCGGACGGCACTGCCTGGCGAGTGGGTATCCATCACCCCCGCCAAAGGCAGGCATTAGCAAGTACTTTGGCACTACATAACGGCGCAGTCGCCAGCAGTGGGGACTATGAGCGCTGCATTATCGTCAACAGCCAGCGCTACGGACACATCCTCAATCCGAAAACAGGCTGGCCGGTTCGGCATTTGGCATCTGTCAGTGTCGTCGGCGAATTCTGCGTAGTGGCCGGCAGCGCGTCAACCATCGCCATGCTCAAGGAAGAACAAGGCCCAAGTTGGCTGGAACAGTTGGCATTGCCGTACTTATGGATAGACGTACACGGCAATTCCGGAGGCTCGTTAGCCGTTGCAGACCCAGCAACGCGCTGAGTTTTATCCCTTACCGATACGGTGCCAATTCAATATGCCCAAAAATACGGCATATCCCTTGCCATTGCGGCATAAGCCTCAAAACCGGTACTTTGGAATCACCCATCACCCCGTACGTGCCCCGTCAAACGGGAATTCATAATTGGCACACCTATTGCTTTATCTAAAAAAATAATAAAGCACTGTTTTGTTGCCTGCCCCACCCAAACAATTTCCGGGGTATCAATTAAAGCCCCCGACCCATTCAAGATTTTAAGGACGCGCTAAAAAACTCTCTCGCTGGATGAGGGATGGAGCGCTTTTTACCAGTCGTTAACAAGCTGCCACGGATGGCGGCGCCTTACGAATCGGCTAGCCGAGAGACCCGCCGACGTAAACACAAGAAAACATCAGCAACAAATAATGGAGCGGTAGTTATTGCGCTATACCGCGATTGTGATGCTCGATAAGCCCAGCCGCGCGGAATAGCCGCAGAGCTCCCGCATTCGGACAATTTAGAGTAGATGTTTGATGGCTTGTCGCTCTTCTTTTAACTCTACTTCGTTTTGACGCAATCTTGCCAAGCTGAACTCGTTAAGATCCAAGCCCTTAACGATGCCGATCTGCCCATCCACCACCGTCACCGGGAAGGAATAAACCAATCCTTCCGCAACACCATAGCTACCGTCGGATGCGACCGCCATACTCACCCAGTCCCCCGGATCGGTACCGAAGGCCCAAACCCGCATATGCTCAATCGCCGCATGCGCCGCAGACGCCGCGCTGGACTGACCGCGTACTTTGATAATTTCCGTACCTCGGTACTGCACAGTGGGGATAAATTCATCAACAAACCAGGATTGCTCGACCAAAGAGAATACATCCATGCCCTTGACCTTGGCATGATGTAAATCAGGATATTGCGTGCAGGAATGGTTACCCCAAACCGCGACGTTTTTCACGTCTCTGCTCAGCACCCCGCATTTCTCGGCCACCTGACTGATCGCGCGTTTATGATCGAGCATGGTCATGGCCGTAAAACACTCCGGCGCCAAATCCGGTGCGTTATGAATAGCGATTAGAGCATTGGTATTGGCCGGGTTGCCGGTCACTAAAACCTTGACATTCCGGTTGGCTACTTCATTCAGCGCCCGGCCTTGGGTGATAAAAATCTGCGCGTTATCCAATAACAAATCGCTACGCAGCATCCCCGGTCCGCGCGGCTTTGCCCCTACCAAAAAGGCATAATCGACGTTATCGAATGCCACTTTCGGATCGTCGGTAATGATGATTTTGTTGATCAACGGAAACGCGCAATCGTTCAACTCCATCACCACGCCTTGTAACTGCTTCATAGCCGGTGGAATTTCCAATAGACGCAGCACGATAGGCTGATCCGGCCCCAGCAATTCGCCAGACGCCAAATGAAATAGCAAGGAGTAACTAATCTGACCAGCTGCACCTGTTACAGCAATATCCACGGGCGTTTTCATCTGCGTTCCTCTTTATTGATTGGATTCTTCCACACCCGACCCAACGGCAGGCTTTTCCAATATGACATAAAGTTTTTGAGCAAACAATCACTAATTCCTGCTTGCCAAAACCCGCTTGGATTCTGCGGCGAGGTAAATATTATTCTGTATAATGCCGGCGGCTAACCTTCTCCCACCGGGCCACCATTATTCATATCAGGTAGCTTAATGAAAAAATTGTTATTCCAGTTCGACACCGACACCCATCCCTCGGCTTTCGATACCGTAGTCGCTTACGACGGCGGCGCGGACCATGTCATTGGTTACGGCAACATTACCCCCGATAACGTCGGCGGCCTGGTCGACGGTACGATCTTCACTCGCGCCCCCAAAGACAAAAAAAACACGGCGATTTTTATCGGCGGCAGCAATATCGAGGCCGGCCAGCGTTTACTGATAGCGGTGCAAAAACATTTTTTCCCCGGGTTTCAAGTGTCGGTGATGCTGGACAGTAACGGCAGCAACACTACAGCCGCCGCCGCCGTCGCCAAACTGGGCAGCAGCGCAAGCCTGGCCGGCAAAAAAGCGGTGGTATTAGCTGGTACAGGTCCGGTCGGTCAACGTGCGGCGGCAATGATGGCGCTGGAAGGCGCGCATGTCAGCATCACGTCCCGACACATATTTAACGCGGAAAAAGCCTGCTTCGCGATGAAGGAGCGTTTCGGCGTAGATCTGACACCCATAGAAGCCGCCGATTACGACAGTCGCGCCGCCGCCATCCAAGACGCCAACGTCGTATTAGCGACCGGTGCTGCCGGTGTCCAATTATTAAAGCCGGAACATTGGCAAAACAATCCAAATCTGCAATTGTTGGCGGACGCCAACGCCACGCCGCCTGTCGGCATTGGCGGCACGGATGTACTGGATAGAGGCGAACAACGACACGGCAAAATCGTCTGGGGCGCCATCGGCTTCGGCGCGCTAAAACTAGCCCTACACCGCGCCTGTATCACCAAGCTATTTGAAAGCAATAAGCAGGTGTTCGACGCGGAAATCATCTTTGCACTCGCTAAAGCCATGGCTTAAGGTTCTGCCGGATCGATATGTCCGCAGTTCAGCCAAGTTATCGTGAACAGGCAGCCGCCATTTTTCGCGCCGGCGTTGCGGCGGCTGATCCGTATCTTGCCGTAAAACGTTTTCTCAGAGCCGATAGCGAACTGCTGCATATCGGTTCGGAACAAACCGGCTACCGCAGCGGCGACTGGCGGCGCATTCATTTAATATCTTTCGGTAAAGCTGCTTGCGCAATGGCCGATACGGCACAAACAATAATTCCCGAGTCTTGGCTTGCCGCTAAAGGCATTGTCGTGACCAATTACGACAACATTGATGTCGTCGAAAACTGTCAGGTATTCGGCGCCGGCCATCCGCTGCCGGACGCCGCTGGCTTGCATGCGGCAAAAGCCATCGCTACCCGCCTGAGCAACACGAATCCCGGCGAGTTGGTGTTGGTGTTGATTTCCGGCGGCGGCTCGGCATTGCTGCCCTACCCGGCCGTCGGCATCAATTTGGCGGATAAAATCGCCACCACCCGTCTATTACTGGCCTCCGGCGCAACCATCAACCAGATCAATTGCGTCCGCAAACATCTGTCTCGACTCAAAGGCGGCGGTCTTGCCCGATTTGCCGCACCCGCCGACTTGCACGCACTGATTTTATCCGACGTGCTGGATAACGATTTGAGCGCCATCGCCAGTGGCCCCACCGTGCCCGACGACACCACTTTCATAGACGCCGTCGCAATATTGGAATCGTTCGGCATATGGCAGAAAATACCATCCAGCGTGCAAAACTATTTGCAACAAGGCGCTCAAGGCTTGCAAATCGAAACGCCTAAAGACAGTGACCCGCTCTTCCGGCAGACGAGCCACCATTTGCTTGGCAGCAATGCCATTAGCGTTGACGCTGCAATCGATCAAGCATGCAAATTGGGCTATGACACCCAGCTTTACAGCAAACAGTTGGGCGGCGAAGCGCGCTTGGTTGCCGAGCAAATAGCACTGCATGCGCTATCCGCAACAGCCGGCATGACGCAACCGACAGCCGTCATCGCCGGCGGCGAAACCACTGTTACCTTAAAGGGCAATGGCAAGGGCGGCCGCAATCAGGAAATGGCTCTTGCCTTCGCCCTGGCCGCCGAAAAATACGGGCTGAACGGCGCTTGGACCTTTCTCAGCGGCGGTACTGATGGCCGCGACGGCCCTACCGATGCCGCCGGCGGCATCGTCGATGACGGCACTTTGCCACGCATCCGCGCCGCCGGACTCGACCCGGCGGCCTTGCTCGACGATAATGACTCATACCCTGCCTTGCAAGCGGCGAACGATTTACTGCTGAGCGGCGCAACCGGCACCAATGTCGCCGACCTGCAAGTCCTGCTGCTGCATCCCCACGAATAACCCGAACTTACTTTAGGAGACCCCATGTTTAGCGAATCGATGACCATCAAAGGCTTTGACGACGAACTATTTCAAGCGATGGAACAAGAACGCCAACGCCAGGAATACCATATCGAACTGATCGCCTCGGAAAACTATGCCAGCCCCCGAGTTTTGGAAGCCCAGGGCACGGTGCTGACCAACAAATACGCCGAAGGCTATCCGGAAAAACGCTACTACGGCGGCTGCGAATACGTCGATGTCGTTGAGCAATTGGCGATCGACCGCGCCAAAGAATTGTTCGGCGCCGATTACGCCAACGTGCAAGCTCACTCCGGTTCGCAGGCCAATATGGCAGTTTTCATGTCATTGATTCAACCGGGCGACACCATCCTGGGCTTGAGCCTGGCCGACGGCGGCCATTTAACCCACGGTGCCAAACCCAACTTTTCCGGCAAAATCTACAACGCCATCCAGTACGGCTTGAACAAAGACACCGGCGAAATCGATTACGAACAGGTCGAAGTCCTGGCCCTGGAACATAAACCTAAACTGATCATCGCCGGTTTCTCGGCTTATTCCCGCATTTGGGACTGGCAACGTTTTCGAAACATTGCCGATAAAGTTGGCGCTTACTTCGTCGTAGACATGGCCCATGTCGCCGGCCTAGTCGCAGCGGGTTTATATCCCAATCCGGTGCCGATTGCGGACGTGGTCACCAGCACCACCCACAAATCCCTGCGTGGCCCGCGCGGAGGCTTGATCTTGTGCAAACACAATCCGGACCTGGAAAAAAAGATCAACTCCAACATCTTCCCCGGCATCCAAGGTGGTCCGTTGATGCACGTGATCGCCGCCAAAGCCGTAGCCTTTAAAGAAGCGCTGACCCCGGAATTTAAAACGTATCAGCAACAAGTGGTGAAAAACGCCCAAGCCATGGCGGCGGTTTTTATCCAACGCGGTTTTGATGTGGTTTCCGGCGGCACCGACAACCACTTGATGCTGGTGTCTTTAATCCCCAAAGGCATCACCGGCAAAGCCGCCGACGCCGCATTAGGCCGGGCCCACATCACCGTCAACAAAAACGCGGTACCCAACGACCCGCAGTCACCGTTCGTCACCAGCGGCATCCGCGTCGGCACCCCTGCTCCCACCTCGCGCGGCTTCAAGGAATACGAAGTCCGTCAAGTGGCGGAATGGATGTGCGATGTGATGGATAACCTGGGGGATGAGAGTGTGATTGATGCGGTTAGGGAGAAGGTGCATTTGTTGTGTGCTAGGTTTCCGGTTTATTCAGCCAAATAGGATTTGATTTTATTCAGTTGATATTGTGTCGCTACCGCGACGGTTTATTTTGGTGTCGGGTCTCGGCCCGACGGCCGAGATACTTTCTTTTGCTCCGCCAAAAGAAAGTATCCAAAGAAAAGGCGGCCCGGATGCCGCTTTGATCCTGCGCTCCTCGCTTTTGAACGGGGTTGCCGAAAGGGGCTTCCTGCCCCTTCGGCAACGCGATGCATCCCTGCATCGCCCCTAACGGGCTGATCCGTTCAAAAGCTCCGGTGCTCGGCGCGACATACGGGAGAAACCCAAGCGCAAATCCCACCGCTTGTGCTCTTCAAAATTTTGTAGGGTACGTTAACAATAGCGTAATGCACCGAACGATCCAGAATCACAACTTAGCCTTAAGCAGCCAATTTATTTATGGAGGATTTATGAAAAAAGCCTGGATTTTTACGCTCACGACACTTCTAGCAGCTTGTTCCGCAACTGATATGCGGCCCCATCTGGAACAATCGATTGGAGACACTCCAAGAACTCAGTTTTCCACCGCTACAACTGTGGAAGAAATTAGAAATTTGCGCCCGCAGGCAACGATCCCATTGAAAGTCGCGGTAGTACCAGCCAACCACCGTCGAACGGAAATTTCAAAAGAAGAGCAAGAGGCTATAAACATTTGGGGCGAAAAGTTTAAGGCCTTGGGTTTTATTAAAAGCTTTGACATTGTCCCTCAATCCTTAATATCAAATTGTGGCTATCGAAGCGAAGGCAGTTGCTTCTCCAACGAATCACGCCTAGCCGGCGCAAGGATGGGAGCCGACACCATCTTGTTCATCAACGATAGTACGGATACAGATTCATACTTAAATCCATTGAGTATGTTAAATATATCCATCATTGGAATGTGGTTAGCTCCTGGGCACCACCGAGACTCATATTCGATATACGAGGCCTCCCTTCTTGACATAAACAATGGGTATTTGTACGGATTCGCACGGGATAGCGGCGAGTACAAAGCAATCCGTCCGTATATGTACGCGAACCGTAATACAGGGCAAAACGAAGCTCGGCTGGAAGCGTTGAACAAAGTTTTTCAAAAACTCTATGCCGCAGCCGAAGAACAGATGCATAAAGGTTTAAGTTTGCACAAATAGCCTAGATGAAACTCAGCGAAATCCAGAATCATTGAAGCCACCAAAACCTCGATTTCGTTTCACTCCATCGCAGTTTCATTGTTCCCTAACCGACTTTTAATTCCGGGACGATTTTTTATCCCGTATGCCGCGCCGAGCACCGGAGCTTTTGGCGAGAATTGCCCGAAGGGGTGCGGCAGGGATGCCGCACGTCGGCGGAGGGGCTGGGAAGCCCCTTCTGCCGACCCTCGTCAAAAGCGAGGAGCGCAGGGAATAAGCGGCATCCGGGTGGCCTTTTCTTTGGATACTTTCTTTTGGCCACGCACAAATTCGTCTGGAAGGAATTTGAACAGCCGACAGGCTGGCCCGAAGGGCGAAAACCAAGGATGGTTTTCGTAGCGAAAGTATCTCGGCTGTCGGGCCGAGACCCGACATTAAATCAAGCCGTCGCGATAGCGACACAACCATTTGAATCTCCTCTCCCCAACCCTCTCCATCAGGAGAGGGAGCAAACGCCCTGAGGAATTAAGGGCAGTACCAGAAAATCAGAGATAGCCGCCTTCAGCTATGATGCACCCTTTCCGGCACAATCAACCCATCCTCCATATAAAGCACATGATCCATTCGCCCAGCCAACTCAGGATCATGCGTCACCACCAAAAAACTCACCTGTAATTCCTGATTTAGCTCCAGCATCAACTGATAAATCTGCTCGGCGGTTTTGCTGTCCAGGTTGCCGGTAGGCTCGTCGGCCAGGACGCATTTAGGCTGATTAATCAAAGCCCGGGCTACAGCAGCGCGTTGCCGCTCGCCACCGGACAATTCGCCGGGCTTGTGCAGCATGCGATGCCCCAAGCCGACACGTTTGAGTAGCTCGGCAGCTTGCTGTTGGGCTTGCTTGATCGATTGGTTGCCGATCAACAATGGCATGGCGACGTTTTCCAGGATGGTAAATTCACCCAGCAAATGATGAAACTGGTAGATAAACCCCAGTGAACGATTACGAAGCTGACTCAGTTTGCCGGCGCTAATCTTATTCAAATCGGCGCCATCCAGCATCACCGAGCCGGAGCTGGGTTTTTCCAGGCCACCCAGCAAATGCAGCAAGGTGCTTTTGCCGGAGCCGGATGCGCCCATGATAGCGACACGCTGACCGGCATGAATCGCCAAATCGACGCCGCGCAACACTTCGACATTCAAATCGCCCTGTTCATAACGCTTGGTTAACTGCTGGCACTGCAACACGATGGCATTATTCATAACGCAACACCTCGGCAGGATTTATACGCGCCGCCTGCCAAGCTGGATACAGCGTCGCCAGCAAGGATAATAAAAACGCCACGCAGGCTATCCAATACACATCGGTCCAGATCAGTTTTGACGGCACTTCGCTGATGTAATACACATCGGCGGCCATGAACTGCACGCCAAAGGCTTTTTCGATGGCCGGCACAATGGTTTCCACATTTAGGGCCAGCAACACGCCGCCAACCGTGCCTAATAAAGTACCTATACTGCCGATGATACAGCCCAGAACAATAAAAATCCCCATCACCGACCCGTTCGATAAACCCTGAGTTTTCAGAATGGCGATGTCGCCGCGCTTGTCAGTGACCACCATCACTAGTGTGGAGACGATGTTAAACGCCGCTACTGCCACGATCAGCAGCAAAATGATAAACATCGCCCGCTTTTCGGTTTGCACGGCGCGGAAAAAGTTGCTGTGGGCTTTGGTCCAGTCGCTGACCCGAAACTCTTCGCCCAGCGTATCTGCCAAGCCTTGGGTAATGCGTGGCGCGTTGAATAAATCATCCAGCTTCAAACGCAAACCGGATACTGCCGACTCCAATCTGAACAATTTGCCGGCATCATCGAGATGCATCAGCGCCATATTGCGGTCGTATTCGTACATGCCGACTTTAAACACACCTACGACGGTGAAGCGCTTCATGCGCGGCAGAATCCCGGCCGGCGTGGAGTTAATTTGCGGCGTTATCACGGTGACCTTGTCACCCATCATCACGCCCAGATAACTTGCTAACTCGGCACCTAAAACGATGCCAAACTCGCCGGGGACTAAATCGTTCAAACTACCGAACATCATTTTATTGGCCACTTCAGACACTTTGGCTTCATATTCGGGCAACACGCCCTGCAACAAAGTGCCGCTGACTTGACGATCAGCATTCACCATCACCTGACCGTGGATAAACGGCGCAGCACCTTCGACATGAGGCATGCTGCGAGTGCGTTGCTCTAAAGCTTGCCAATCATCCAGCTGCCCGAAGCGGCCGGTAATTGTGCTGTGCGCGGTCATGCCCAGGATGCGCTCGCGCAATTCGGCTTCGAAACCATTCATGACCGACAGCACGGTAATCAAGGCGGTCACGCCCAATGCGATACCGAGTACGGATGTTAAAGTGATGAATGAAATAAATTGAGTGCGTTTTTTAGCACGGGTATAGCGTAACCCGATATACAGGATGAGAGGTTTAAACATGCTTAGGCTTTTGGGGGTTTACAAGCAGCGCAATAACCGTAAAGGTAGAGGCTGTGATCGGTAAGGGTGTAACCCAATCTTAGGGCAATTTCCGATTGGCGTTTTTCGATGACTTCATCGGTAAATTCGTCGACTTTTCCACACTTCATGCAGACGACGTGATCGTGGTGGCCGCCGCTATTTAGTTCGAATATCGAGTTGCCGCCCTCGAAATGATGACGGTTAACCAAGCCGGCGGCTTCGAACTGGGTCAACACCCGATAAACCGTCGCCAGGCCAATTTCCTCACCTTCCGCCAACAGAATTTTGTAGACCTTCTCGGCCGACAAATGCCTATCGTCCTGTTGTTTTTCCAGAATCTCCAGAATTTTGATTCTGGGCAAGGTCACCTTTAAGCCCGCATTACGCAAATCCTGAGTTTCCACAAGCCCCCTCCTTTAAACCGATAATCCGCAACATTGTATCGTTTTTTGCGCCAAGCCGCTGACAGAATTATGGGATAATGGCCCATCGTTTGTCGTCAGACTCCATTCTCTTCTCATGAAAAAATCGACTTTTTTGCTAGCGGCCGTCACCAGTTTATCGATTAACGCTTGCAGCACCATTCTCACTAACTTGCCCGGCGTGTACACCCTGGATATTGAGCAAGGCAATATCATCGATCAAAGCATGATTAACCAATTGCGGCCCAATATGACCAAGCGCCAGGTCTTGTATATCATGGGTTCGCCTATGCTGTCCGATGCCTTTCATGAAAAGCGCTGGGACTATTTATACTCTGAGCAACCGGGCGGCGAAGACCGGGTGCAAAAACGGGTGTCTTTATTTTTCAATGGTGACAATTTGATGGGCGTGCAAGGCGACTTCAGACCCAGCTCGATGCCGGTTGCCAAGGAATCCACGGAAACCAGCGTTGACGTACCAAAACGCGACCTGGAACGCTCGATGTGGGAAAAAATTAGCGGTTTATTCGGTAGCGACGAACCCGACACCTTTGCCCGCAGAAACAATCAAAACGCTACCGAACCCAAAGAAGCCGCCAGTTCCGCAGAGAAAGGCAAAGAATTGGTAGAAGAAGACGCCGACAAACAATAAGCAAAACGCCCAAACGTCTTACAGCAATAATGCGCCGGCAATGGCAATGAAATTGTCGGCCGCTTGAATCAAGGCCGGCGCGGTTAAACTATGAATGCCATAAACATCGCTGGCAGTACCGAAATCGCTGCGCACCTTTTGCAATAACAATTCGAAATCGCCATCCCCGGACAAGAGAATAATCCGATCAGCCTGCGCAGCGTAATCCATTACATCCAGGGTAATCCCCACATCCCAATCGCCCTTACTGGTACCGTCGCGGCGCTGAATATAGGGTTTTAGTTTGACGGTAAAACCGATATTTTTCAGGATCTGCTGAAAACCTTGTTGCTTGCTGTCTCCGCGGTCCGTCGCATATGCAATGGCAGCAACAACCTGTTTACCCGCGGTTGCCTGCTGCCAAAACGCGCTGTAATTGAAATGTTTCTGGTAGCGTTGCCGGGTGGTGTAGTAAATATTCTGCACATCGACAAAAATCGCTACCCTTTCCATCCGGCGCTTACTTCAAAAAAGAACAGCAGTAATCGCTGGCAACACTAACCTTCATGGTGAAAGCGGCATTGCCCGGCACATTGAAAGACTCGCCGCCTTTCACGGTTTGCCAGGCATCGTTACCGGGCAATAACACTTGCAGTTCGCCCGCCAGTATTTCCATCAATTCAGGTTCGGCCGTGTTAAAGGTATATTCGCCTGGCTGCATAAAACCCAAGGTTTTTGAAGAGCCATCGGCAAACTTAATGGTGCGGCTATTCACTTTTCCATCGAAATAGACATTGGCCTGTTTGACGATGGTGACGTTATTGAATTCTGACATGATGCACATCTATTGCTAGTAAAAAAAGGAGCGCAATCATAGCAGATCGGCTTGTTTGCGAATAACAAAAAGCCGGGGCGCACTAGGTTTGTCGTGACTGCTGAGAATGACCTCAGAAGTAAAATGGGTGCCATCCAACTGCCCGGACCATGCCGCCAACTGCTGGGTTTCCAGATCACCGCCGGCATGACCCGGATACGCCAATACCGTGATAACGGCGCGCGGCGCCAACAAGCCAGACGCGGCATTTAAGGCGGCCAGCGTCGAATCGATTTGGGTAATCACGGTTTTGTCGGCGCCGGGTAAATAACCCAGATTGAACATCACTGCTCTCACCCGGCCACGCCACTGCTCAGGAACATGCAACAGCATATCGGCATGGCTGGCGAGACGCAGTATCACCCGGCGCTGCAAATCGAGCTGAAGTAAACGCTGAAAACTGTTGATCAGCGCTTGCCGCTGAATATCAAATCCGAATACATGACCACTCGCCCCAACGCTCTGCGCCAGAAACACGGTATCGTGACCGTTACCCACTGTCGCGTCGACCGCCACGTCACCCGGATCTAGGTAAGAACCAACAATATGATGGGCAGTTTCAAGCAGGGATATAGGTTTTGTCATAGCGGCGTATATCACAAACGGGCGGCAAACCGGCGTACTGTTGCAAGTAATCGGCAAACCGGGCAGCGTACCAGGGAATCGCCAAGCTGCCCTTGGCGCCAAAGCCATTGAAAATATGCAGTTGCGGATATTTGGGATGCGTGCCGATAAACGGCTGTTTATCGCGTGTAGCCGGCCGGATTCCGGCGCGATGCTGATAAACATTAAGGTTTTGTTGTTGTGGGCAGACCGCACGTAAGCTCGCCAATAAAGCGGTTTTCGCTGCTTCGGTCGGCACATGATCTACTTGATCTGTTTCGAAAGTCGCACCGGTCTTAAAGCGCCCGGACTCCAATGGAATCAGCCAATGCCCGTAATTCAAAATCTGTTTTGGAATATCTTGCCTACTTTCGCAACCCAGTATTTCACCTTTTGCCAATTGAAACGGTAAATACTTAAACCATGGATTGGTAAGCGCCTGATAACCCTCGCAGAAAACAATATGCCGCGGATATATTTCCTGCCAACGCAGCGCCGGCTCGAGATTAATTTCTGCGTATTGCAGAGTGTGTCGCCGATAACAGTGCTTGTTCCGTAAAAAATCACGCAACCGACTCAGCAAAGCCTCGGTCCGCAAATAGCCGGTCTGGCCTTGTTGCAACACACCGTAAGGCGCGTTAATTCCCTTGGAGGCCGCCGCCAACTCCGACAAATAGTCACGATAATCCGCCTGACTCAAACGGCGTTCGGCAATTTCAAGCTCTTTGGCGGTGCGCAAAATTTTCAGCATTGGCATTTGCTGATAGAAGGCTTGTCCAAACTGTCTCTCAAGTTGCCGATAAGCATGCATTGCGACCGGCAGCAGGTTTTCCACATCCACCTGCTTTACCAAGCGCTGCCCGGTCACTGGATTGATTAAACCGGCTGCGACTTGCGAGGCGTTCTCCGCGCCGTCGTCCACCACCAAGATTCGCATTGGCCGCTGCAATAACTCCCAAGCCAATAAACTGCCAGCCAAACCCTGACCGATCAGCAGTACATCGATTTGCACGGCAATTATTGGGCTTGCAAGGCCTCGCCTTTAAAAACAATGCCTTCCCAACCATCACGCATAAAGTGTCTGATATTTTGATGATCGTCGCCGGACGGGTTACCCAATACATCTTGGCGATAATAATCACCGAAGAGCGCCAGAGTTTGTTCGACAGTCAGTTTATGCAATTTGGCGAATGCAAAAATCTTGCAAGAGCCCTCATTACGACCCGCTTCGTTTACCAGAGGCTGTTGCAAGCCGTTACTAAATTCGGTGGGTTGGTATTGATAATGCTCGGCAATGAGCGCAATGACTTCCTGAAATTCGACCGCTTGCCCGGACTTAACACGTTGTAAAAAATCGTTCACTGTCACTGCCTTACTCCCGAAGTTTTATTAATTTTTGGTTAATTTACTGTTTGATTCGAACAAAACACAGTCATTCCCGGTTATAATCGCATGAAATGTCTAGGTGTTTCTCACCTAAGACTGCGTTTGGGATCGTCTTATTCTTGTTATATTCCGTTACTAAAATCCCGCCTTACTTTGGCGTTTGGCTCGAAAAGTGCGGTTTGCAACCTCAATAACATCATAAAGGAATACATTTTGAAACAGATAATTACTCTTTTCTCGTTTTGTCTGCTTTGCTCCTCCACTGCCCTGGCAGAACCGGAAACCCCGATCCCACCTGCACCGCCAATAGAGCCCATTAACAACACTACAATCAGCCCTGCACCTACGGTGACTATAGAGCAGACCAATTATGCGGCTTACCAACTATCGCCTGGTGATGCATTGGAAATCACAGTCTGGAAAGAAGAAGGCTTACAACAATTGCAAATCCTGATTTCCCCGGACGGCACGATTATTTTCCCCTTGATCGGCACCGTCGGTGCTGCCGGTAAAACCATTACCGAACTGAAAGACAATTTGACCAGCCGATTGGCCGATTACATATCCGACCCCTCGATTTCGGTTAAATTACTCAACAACCAGGGCAACTCGATCTTTGTGATCGGTAAAGTCAATAAGCCCGGACAAGTGTTTTCCGGCAGACGCCTCGATGTGCTGCAAGCCCTGAGTCTGGCCGGCGGCCTGACCGTGTTTGCCAAGGAAGGTTCGATTAGCATTATTCGCCGCACCGGCGATCAAGTTAAAGTGTTTCCTTTCGACTACAGCGATGTGATTGATGGCGAAGACCTGGAACAAAACATCCTGCTGGAACCGGGAGACACGGTTACCGTACCCTAAGCGGAATTAGATAGAAGCACTATCTATGAAGATAAAAACGGATTTTTTGCTACCTGCGTTGGTTTTATTCAGCACCGATGGCTATGCGCTGGATTTGCTGTTCAAACCGGAGTTTAGCTTTAAGGAGCGCTTTGACGATAATGTACGCATGCAGATTCATCCAAAGCATAGCAATTTTATCAGCACCCTTTCTCCAGGTGTGATGTTCGGCTATCTTGCCGACGACAACGAATTGAATACCCGTTTTAAGTGGAATGAGTTGATTTACAGTAGCGACTCGGCGCTGGATTTTTCCGAAAAACTAGTCAACCTCAGCCACAAATATCAGGGCGAGCGTTTAAAAACCGATCTAGCAGCAAGCTATGCGGAAGAATCCTCGATTAATAACCAACTTGACCCTACAGTAATCGACCCAACACAGATCAACGAAGCAGGTGGCGTGCAACTTCTCGTACCACGGAACACCAAATCAGTCTCCCCAACTGTCACTTATAACTTGAACGAGAAAAGCTCTCTACAATTGGGTTATAGCTACCAGGATGTGGCGTTTGACAGAGCGCAAAACCTGATAAATAACATTAATTACTCGGATTATAGTTTCCAGCAATATTCGGCAACGGCCAGCCATGCCTACACCGAACGCTTGTCATTTAACCTGACAGGTGCGTATTCGGTGTATGAATCGGCAAACGAGAGTCCAGGAATCGGTCTTTTCAATCCTTTTCCTTTTCCTGTACCATTGCGATTTTATCAAACCGCGCCAATAACAACAGGTTTCAGCCAAAAATCGACTACGTTCACTTACCAGGCGGGTGTGCAATATCTATTTGACGAGCAGACCCAATTAGCATTTTCAGCTGGGATTCGCGACACAACAACTGACAGCACTCAATTCACCAGCTCGTCAAACCCTGCGCCAGAGCTTAATAGTCGGTCTTCCTTATCCAAAAACACCATAGGCAACGTATTTTCGGCAAGCTTGGCTCGTAAAAGCGACTGGGGTGACTTCAGCTTAAGTGCCGGACAACAGCTCAACCCGGCCAGCACCGGTCAGCAACAAACCTCAACCACCTTTTCAGCCCGAGGCCGATACAATCTCACGGAGCGCTTATCCACCGGTATCAACGCCAATTACTTGCTATCTGAATCGATATCCACATTTAGTAACGATACCAGCAGAAGCAATAACCGCACATTTATTACCCTATCACCGAATGTTCAATGGCGCTGGACGCCGGAAATCAATTTGGATCTGTCTTATAGCTATCGCCAGCAAGTGTATGAATCAAACAACCAGACCATCACCGGCGACAGCGTACAACTACAATTCTCTTATCAACCGCAAATCAATCGTCAGGTGAAATAGCGTGGAAAATCAAGCCATCGACATCAAGGACTATCTAAAAATCATCAAACGACGTAGACGGTTTTTAGTTATTCCGTTTCTAATCATTGCGCTGATCAGCATCGTTTTGGCAGTGCTGTTACCGGCAGTTTACCGCTCTACTTCCACCATTCTGATCGAGGCGCAAGAAATCCCCGCCGAACTGGTGCATTCCACAGTGACCACCTTCGCCGACCAGCGGATTCAGATGATCAGCCAACGGATCATGACCCGACCGAATTTGACGGAAATCATCAAGAAATACGATCTCTATGCCGAGGAACGGCAAAAAAAGCCGGAAGAAGTCATTCTGGAAAAAATGCGTAAAAGCATCAAAGTCGAAACCATCAGTGCCGACGTCGCCAATAACAAAAGCGGCCCTGCCCAACAAGCTACGATAGCCTTTACGCTAACATTTGACGATAAATCACCCGCGCTCGCGCAAAAAGTCGCTAACGAATTGACTTCCTTGTTCCTGAAAGAAAACATCAAGTCACGCACCGAATCTGCGGAAAATGCAGCATTGTTTTTGAGTGAGGAATCAAAGCGCCTGAAAGCCAAAATCCAGGAAATTCAACAAAACTTAGCTACGTTCAAGGAAAAGAACCTGAACCAACTGCCGCAAATCAGTGCCATGAATCAGCAAGAACTGACCTCCTTGAGCAATCAGTTATTGCAATTGGATAGCCAAGAACGAACGCTGCAAGATAGGCGTTATTACCTTGAAGGCGAACTGGCGCAAATCGATCCCAACACCATGGCTACCAACGCCGTGGGCAATCGGGTGTTCGATATGAAAGACCGTTTGAAGGAACTACAATCGCAATATCCATCGGTGTTATCCAACCATTCTGCGAACCATCCCGATGTGATTAAAATCAAACGGGAAATCGACTCATTGCAAAAAGAAATCGGCTCCAACACCGATCTGAATGCGATGAACGGCGAACTAACCGACAGAAAAGCAGAATTGGCCTTGTTGTTGAAACAGTATTCGGACAAACACCCTGACGTGGTGAAACTGCAAAAACAAATCAGCGCCTTGCAACAAAGCCTGGCTAGCGCGAAACAAAGCGACTACAGCAATGCCAGTATTCAACCGGATAACCCGGCCTATATCACCTTGAAATCGCAACTAGCTTCAGTGAATACCGAAATCGAATCGTTGAATTTCACACGTAGTCGCGTACAGAGCAAAATGGAAGAGTTACGCTCAAGCCTACGCCAATCGCCATTGGTTGAAAAAGAATACATGGATTTGATCCAGGATCTGGACAATACCAATCTGCGCTACCGTGAAGTGAGTGCGCGAGAAATGGAAGCGCAAATCTCGCAGCAATTGGAAATGGAAAGAAAAGGCGAGCGTTTTACTTTAATCGACCCCCCCCAAGAACCATTACAACCGGTTAGCCCGAATCGAATTGCGATTATGGTACTGGGCATGGTGTTGGCGGTGGCGAGCGGCTTAGGGGCGGTGGCATTGACCGAAATGCTGGACTCGACCGTTAATAGCCCAAAAGCGGTCGCGGCGATTCTGGGTGTGGAACCTTTGGCGTCGATACCTTATTTCGAAAGCCAGAGGGAACATCAAGCACATAGAAACGAAAGACGGCTGTTGTTGATAGGCATGGCAATAGCCGGCGTTCTGGCTGTCATCGCATTTCATTTTATCGTCATGCCGCTAGATGTATTTTGGTACAAATTACTACGTGTCGTGGGCAATTAATCATTTAAGGGAAAATTCATGAACCCCATTGAAAACCTCGTGGAAAAAAGTAATCCAGCCGCAGCCGGATTAGCCAATCAACCCGGCGACAAAGTCAGCATCGCTTACACCAAAACGCGGGTGCACACTCCGGATCAAAACTTACTGAAGCAAAACCGGATTATTTCCGCAGCGTTACCTGGAAAATGGCTGGAATCCTACCGCATGCTACGCACCCGCTGCTTGCAGCAAATGGATGCGATGGAATGGAAAACCATGGCTATCACCAGCCCCAGCGAAGGTACCGGCAATAGCTTAACAGCCGCAAATTTAGCCATCAGCATGGCGATGGAACTTGACCGCACAGCCCTGCTGGTGGATGCCAATTTCCAAAATCCCAGCATTAATCAATTATTCGGCATTCAGCCGGGCGCAGGTCTTAGCGATTATTTGTTGAACGACACCGAGTTAAGCTCCATGCTGATTAATCCGGGCATCGAGCGTCTGGTAGTGCTGCCGGCCGGCAAACCTTTATTCAACTCAACTGAGATGTTGCGCTCACCGAAAATGGTACGACTGGTTAACGAACTGAAAAGCCGTTACCCATCGCGTATCATTATTTTCGATATGCCGCCGATCCTGTCGCACGATGATACACTGGGTTTTTCGCCTTATGTGGATTGCGTGTTGTTGGTGATCGACGAGGGGCATACCAAGACGGATCAATTGAAGCACGCGGCCTCTTTGTTAAAAGACACCAACGTACTGGGGACAGTATTCAATAAAGCCACCGACATTAAAATCGGCTATACCGGGGTTTAAGCCGGTCTGACGTGGCTACCTGCGGTAGCCACGTCCCTACATTTCCTATCAGAGTTTACTCAAAACATCCTTCGCTTCATTCAAGCCATCGAACTCCACTTTTTTATCGACCGCTTTTTGCAAATATTCGCGGGCTTTAACCGGATCGTTTTGCTTGAAATACACCATACCCAAATGATAATTACTGATCGGCGATTGCGGATCGCGTTCAATCACCTTCAACAATATCTCTTTAGCCTTATCGTAATTGCTTTGTTTATAGGCCACCCAAGCAACCGTATCCATCATATTGGGATTATTGGTTTGCAATAAAGGTTCGGCCAATTTGGCTGCCCGTTCCAAACTATCCGGACCGGCGGAAAAATCCGACAAGTAACTGGCCAGATTGTTAACCGCCACCACCGAATCCGGATGCAGTTTGTAAGATTCTTCGTAAAGCGCCAGCACCTTCTCATGCTGACCGTCACGATGATACAAACGCGCCAAGTCGTCGACCAGCTCCAATGCCCCTTTAGTTTTTTCAATCCCTTTTTTGTAGATATTGATGGCCTCGGCCTGGTTTTTTTGTGCCAACTCGATCAAGGCCAAGTTCCGATAAGGGCTATACCACTCCGGTTTGATATTCAAAGCCTTTGTGTAAGCTGTTTTTGCTTCGGCAAATTTCTGTTCGTTCAGATAAGCACCACCCAGCAAATTGTAAGCAACGAAATGATCGGGCTGCTGTTTAATGACTTGCTGCAATTTACCGATAGCCTTATCCGACTGCTTCAATACCAAATAGCTTTTGACCATCTCGGTCAAAGGCTCAATCGCATCCGGCTTACGCGCCAAGGCCTGTTGAAAGGCTTCGGTGCTGGCTTCCAGCTTGCCTTCCGCCTGATAGCCCAAGCCGGACATGTAAAAGCCGGTGGCGTCTTTATCGGATAACTGTTGCACCTGTTTGGCAATCTCTTGCGCTTTATCCCAATGCTTTTGCGACAACTCCATTTTAAACAGCGCCTCCAAGCCTTTCAGACTTTTCGGATTGGCTTTCATCAGTGCTTCAAGCTGCTGCTTGGCTTGATCTTGGTGCCCCGCTTTCATATGCAAGCCAACCAAATCCAGCCGGGCGGTCTCATCGCCCGGTGCGACGGCCACCACTTTTTCCATATTTTCTCTGGCCAGTTCTTCTTCGTTATTGCGCAGATGTGCTGCGGCCAGCATTTTCAACACACCGATATTGTTGGGTTGATCAACCAATACCGAGCGAAAATCGGCAATTGCGTCGGGAATTTTGTTTTCACCCAAAGCAAACTGACCGCGCAGCGTCAAAGCCTCGGCATCGCGCGGATTGTTATCCAACACTTCCTTGATCAAGGCCTTAGCCTCGTCGCCGCGCTTGGTCATTGCATACAAAGCCGCTAATTTATTTCGTGCGGTGATGCCGCTGGGTCCCAATTTATCCTGATCGACGACTTCTTTCATAGTCGCTTCGGCCTTATCGACTTGCTTTTGGGCAAGCTGGATATTCGCCAGTTTGAATTTCAACTCATACGCTTGCGGCTTTTGCTCTATCATCGGTAGCAGCTCTGCAATCGCCACTTCCGGACTGCGCTTTTCCAACAGGAAGTCGACCAAATAAGTTTTGGCGGTATCGTTGTCCGGCAATTTGCTAACCGCATCGCGTAAAGTCGCTTCGGCTTTATCGACTTGTTTGGTACCGACTTGGAACAAGGCTAACGTACGGTAATGCTGTAATTGCTGCGGCTCCAGTTTGACAATTTCCAACAACATGGCCTCTGAATCGGCAATCTGATTGTTTTTAGCGTACAAACCGGCCAGCATGCTGCGCAACGCCACATTATCCGGCTTCTTTTCAATAGTTTGCTTCAACAAAGCAATCGCTTCGCCTACTTTATCTAAACGCGCTTTAATCGAGGCCATCATCAAGGTCGCCGGCACATCGTCCGGACTGTTTTTCAAGGCGCGCTCCACCGTCATAATCGCGCCATCGCTGTTATTTTTGGCTGCTTGTACGCCGGCGAACAACACCAAAGCCTCAACATTGTCCGGTTCCTTCGCTAAAGCTTCGCCGACCATTTTTTCCGCATCGTCTACCGCGCGATTTAATAACAGCAGCTGACCAACCCGCACCCGCGCCATCACATGATTTTCATTGCCGGCAACCACGGTACTGTATTCCTTAAAGGCATTTTCGATTTTGCCTTGTTTACTCAGGGCTTCCGCAATCTGGAAGTGAGTTTCCCAGTCCTTGGGATCGATTTGCAGCACGTTTTTATAGGCAAGCAACGCTTTCTCATAATCACCCGCTTGATATAGCTGTTTGCCTTCTTCCATGTATTTCGCTTTCCGTTCATCGGCGCCGTTACAGGCCACCAAGCCGGTCGATAACACAACAATGCCTAGATTTTTTAAAAAATTTTGTTTCGTTGTCATTAGTCTCTCGATAATTCGTGCATTTGATTATGTAGCCGCCATGATGGAGCGCCGCTTTTTGGGATTTTAACTTATTTACGCGACCAAGCCTTAAGGCTTTCGGTAAATCAGCTAGGGTCGAGGTGCGGCATGTTGCCGCACCTGAGTAGAGAAACTATTGGACGCCAGCCGGCGCTGTGCCGCTATCCGCAGCAGATTGTTTTTGATATTTACCGGCGTTCAACTTGTCCTCATATTCCTGGACGATAGTTTCCATTTCCACACTGTTGAATTGCAGCAAGGCTTCATTCTGCAACACACTAGCCAGTGCGCCTTTGTTTTCGTAGCGTTCCAGCAATTCCTTGGCGGCCTCGTAAAGTTTCACATTATGAATATCGCAAACCCCCAATTGCTGCTCGGTTGCTTGCTGCTTGGCAGTTAATGCCGTTAATTGCGCTTGCAAATCGGCTTTAGCCTGACTCAATTCCTTATGCTTTTCCATCACGTCGGAGAGTCTGGCATTGCTTTTCTCCAAACGCTCGCGCACCTCACCATTGGCATTTCGCTGCGCGGATAACTCGCTGCTGATTTGCTCCTTGGCCGCCACTGCCGCCGAATGGGCTTTTTTCAACTGCTCAAGCTCCTGTAACTCCTCGGCTAACTTGGCCGATTCGGCCTTTGCCGCATCGCGTTCGGCAGTCAGGCTTTTAACCATCGCTTGCAGCTTTAAAACAGCGCCATCGTTCTTGGCAGCCTCACGCGGCGCGGCCTGACTGGTGGACCAGCTACTGCCAATAAGCACAAACAATACGGCCACTTTCGGAAATATATTCATCGGCAACCTACCTAGAATTGCGTATTGACGTCGATCTGCAACACATCGATACCAAGAGGGGGTCCCGTGATGATATCGGCACTCAACCAGCGGCCGGTCAACCAAACGTTTTTCATCAAGCCATAGTTACCGCCGATGAACCAGCCCTTACTGTTGGTACCGCCGAGGTGGAAATCAGAATCGGTGAATGCATCCAATACCGCATCGCGCTCCACGTACTTATAGGCAGCAAACACATTCCAATGACCGGCCACTTCGGCTCTTGGCCAACCGAAATCCGCCCTAAACTGCCAGGCGTTGGTTTTACCCTCAACCACCGTACCGTTCAGCATCCGGCTGACCGCAGCTTTATTAAAGCCGACGTTTTTAGCGTAGTCGCCGCTCAAGCGCAGATGGTAAGGGGCAAACAAAGTCATTTCATACGAAACATTGGCGTTGACGATATTGTAATCAGACGCCAAACCGACCATGCCCGGATTGGAAGCCAAAGCCCCCGTGCCTTCTCGGCAAATCGACGCCAAGGTATTGCCGCCCTGCATGAATTCCGGACGCGAAGCAGTGTTGCCGCGCGTATTGAGATCGCAAGTGCCTAAAACGCTGGTATTTTGCTTAGCCTCGACGTTGACGTAATCGAAATAAGCCAACGCGGCCTTTAAATTATCTTGATTGACAAAGCCCCAATCCACGCCGACTTGACCGCCGAACAACCATTTATCGCTGCTCAGCGCCGATTCTTGTAATGGAAACGCCCCGGCTGTCGCAAAAACGGAATGGGTGTGGTCGTCGTTAGCCATCAAGCTGTCCGATCCGCCCAAACGGTGGCGCACGGTGCCGGCAAAACCTTCGAAAGATAAATCCGTATCCCACACCAATTCGCTACCGCCGGTAAACTCACCGCCGCCGGTATACCAGGGGTTCTTGATCCGGCCGCCGGACAAGGTCAGCCATTTGAATTTATTGTCGTCAATCGCATCGTACTGCAGATAGGCCCGGTCCACGGTGAAATCGTATTTTTGTCCGGTAAAGCCCAAAGACTGGTTGGTAGATACCGGGTCACGTTGATTACCCGTCGCCAAACGCACACCGGCTTTCATACCATCGGTAATCGTTGCATCAATGCCCAAGCGCAAGCGCTCGCGAAAATGCTGTCTGTCGGTAGTCGTATTCAAGAATTGATCCACACCCGCCGCGTTCAGACCGCCTCTTTCGTTAACCGCCTGCCAGTCAATATAAGAATTGGCGATGTTTTCCTTGGCCATCATCTCATGCTGAGAACGTAAACGAATATCGCCGGACAGCTTGAAACGCCTGGTCCACTCCGGCAACGCATTAGGCAAGCCCCACTGTTCGTTCTTGGCCTTTTGCATCACATCACCGACCACTTCTTCGCGCAACTCGCTACGCACTTGTTGGCGAATTTCGTCCTTTACAAAATCAGGCACATAAGCCACCCGCACTTCATCGGCCGGCACGGCTTCCTTGACACCGGCCGCCTTGGCTTCGGCCACTTGCTGGCCGGCTTCGACTTCGGCTTGTTTGATCATCTCGTTGGCAGCCTTGTCGGTAATCACCCCTTGTTTGACCAATTGCTTGATCAAATTAGTGGTGGTATTGCGCAATTTCAGCAACTCTTCCTTTTCTCCGGCCTGCACGGTGCCGATCAGCCCGGATAGCGCCAGGGCCATCAGCTGTTTCTTATTCGCCATTGTTTTACCTGTGGATACTTAAATACGTGATGAAATTTTTAACTTGATCGGTTGCTGCATACCCGGTGGCGGCGCCTCCGCCACGCGGTCGAATTTGTTTAATAAGCGGCTGAGCAATTCGTCGATGTCCGCATCGTTGCTGCCCTTGGCCAGTTCGATGCGCTCTACCGAACCGTCGGCTTTCAGCCAGACCTTGACGATGGCGGTATAGCCCTTGCGGCGCAATTCTTCGTGGCTGCTGAGAATGTTCAGAATCCCGTTCTTGACCAAACCGCCGTACCAGGCAAACGGGTTGCCGGCGCCACCGCCGAACAAGCCGGTACCGCCCTTGCGGGCCGCCAGACCGAAACCGTCCGATCCCGCCGTGCCCTCAGCATCCAGCCCCAGATCGCGCGGCGGCGCTTGTTCTGGCTCGGGTTCCGGCTCAGGCTCGGGCTCCGGGTCGGGTTCCTTGATTTTTTCCTTGATCTCCGGCTCGGGCGGCTTCTCAACTTTCGGCGGTGGCGGCGGAGGGGGCGGCGGTTTAAACAGGGTCACCGGCTGAATTTTTTTCTCGTTTTTCGCCGGTTTTTTGTCGACGAATTCCATAATGATTTTAACGACGTAAAAAATCGCGATAGCGGCGATTACGGCAGCGATGAGCATCGGAATATAAACCCGCCAATGTTTCTTCTTTGACATGTCGCAAGACTTTATTTGGTCAGATTTTGGGTAACCAGACCAACCTGGGTAATTTCCAGTTTGCCGAGCAAAGCCAAAATATCGACGACGCTTTGATACTGGACAGTAGCGTCCCCCTTAACCACCACCGGCAGTTCCGGATTGGCGGCCTTGTATTGCATCAGCGTCGATTCCAGTTGCTCCATCGTCACCGGAAAAGTGTCGAGAAATAGCGTGCCATCGGCAGTTACTGTAATGGCTTTAGTTTGCGGCTTGGCCAGACTGGGCGTATTGCTAGCCTTAGGTAGATTGACCTGCACGCCTTGCACTGCTGCGGTGGTCATCAGAATAAACACCACCAGCAACACATAAGCCAAATCCAGCATCGGCGTAACGTTGATTTCGTCGTACGCTGCGTTTTCTTCTTGAACTTTCATTGAGTCTTCTCGGGTTTTCGTAGGGTACGCAGCGCGTACCGGCAGACTTTGGCAAGGTACGCATTGCGTACCCTACGAACGTTTAATTAGCTATGCTGCTCGGCCAGTTTGGCGACGAACTCGTCAACAAACACGTGCATGTCGGCGGTCACAGCCTTGATCATGCTGCCCAGGTAGTTGTAGGCAAACAGCGCCGGAATCGCCACTCCCAAGCCGGCGACGGTGGCCGCCAGCGCCGCGGCGATACCCGGGGCGATGGCATTGACATTCACTTCGCCGCTGGCGGCAATCGCCGCGAACGTGATCATGACCCCGACCACGGTGCCGAGCAGCCCCAGGAACGGTCCACCGGAAATCGCGATGGTCAACAACACCATTTGCGAGTTGAGTTTTTGCAGTTCCCGCACCAACACGCCGTCCATTGAGGCCTTTACCGCATTCAAAGCCTGGGCGGACAAGCCCTGGTCGGCCGCCTCAGCGCCCACGCTTTTCGCCAGACGTTTATTCATTTCCTGCACGCCGACGTGGTAAATCCGGTAGATCGATGAACCCGCAAACGCCGCATGATTGCCGGTCAAGGACAGCAACAACGGCGATTCGTCATAATCTTCCTGGCCGTCTTCGTCCTGGTGATCCAGATTGCTGATATTTTTGGCGCCCAGTTGGCTGAAAGCCTCTTCGAATTTCTTGTTCTCACTGCGGGTACGGTTCAACACAATCGCCTTACTGACGATCACCAAGGTACTGACGATAAACATCACCCCCAGAATCCCGATGATGACCCAGCCGTCCACGGTGACGTTATCCAGCGTAGACATCAAATAGGATTCGCCGCCCTCCTCACTGTCGGGCGTGCTGTCTTCGCCGTAGTTCAACAACGCCGACGACTGGCCTTGCATCATTGCCGCGAATTGCAGGTAATTCTGATCGCGAGCGACCTTCGCAATACCAAATTCATCAACGGCACCGACCAAGCCACGCGAACCATCCACTGCCGCGCCTATGCTCATATCACCCAACAGCGACGGCACGCTGGCCGGCAGGATCCCAACCGGTTTACCGTCCACATACAAGGTAAAACCGTCTTTATTCCCGGCGACTGACAAATACTGCCAAGTGGCCAAATTCAGATCGGCGGAACTGACCAACTGCTTACGATTAACCTCCAAAACCGGGGTTTGACCTCTAACAGATAAAATCAGCCCATCCCGCGCGAATATCACCCCGTCGGTTTGGGCTTGATCGATTTTTACCCACGCCGAAACGGTCCAGCCAAATTCGACGGCCATCTGAATCGCGGGGGTTGCCGCAATGCGTATCGATTGACTACCGTTAAAACCGCCCGCTTCGCCAATGGCTCCACCTTCCACAACGGTTTGGGTAGCGGTGGCCGGTTGATTGGCGTAGGCCGTAGCGTCTTTAACCGGACCGGCTTCGAAGTGATAGGCAACCGCTTGCGCCACATCGAAAATTCCCGGCGCATCTTGGCCGTCTACAGCCTTGGGATTGCCATAATACATCCAGAACATCGGCTCATCGGCCGTCGCAATGTCCTTGGGCAATTTCACCCAAATCAAAGCCATTTCGTTGACCGTATCGATTTTCTCTATGTAAAACTTCAGCGGCGTTTTGTCGTCGCCGGCCATGAAGCGCAAATCCTTGCCTTTTTCACCCAAATCGGCGAAGAAGCTGAAATTGCCGGTATGCAGTCGCACCAGCACCAAGCCCTCCGCTACCGGCGTCACGCCGCCCTGCTGCAATTGCTGGGCATCTATGGTTATTTTCTTTCTATAACCCCAATCGTCGTTCCACCAAGCTTGCGCCAGTCCGGGCATCGCCAACAGGGCCGCTACTAAAAACACAATCCGTTTCATGATCACTCTCAAATCAAAACATAAACTGGATTATCCCAACGTTTTTTTACATGATTATGACGGGCGGGAAAGAATCGAAAAAACGGGAAAAAATAGTATTAATCCGACCGATTTAGCGCAGGCCGACACGCCCACTGCCCGCTGCGAACACGGGCAATTCAGCCATTGTCAGCCTGAATGGTGACTAAGCGGGTTATTCACCAAAACCCAGAATATCCACGCTCAAGATACCCAAGGTGTTGGCCGCGGCCTTAGCCAATTTTTCGGCTGCTTCCTTACCAACGCTGCCGGTGCTATCCAGCGATTTGCCGACCGCCGCCGCCACATTGCTGACACCGGTCAAACCGGCGGCGATGCTACCGGTCGCGGCGACCGGCACGCCCACGGCAGAACCACCAACATCAATATTATCCGCGCCGACAATGGCGGTGGCCGCCAGCGTGATGTTATTGCCTCTAATACCCGCCTCACCGGCATCGATGATGCCGCGCGGCGCAAACAATAACACGTCGCCTGCTCCTACCGTTCTGATACCGCCGCCCTGCAAGACCGGCGATACTTCCAGTACCGGCATCCCCGCCGCGTCGTAACTGACTTTAAGCGGTGGAGCCGCCAACGCGGTTTGCGCACTCCGACCGGCATCGACATCACCCTCAGTGGAACCGCCGGTAATATTGCCGTTACCCAAAGTCACCACGCGCTGGATGTTCACATCGATGTCGTTGCGGGCCAGCAGATTAGCCTCGCCCTGTTTTTTTACGATCACGCCCAACTCATCGTCTTCCTTTGCTAAACCAATATCGGCGGTTGCCAAGCCCACGGTAATGCCACCATTGGGAGTAAACAGATTGGCGTCGCCGCCGTCCTTGGTTTGTATCGAGCTTAAAAACAGCGATATATTGCCCAGCTTGGGCCTGACCAACTCACGGGCGTCGTCTTTCTCGCGGTCGCTAGCGCTGGCAAAAGTTTTGCCCTGCCGTGCCAACTCTGCCTCAATTTTTTGCTGCAGCGCGGCATTCAAACTATTCAAGATATTACTGGCGCTGGTATCGGCGTTAACTACAATGCCGTTCGCAGCATCAATGCGGTAATTGCTATTGCCTGCCAATAAGGTGGTACCGGGGAACAGCGACTCGATGGTAGCCAGCAATTTTAGCTCGGCCAGATCCTGCGCCTGTTTGGTGGTGGCTTTGGCCAGCGTGCTGGCATTGGCTTTTACCTCCTGCAAAAACACCGATTGCACGACGCTTAACAGCTTGCTGTCTAACCGGGCCTTATCCACCGTGGAAAGCCCGCTAAATGCCAGTTTGGCCGCATCGACACTTAACGACGGGTCGCCGGTGATGCTGCGCATTTCCTGCACGAACAAATTCAGGTAACGCTGATTTTCCAGGACGTATTTACCCGAGTTGAGCATAAACTCTTCGGCAAAGCCATTGCTGTTCAGCGCACCGCCAGCCAAACCGGCAATCACGGTAATGTTGGCACCGTCATCCGCCAGCGCGGCATTGGACTGGTCGCCTGAGGAAGTGATACCAATAGACGATCCCAAATTTACATCCCGGCCCGCCAGCGCGGTTAATTGTCCGGGACCGGCCACGTCTATACCTTGATCGGCTTCGATAATATTGCCGGTATCGGGGTGAATATTGATCGTGTAACGAATGTCTCGGCCGGCATTAAAGATACTGACCGCGTCGGCGTTGTTATGTTGAATATTAAACGTGGCGCGGACAATATCCTTACCGGCGCTGACCTCGGCGGGCTTGGCCAATACGAATACGATGTCATCGTCGATACGGCCAATGTTGCCGCTGCCGGTACTGATCAACACCGGATTCGGGTCATTGGCGTGCAGCGGCGTGCTGGCATGTATCGCGGTGGGCGATTGCGGTTGCTGAATATCCAGAACCTTTAGCACGTTGTCCAAGTCGGTTAAGGAAGACCCGACGAAGGGCAATGCGGCGCTAGGTAATCCCGCGGGTTCCGCATCGCTCAAAATAATCCGCGGATTACCCTCACCGGTTAAATTCTCAGCCGCAAATAACTCCAAGTCACCCTGCGCCGATGGGTACAAGGTGAAGCTCTTGTCCACGGCTATATTGCCGTTAAGTGCGTAGGCATGCAGGCCGGCGGGATAAACCAAAAAGCCTTCGGAGATATTGGTATTGGTGGCCTTCTTCAAACTGGCGATGTCGTTTTCCAGGCCAAGGTCGCCGGAAAGCGTGGTCAATGTCACATTGCTGTCGGTGCTATAGCGGAAAAACCGATTCGATGAGCCATTAATCAAATCGACCGACTCCGGCAAGGTCACGAACATCGGATCGACAATCGCTTCCAGGGCCATGGACTTGCCGGCGACGACATTAAACTGCGCATCGCCCAAAGCCAATATCGGATTCAAACCCTTGTTGGTACCGGCTTTCAAAGAGCCGTGCGCATAAATATCCGCCGCCCCGCCATCCACATAAAACACGCCGCCGGCGATATCGCCACCCGCCTGCAATTGCAGATTGCCGCCGCCGTTCACTTCCACCACATTGGTTTTGAACGTGATAACAGTGGCGTCCGCCACCGGTGTGTCCCGCTCGCCTACCTGTTTACCGGTGGTAGGTATCATCACCGACAAGTCTTCAACATTTCCGCCCGCGCTGATGCGGACATTACCGCCGCCGAAAGCGGTTACGCTTTGCTGATGCTGACGAGAAAAGCCACTTGAGTCGCTGATACCCAAGGCCACGCCCCAGGCTGTCGGACGTTCCGAGTTGAATTCCGTACTGTGCTGATTGCTGTTGGACCAATCGCCGGTACGTACCAACGCATCGCTGAGCAACTGCGCACTAGGTTTGGCGTCTATATCCCGCCCGACCTGAATACTAATGTCGCCGCCGTCCAAAGGATATTCTGCGTAGAACAATGCGGCCAAATCCGGTCCGCCGCTACCCCAGCGTTTGGCATCATCCACATCCGCCCGGCCCGCCGTGTAGATCGCCGAGTTTTGATTACCGTAAACCAAGTCACGCGCCGCGCGAATATCAATATCGCCGGTGCCGGTCCGCACGCTGACATCATTGGCTAAACTGACGTCGCCGCTGCCGGCGCTGGTCAACAGACTGGCAGAGGCCAGCACAGTCATTGCATCGGCGGAACCCAAATCGGCGCCGCCGATCAGTTGGTAACTCCACGAAGCTCCGGTTTGCAAATAATCGCTGACGTTGATAGCTCCAAAATTGGCGGAATTCAAAACCCCGGTGGAAAAGCCGTCGCTCAAATTGGCATTGATTAACAAATTGCCTTTCGCTCTAAGCGTTAACACCCCAACCAGATCGTTATTGGCGCCATAACGCCAGGCTTCTCCGCTATCGAGTTTTCCCAAATCCCAGGTTTCGGCGATGGTCAAATTGCCGCTACTGCGAACTTCCACGCCGGGGATGATGGTAAAACCGGCGCCAAAGCGGCTGTTAGCCACATTAGCCGCTGCCAAATCGGCCATATAAGCCAGATTATCGTTATGCATCGCCTGCTGTTCGGCGGAGGCGATACGGCTGTTGTGATAAATACGCGCGCCTTCAACGGTGACGTCGCTATCGCCAACGATAGTGCCTGCGGCAATGGGCTTGACGTTAATGTCCGCCAGACCGTCGCTGTCGGTATCGTCGCGGTCGGCACGTAAATACACCTCGCCCGCTACGCCGGCTCCAGCCGCTGCAACGTTGATGCGCGCGCCGGGCTGGATGTCAATGCCGGCGCCATCGGCGGACGCATCGATAGACGACAAACTCACCTTGCCGCCGTTGCCGTTCGCCGCTTGCGCGTTCGCTAGAATCAGCGCCGAGCTATTCAGCGTCAGCAGATCTTCCGCCGCCAAAGTCACCGAACCGCCATTCGCACCCGCAGCATCCAAGGTGCCGGCAATGCTGATACTGCCGGTGTCGGCGCTCAGGTTGATCGCATTAGCATTCACGGTTTGCCCGGCATCAACCACGATATCGCCGCTGCGGGTTCTCAGTTCAACAGCACCGCTAAAACCGGCGGCGGTAAACACCGCATTTAACACACTAAAGCCGCCGGCGCTCAAACTGCCGGTATCAACGGCGACCTGGCCACCGTTTGCCTTACCGACGCCATGAGCATCGATAAAACCGTTGAATTGCACCTGGCCGGCGCCGGCTTGCGCGGACAGTAAACCGGCCAGCATCCCGGCATTACTGGCGTTTAACAGCAGCTTGCTGCCCGCTTCGGTGCTGACATTGCCATGCTGAGAACTCAGACTGATTTTGCCGCCGGATAGATTCACCGGCTTGCTTAAACCCGCATACGCCACAGCACCGGATACATCGATCAATGCATTCCCGCCTAAGGTCACATTACCCTGCAAAGCGTTCATGGACACGTTACCGGTTTGATACAACAAGGCCGTATTCAAACCAATGCTATCGGCTTCCAACAGTAATTGCGCAGCTATGCCTTGGGTAGAAGCGGTTAGCAACTGGCTGCCACCCGTGAGCGACAAGTTATGGCCGCTGGCACTGATGATGGTTTTAGCGCCGTTCTCGGCACTGACATAAGGTGTGCTGACACTTAAGTCGGCCAATGCGGTTAAGGTGCTGTCACCATTGCCCATCATGCGCTCACCGGCATTCACATTAACTGCGCTAAAACCGGACAGCTGGAATTTACCTTGGTCCAGCAGCAGCTCTTGCACATTGACATTCAACACCCCGCTGCCGTCACCCGCCAAAACACTACCCGTAGACTTGCTATTGGCAAGACTCAAGGTTTTCGCATTCAAAGATAGGGTTTTCCCGACATTGGCTTTACCGGCCAGACCCAAGGCATCAATGCGTAAATCGCCGAACTGAAAAGGCTGACCAAGGGCATCGGTTTGCAATAACTCACCGTACAAATTGACCATACCCCGGCTGCTCAACACCAGTTGATTAACAGTCAAGTGTGCGAGCTGAGTATTATCCAGCGACAGGCCGTTCACTACACCGGCGGTCTCGCCGAGGTTGATGGTCTCCGCGCCCAGATACAAGGAACCGCCGGCCAGATTCAATTCGCCTGCCATTTTGGTCCGCCGTGTCGAGTCCAGCGCCACCGAACCCGCGCCGGCCGAAATGACCGCGCCGGCACTTATGTTTAGATCGCCTTTCAAGCCCTTGGCGCCGGTTCGGTTGATCGTTGCCTGTTTGCCCGCCGATGCGCGCAGTAAGGCGCCGTCGCCGTTCAGCTCCAGCACCGTATCGCCATCGGTATCCGCAACCGCGCCGCTGGCTTCGATTTTGACACCCTGTTCAAGCGTGACGGTTTCGCTGGCGGCCAGCAAGGCCTCCGGCGCTTTCAAGGTCGTGTTTTGGGCTAGCGTCACTGACTTGGCAATAACATCCAGCTTGGTATGGCCAGTCGCGGCATCAAAGCTTCTCACCGCACCCAGCAACAAGCTATCCACTCTAAACTTATCCAGGTCGCTAACCAACAATTCGACATCGTCGGTTGCGGCGGTTGTGCCCAAGGCCAATTTATCCGCCACGATGTCGACCAAGCCGCCACGTCCGCCCTCGACTACATCGGCCACCACGGTGGGTAGCTCCAGACGGGTTTTGGCGTTTAGCACCAATTGCCCGGCATCTTGCGGCAGACGCGGAATCGCCAGTTCTTTATTTACCGCTCTATCCGCGAAAAATTGGTTGGCCGAGCTGATGTTGTATTCGCTGCGGGTTTTAGCAATGCTGCCGGCTTCGACCACATACTCCGACCAATACTGATCGCGGATGTCTGTTCCGGCAACGCTGCGGTAGCCGGTAACGACAGCAGCGCCATCGACCCGGGTTCTACTGGTGCCGGGAATGGCATTGGCGCTGCCGGCGACCGGCGACACCAAAAATGCATCCGGCAATAAGGCGTAACGAGCCGGCAGTAAGGCGTAGTAGCCGGCGGCAAGGCCGCTACCGGCACCGATGTAAATGCTGTCGCCAGTCTTCAAACCTGATTCGGGAAACGATTTGGGGTCGAACGGCGAATAACCGGACATACCCGGCACGACCGCAAAGCGCTGATCAGTATCAAGAACATCTACCGAACCGCCATCACCGGGAATAAATTCGAAGCCCAATAAATCGCCGCCGCCGGATAAATCCACCAAAGCACCGTCTTCCCGAAGGATTTGCGTGGCCTTAACGGTTATTTTCTTCTCGGGGCTTTCAAACACCCGCTTTTTATCCGTTTCTGCCGGTTTCAGATCGGGGTTAACCACGTTCAGGTTGTTGCCAGTGCCGGCCAAGGGCAGCAGCCATTCCAGGCCGCCTTGGGTGACGCCCAGCGGGATGATTTGCCCCTTGGCCGAGACCGACGTAACGCTGTCGGCTCCGAAGGTCACCGATTTTGTCGCCTCCAAAACGATCTCGCCCAATGGCGCGGTGAGCACGCCGTTTTGGACGATATTCGGACCCTGCACGGTCAAACTGCCCAAGGCAGACAGCACCGGCGTTGCATGACCGCTTTTGTTGAAAGTCACCGTGCCGTTCGGATCGCCGGCGACCGCCAAGGTAAACTCGGTCAAGGAGGTGGGATAAACCTGCGCCGCAGTTAAATTAAGCTTGGAAAAGGTTTTAAACTCGCCGACAAAATCCAATTCCTTACTATCAATCCTTATACCTTTCAGGCGAATATCACCGTCGGCGGCGAGATCAACCGTATTAAAACCGGTCGTTACCGAACCACCGACCAAATCGATTAAATCGGCATTAACCGCCAATCTGCCATCGCCGTTGCTGGTTTTTACTAGCGGTGCGCGATAGCTATCCGACCCCAAAGTCGCGGTGGTAGCGCTGACTTGCACATTACCGGTATCGGCGGCGGTGTTCCGCTCCCAACCGAAATTGACTGCATCCAAAGCAATAGCGTTATTCAGTTGCAGATCGACATCGCCCGTAAACCGAATCTCACCCTTCTCTCCGGATACGGCCAGATCCAGAGAGCTAAAACCGCCCTCGCTAATCTGCTCGGCAGCCAGATAGCCAATGCCGGTCAGCCGATCACCGGGCGAATCTTTCTTGGGTAATGAATCGCCGGGTTTAGAAAAAACGGCGGAAAACGGTACATTGCGTTCCTGGGAGATTTTCAAAATGCGCGGCGCGCGCGGAAAGATTGAGTTTTCTACATCCGGATCGGCACGATTGTCTACGTTAAGAAACACCGACAGTTTGCCGCCGGAGGTGCCGGGCGCAACGCCGCCGGCGGCTTGCATATCGCCGTCCAGGAACGCGCCTTCGGCGGCGGTGATATTGATGCTGCCGGCGTGCGAACCTACTAGCGTGGCGGCAAAACTCGCGCCTATCGCGGCGGGACTATTAACCGGTAAATCCAGGATGTCTTGGCTACCGGAAACATTGATCAAAGAGCCGGCCTGGGAGGCAAAAAAGCCGCGTTGCGCATTGACGAGCACCTTGCCGCCGTCAAAAACCTTACCGATACGCCGGCCCAAGCCGTCCACGGTAATTTGACTGCCGCCGGACACATCGATGCGGGCAGTGCTACCCAGCCAGATGCCTTGATTCTGCTGGTACTGCGGATCGACCTCACTTTGATCGGGAATAATATCCAGAGCCAGGGTACCGCCATGTGCGATGATCCGGCCATCCAGCACCAGGGACGAATCGGACTCCAGCGTAACGCTGCTTAAATCGTCGGCGTTAATCGTTGCGGTAGCAGCCACCAGCAAATTGCTGTTGGCATTAATCCCGGCGGCATGGTCGGATCGCAAGATCAATTTGCTGGGTGCGCGCAGCTCCGGCAACAAGGTCGTCAAATCCGAGAATGCTTCGATACCGTCGGCGTTAGCCTGTTCCAGATAGGTGTTATTTAGTACTCTGTTCTGTTGGCGCAGCTGGATATTGGCACCGTCGTCCACCGTCAATCCGTTTAGGTTTGCACCTATATCGAACTCGGCAAAGCCGCCTTCGCCGAAAAACGTCGTAGCGATTTGCAAAGGCTGTACGCCGCCATCGCCTATGCTAGGCGTCTCTTCCCGGCGAATGGCTACCGCGTTGGCTTTTACGGTAAAACCGCCGCCTTGTTGCATGGCATAAGCGTGCATGACACCATCCAGCAACACGTTGGCGCCGGCCTTGTCTATGGCAGGTTCGGCGACCAACATAATACCGCCCTCTTTAAAAGTATCACCCTCGCCGGTGTTTCTTTGCGCCTTACCGGCTTCCAGCCTGCGGTCTTCGTGCAACCAGGCCCCGGCGCTGATGTCGATCAAACTGCCGGCCCGCAAATACACCCCACCGCCGTTACCCTTGGCCTTGGCTATAAAGGTACCGCCGTCTATGGCCACCGTCTTGCCGTCAAGATTTTCAGGCTGGGCGAAATCGTTAATCCATTCCCCGCGCAAATCTATTTTGGCGCCGGAAGCCAGATTAATCTCACCTTGCAGCCCAGGCGCGTTGGTTTCGGCGGTTTCCAGTTTTACCGTGGCGCCGGCACCAACGATATTGCCGCGCACGTCAATCGCGCCGCCTTGTAACGTCAGATTACCGCCGGCCGCCAAGCGCAAAGTCGCATTCTCGGCAAGGCTGATGTTACCGTTGGTTTTAAACACCGCAGTATGCACGCCGCCGTCGATGAGCTTGTTGGCATCCACGGCCAAAGCCATGGCCAAGCCGTCATTTCCGACCGGGAACACCTCGTCGATATCCAAATCAATGCTGTTTTGCACGCCAGCGGAGAAAATCAAGGCCTGTGCATTACTCAGGGTAAACGCGGTATCGACCGTCAGACGGCTGCCTTTGGCCTGCTCGGCCAGCGTCCGCTGCCGCCTGCCGCTGGTGGTTTTACCCAGCAGGTCGCCGTCTAAAATGGCGTTGTTGGCTCGAATCATCAGGCTGCCGGCGTCCTGGCCTTCCACATAACCCGGTTCGAAACGCGCCAGCGTGAATGGACCGTCGATTTTCCAGACTTTGGTGATGCCCCATTTTTGATATTTTTTCACCACCTCGCCGTAAATCGCCTCGTAAGGCACCAAAGGATCGGCTTCGCTAATATCCACCAAGCGGCCATTAGCCAGCAGCTTACTGGTGGTAATAAAGCCATCCAGATAAGTAATCTCGCCACCGGAAAAGTCCAGAACCGCACCTTTTTCCAGGATGACATCGCCTTCGGAGTTAAGCGCGATCTCGCCGCCGTTAACCATCCTTTCGGCGACCGTGCGGCCAATCCCCGCCACGGTAGGCGCAATATCGGTTAGCGGCGTACCTTCTCGGATGTCCACCAGGACGGTCTTACCTTTTAATATGCCGGTTTTTTGCAACGGCGCGTCTTTCAATTCAAAGTTGCGCAGCTCCACTTCCAAGACATTGCTTTCCATGGTGCGGATGACTTTATCGGTACCGGACACATCGATTTTCGCGCCGGCATCGATCAGGATCCGGCTATCGTTTTTTAGGCTGTTGTCGGCAACCGGATTTAACGGCGATTTAGTCGCGGTAATTGATACCTTGCCCGAAGGCGCGTTGATTTCCGACCCAGCCTGTAAATGCACCTTATCAGCCATAATCTCGACCCGAGATTGCGGCTGCACCTGACCGGGTACAGCGGTTTTTTCTACCAACACCTTGACGGTTTCGCCGGATTCCAAAGTTTGCGTTTCCTCTATGTATTCCACCTCCGGCAGAATCTCTGTGGTGCTGCCCACACCCAAAGTCACTTGTGCGGAACGCCCCAAACCATCGCCTTTATCTGTCGTGCGGGTGGTCCCCTTTGCGGCTATTACTGTCTCGCCGCCTTCGGTTTTGGTGGTGAAACCCTCCCTAGCCAACAGGCGGATAGTGCCGTTGACGTTGGTGGAGGTTGTTGCCGACACCTTGCCGCTTTGTTTGACGGCAAAACCCATCAAGGTGACGTTACCGCGATTGGCAACGATGTTACCCAAGTTTTCCACCTTGCCGCCGGTTTCGACTTCCACCAGCAAGCCGCGCACGTCGTTATTGCTTCTGTCATCGGCGGTAGGAGCTTCCTGCAAGTACACCTTGTCGGTTGCCGCCGCCATGATCACCTGGCCGCCGGGCGATTCCACATCACCTTTGTTCATGATGCTCGGGGCAATCACCAGGATGCGGCCGCCCTCGCCGGACTTAATCCGCGCCCCGCTTTCCACTTTGATTTCGATGGGGACTTTTTGACCGTCGGCATCCAGCTTAAAACTGCCGTCGGTATTTTTTTGATAATAATCGCCGGAACCTACAAAAGCGGCGCGACCATCCTTGGAGACAGTGCCTATGGTTTCTTTATCAAAGGTTTTTTCGAAACTGACATCCATCGTCGAAGCCACCAAACCGCGGGCATTGACCACGGAATCCCTACCGAACACGAAACCGTTTTTATTGACCAAATATATCTGGCCGTTAGCGGTTACCGAACCCAAAATCTGGCTGGGATTTTTACTGGGATCGACGATTTTGTTTAGGGCGATGGCGCTGGCGCTGGGCTGTTTAAACTCGACGGAACTCTCGGCACTGACGTTGAATTTATCCCAATTCAGAATAACCCGGTCGGTTTCCTGATTAATGGTCATATTATTGCCGATGACGGAACGACTGGCGCCGCCCATGCTGGCCCAAACCGCGCTGGGCACCGGTAACTCGGCGCAGACCGGCGAGACGAAAGCGATGAGCATACTGCCCGCGACTGCCGACTTTACGCAAGCCGCAATAGGATTTAATCTGAAAAATACCGCGTCGCCATGCTGATGCTGTTGTCTATTAGTCATAATTTCGCCTGTGCCAATCCAAGAAACAACCGAATAAAATCAGTTGGCAACCCGGCTGTCTTGACTGACAAGACCCGCGGCTTTCCGCCCCCGCCTCGCAACGGGTTTAGCAATATTTAAATAAAATGGTAAAAATTATAAAAATAACTTTTAACTACCTTAATAAGCATAAAATGCTGAATAAATACTAATTTAAAACCATTGCATAATAACTGTACAAAAGTAGTATCAAGGCAATATAAAATATTACATATTTATTACATGAAATAGATTTGTAATAAATATGTAATATTATTAGGCGAAACCTATAATCTAAAATAATCGTATTGCCCGCAAAAGCGGCTGCCCAGGGAAATCCACAACCTGGATTCGCTGCACGGTCTGCGGCTCCCGCATACGCGAGAATGACGAGTTTTTAGAGACCCTCTAGGGAGCCACTGATAGTGCCTTTTCCCTCAGCAGGCTGTCGTAAACACGCCTTGCCCGGAAGGCGATACCGTTAATTCTTAAGGGTCCGCGTAGGGTGGATAAGCCTTGCGCATCCACCACGATTGCCGGATGCGCTTCGCTTATCCAGCCTACGATTCATTAACGCTGTTTTGACTGAATAATTAAGACAGGAGCGAATAACCCAAAGACACCAATTAATTCGCTCCCGTCTTCCGCAACCATTCAGCCGCCGCGCCCTAAAATTGCGTAGCAATCCTAAAGTCCACCCTATTCTCGCCGCGCCGGACAGTGCCTTGGTCGAGCAGCGGAATGCCAAAATCAAACTCGCCTTGCACATGTTTAAACATATCGAAACGTAAACCCACGCCGGTACTGGCCAGCGCCATTTCGTTAGCATTACCCGGCAAGGCATCGACAATCCAGCCTTTCCCGGCATCGACAAACACCAGCGCCCGCATTTTGTCGAACTCGTCCCATTCGTCCGGCACCAGCCGGGGGCTATACCATTCCAGCGAGGCGGTCACCCCGTCATCAGACAGCGCATTGGTTTCCAAATAACCGCGCACGGTTTGATAGCCGCCCATTGAAAACTGCTCGTTACTGATTAACGGCGAATCGGTGATCTGTCCGGACATGCGCGCCGCCACTTCCATACCCCATGGCAAATCATGCCGGTAGTCCATACCGCCGCTCAGATAGATAAAATTGGATCGGGCTAAAAAGCGCTTGTCGGCAAACTGCTGCTCATCGCTGCCCAAGCCGCGTATCGCAAAATTAACACCCACATTGAAAGACAGCAAAGACTCGGCATCGCGGTAATTGCCGCTGTACTGGGCCATGAACGGCAGATAACTGATAGGGGTTTTTAAGGTATCCGAACCTAATAAATTCAAATCTTCCTTAAAGTCTTTGTAATCAACGCCTAGCGTCGCAGTGTGGGTGTAATTATTTAGGGTCTTCAGCGGCGACACAAAACGCGCGCCGTAAATATCACCGCTACCAATCACCGATAAGGCGCCGGCACTGGCAATTTGCGAGGTAGAAGACGAACTGACCGCGTATAAAGCCAAGCGCTTATCGTCGTCAATGATAGGCATGACATAACTGCCCACCAATACCTCCACTTCGTCCGGATTTTCCGGCGAGGTTTGATACATAAACGAAGCACTGTGAAATTTTTGCCAGAGATTGTCGTAACGCAGCGATACCAAGGTCCGTAAGCGGCTGGTGTTTTGCGTATTGTGGGAATTCACTTCCACCTTGCCGTGCAAAGGCAGTTCGTCTTTCACCTTTAGATCCACTTCCAGCGTGCCCGGCGTTTCACCGGCGCGCAGCACCGGCACCACGGTTCTATCCTGGCTCTCGCCGGCCAACGTGGTCAATTGCTCCTGCATTTTTTGTAGATTGGGAACATTACCCTCTGCCAGCTCAGGTACTTTGGCTTTAATGGCCCCCAACGAGAAATAACGGGAATCGGTAACCCGCAAGCGCGACACCTTGCCTTCCGTCACCTGTAAATACACCACGCCGCCCACCACGTTTTGCTCGGGAATATCCACAGAGACAGTTTGATAACCTTTGCTGCGATACAGCTCTTCCAGTGCGCTACGCGCTTCTTCCACGGTATCGATGGTTTTTTTCGGACCTAAAAACCGGTAAACCGTGCGTTCAACCAGTTTCCGGTCCAATAAGGTGCTGCCCTTCATCCGCAGCTCCAGTAAATCGAATTGATTGCCGGTTTCTTCCGCCTGGCCAAGCGCGCTGGCCGTCAGCAACACAGCCGCGAGACCGAACCGGACCGAGCCTAAAAACAAATGTTGTTTCATTTCACCCATCGCAAAAAAAGACAGCCTCCGCAAGCGAAGGCTGTTTGTATTCAATGCGCATCCTTGCGCGAACCTCCAGCTATTACACTAAAGGTTTGTTACATGCTGATTACATCGGCTTGTTGGTGTTGGTAGATGCTTTGATAACCGGCACTTGGCAGTTGCTCAAAGAACCTGCAGCAGCATGCGAGTAAGGCATAACAGGCGCATTGACGTTCAAGGTGTCGGTGAAGTTGTTGCCGTTACCGATAGCCAGATAACCTGATTGACCGAATGGGTGAACAAAACCAATGTTCAACTCGGTAGCCAGAATGGTTGGTGAAGCCGCATCGGCAGCGATTTTAGCGATGACGGTAGATTTATCCGCGCTGATACCTTTACGCCATTGGAAGGTTTGCTCAACCCAATCCATATACTTGCCTCTGAAGGCTTGTTCCAGAGTCGGTGCTACACCGTCCACTTTAATAAAGCGGTAATGCTTGGCATGCGTAGCATTGTTTTCCAAGCTTTGTTGACCGATGGCCCAGCCTCTGTTACCGGCAGTATTAACCGCGGTGTTGAATACGTCAGGGTTAGTCGTGGTGATTTGTTTAGCCACCGCTTCGCCGTCGGCAAAGTCTTCCAGACACAATTCCATATCGCCGGAACCACTAATTTCGTGCTTCACAGGACCGGCCAAAGAAGAACCTACCCAGTCAGGATTCAAACCGGCCGTGCTGCAAGGGTTGTTTAGGAATTTAACGTACTGTTGCGCGCCGGTACCGGAACCGTCGATACGTTTGCAAAAATGCACTTTAGTATCGTTAGGGGTTACGTTTCTGACAGTGCCGTCGGAATCGGTGTAAGTCAAACCGGCAGTCAAGCTGGTTAAGGCCGTGCCGTTTACTTTAAACTCGGACCATCTTTTGATTTGACCGGAGATCAACTCAGCCACTTGTTGTTTGCTCAAGCTAGGCATACAAGCTTCGGTGTAATCGCCCGGTGCGCAGCTGCCGCCAAAACCGGCCAACAGGTTTTGCGCTCTTTGTAAAGCCACATACAAGTTATCGGAAACCGGCACGCCAAATACCAAGGCCGCCGCAGGCACCACGTTCAGAGCCGCGTCGGCAGCCACTGGATCAACCGCAGAAGCGTTTGAAGGTTTGTTTGGGCCAACAAACAATTTTGGCTCAACATCGGAAATACCGGCATCGGACAGCACGTTGGTCAGGTTAGCGCCGCTGGCGTTGCAAAACCAAGTGTTGGTCGCGCCTTGTTGCGTGCAGTTACCGTTGTCGATACGCATCGCCGCAATCGCCACGCCGTCGATCAGCGGGTTAACGCCTTGCGCAGAACCGCCGGCAGAACGTTTGTGGAACAGGACTTTAGCCGTGGTTGCCGCAGAACCGTTGACGGTCAGGCCGGGTACGTTAGTAGAGTTCAGTGTGCAGAAATAAGCACTATGGTTTTTACCTTCGGAACCCGCTGTACCGTTATCTTTAAATACATCCAAAGTACCGGCGTCGCACAAGTTCACAAACAAGGCAGCCAGGGCTTTGTCTTGCGCGCTAGCGCCGGACATGAAGATTTCGATATCCGGCGTAACGCTTGGCGCATGCGCGGATGCGCCTTGCGAAAAACCTGCCAGAGAAGCCACTGCGATAGCAGCAGACAATAATTGCTTTTTCATTGTATATCTCTCAATGGATTAAATTTAAAGTGTGAGCCGACCCGTTCATGAAGGGGGAACCAGCAAAACAGAATCCGGCCGGCTCAAGCCGCTTACGGAATTAAACCGCCAGCGATTTACGACGAGTGGCGCGCAGTACACCCATCAGACCGGCGCCGAACATCCAAACCGCAGCAGGTAGTGGCACAGCAGCAGGCGCAGCGGTATAGGTCAAAGAACCGACGTTGCCGTTGATTGCGAAATTCCATACGCCTGGGAAAGTGACTAATTCGCCGGTGTCGAAGTCATCGGCATTGGCTCTTTCGCGAACAAAAGACAATGCTGTGCCTAACTGACCTTGCGCGGTAAATGGCAAGGCAGTTTGGAAATCGTTACCGTAAACAGCTGTGTATCCTTGCTGGCCGACAGTTTTGAAGGTACTCAAGTTGTTGCTGTTAGCATCTTGAGTTTGGATATAGCTGACCAAATCATTCCATTTACCCATCGTGTTGCTAATGTCTGGAGCGTTCGCGTCGATGCTGGATGGTGAAGGCACTACAGAAGTGGTGTAAAAACCAAATTTAGCTAAGTCGGTCAATTCATTCAATACACCATGACCACCAGAAACACCCCAGGCAACGTTGTTGCCGGCAGTGTAAGCAGCAGCGAACGATTGGAAGTTGTTGTCGCTCAGTGTGAATGACAATGGTTGGCTAGGATTAGCCAAAAATTGTTCAACAGTGATGCCCAAATCCAGCGTGTAAGAGTTTTGTGCTGTGTAGTTAACCAGGTTAAACAAAAACTCACTACCGTCTGCTGTTGCATCGCCGATAGCTTGGATACGCGCTTCCGCGGCGCCTGAAGCGGCCGCTGCCAATACTGCAACTGCCAACAATTTTTTAGACAATTTCATTTTTAAAACCTCATGTTTAAATTTCGATTAATGACATAAGGTGACAGCCCAGCCGTCTTGACCTGCAAGACCCGTGACTTTCCGTCCCCGCTTCACAACGAGTTTGGCTTTTACACGCTTTAGATTGCACTCGACACCATCTAACATCCTGACAGCGCCGCTTTGTTGCCCCCGCTACCATGTTCCGCCTAGCCTCCTCCCTATCCTCTTCCTTCGCCGCTCCTTGTTCGTGCCGTCCATGTTCCCTAGTTGCTCCCGAATCTTTGCTGAACGGCCGTTCCTCAACCCCTCAACTTGGCGCGAATTATTCCAGAGCAATAGCGGCGTTTCGGTTACAGCATTGTTAAATTAACGTGACATGTAATACATCTGTATTACAAAGCCGGCCGCTAACACGAAAATTCAGCGGATGACCGGGCGGGAGGGAGTGATGAAATCTAAGATTCTATTTGCGGGGGTCGCATCAGTGCGATTCAGTTAAGGAAGAAACCCCTTTTCCTCCGGGAGAAGCTGGGAATGCGGGAATCAAATAAACTATTTTCGGTGTAGCCTAGGTATTAGTGGCCGCTAGCTCTCGACGGCAAGGGCCTTGCTGACTATTGAGCAAGTTAGTTAAACCCAAAAAGTCCGTCATGCCGCCGGGATAAGGGCGTCCGGTGCCATGGATGGCAAGCTTCGAACTCTGCGTGCGCTGAACACGGCATTCCCCGACAAGCAAACGCCTTGCGACCGCTTCACCAATCGATTGGGAACACTGGGCTCCCGCCTGCGCGGGAGCGACGGACGTTAAAGGCCAGGCTAATATGAAGGCGGGCTAAACAACGCCCAACAAGACTTTGGCGTTAACGATACCGTCCGCATCGGCCGGTTTTTCCACATCGATTTGCAGCACTTGCAAGCGGTGTTTGGTTTCCAAAATTGTCAACCATGACATCAGTCGGTCGAAGGCCAGATTTTCCAGCCAGACGCTGACTTTGTCCTCGCCTTCCGGTGACAGATGTTTGATCGCCGGTTTTATATCCAGCTGTTGGCTGCTGAAATCGACTAACGCCAGCGGCGATTGATTACCGCCATCCACTGCCGGCGTATCAACCGCGGCTTGTTGCCGCAAAGCCGCCGCTTCGTTGCCGACTTGTTGTAAATAGCTATAGATTTGCCTTTGCGCCTGGATTTTTAGCGTCAGCAAGCGGCTTTGTTCAGCAATTGGTTGGTAAAACAGCAGGTATGCGCCATACATCAGCACGACCAGCACACCACCCAGCGCCAGTACTCGCTCTCTGGGCGTTAGTTCGGCAAAACGCTGCGCTATGTCATTTTTCGCGAATCTCAAGTTGCGCCTCCACGCCATTTGCGCCGCTGTCGGCGGATTGAAGTTTCACCTGCATGCTGGTTTGCAATTGTTGTTTGAATTGCTCCAGCTGGCCGATGTCATCGGCAACTACATGCAACTGCAAACCGCCGTTCAGGAAATTGAGTTTTTTCAGGTGCACGGCGGGCGTGTCTTTTAATACCAAGCCGGACCGGTAAAACAAGCGCATGAAGCCGCTACCGACGACGTCGTGTTGTTTTCTCAGCTGCGCCAGTTGTTGCTCGGCTTGGGCTTTAACATTGACGATGCGCTTCACCTCGGGAAAGCTTTGTTTGAACAGCGCTTGGGTTTTGGCTTCCAATTCGCTCAGCTCGGCTTGCTGTTGCCAGTAGGTGTGCAATAAGGCGTAGCTCTGCACCGCCAAAGCCGCACCCAAAATAATTGCTGCAGGCAGCCACTGCTGCCAACGGCCTACCTTTTGGCTACTAACGGCATAGGCACCGCTCAATAAACTCAGCTCTGCCGGCAACAACTCAACGGCGCTCGCCATGAATGGCAACGGTTTTGCTATGACTGTTTCCACACCGGTAGTTGCTAAACCTTCCGGCAGTTTGCTGTCTTCGCTGGCTTTGAATAGCAGTAAAGTCTGAAAATCAGCACCTTCGGCACGGGCTTTTTCCAACAATTGCGGCAGAAATTGCGTATCCACGCCGCCGCCCAGATAGGCAGCGCTACGCAAAATAGCGTTGCTGTCGTCGAGCAACAAGGTGGCTTGTCCGGCTTGATACGGCAGACATAAGGTTTCCGGATATGCGCCATCCAGCGGCAAACCGGCTTCCCGAAACGGCGTAAGCCATGTCGATAGCGTTTCGTGGGTAATCGCCGCGACGGCGAGTTTATCCCGATCCTGTTTTAACCAAACCAGATGATAATTTTCCACGTCCTCGGCCAACAGGTCTTCCAAGGCAAACGGCAAGGCTTTTTTCAGTTGCGCGGTGGTTTTAACCGCCAACTCGATTTCCAGCAATAGCACCGAAGCGGCCGGCAATAACAGCAGTACAGACTTACCCTGCGCAACAGCTGCTAACTGGGCCATCGTGCCGGATGCCGGCTGACTATCCGGCTCGGCAAGACTCAACCATTCCAGTTTATCGGCCGATTCGGAGATGAATCTGACCAGCAGTTTTTCAGCCATGCGCCAAGCCCTGGCGCTGCCGCTTCAAGACTTGCGCACCGCCGCTATCACGCTGCAATTGCGACTGAAACTGCAAATGGGTTTTGCCCATATCGATTTGCCCTTGTAGTAAAAAGTGTTGCGAACTGACCCCCAAGCCGTATTTACCGATGCCGGCATCGGCAACCGCTTCGTCCTTTAAAAACTCGGCGACTTTTTCGAAAGGCTTGCCTCTGGCTCTGAAGATGGATGCCGCCTGATCGGCGCTGATGTCGTCCGCCAAACAGCGCAGCACCATGGCGCTGGCGGTATTGATATTCAGCGGCGCGTAGCCTTCCACCACATACACATACGGCAATAATTTCGAATAAATCTCGCGCGTCATGCCTTGTACCAGCAATAACTCGCTGACATCTGCAAATTGCCGGTTCGCGGCGCGGTAGCCGGGCTTAGATCGGGTATAGGCGTCGTCTTCCGCACCGTGCGGATAGCTAGCGTCCATATCTGCGTCTATCCAATCCGTGATTGCCTGTACCAGCTCGGTTTTCAGTTTTAGCTGCGCCAGCAAGCGTTCCAAGCGTTTTACATCCGGCACGGATACTTTTCCCTCAACCAACAAGTTGTTCAGATTTATACGGCCTTGCAAATCCTCAATCTGTGCTTGCATCGTGCCGCCAGCCACCACGGTCGTTGCCAGCGGTTTGGACCAGGTATCATCCACACCATCGACATCACCAACTTTCGCATCAGCGGCCAGCCTGCCAATCGCCCAGCTTTCCAAGCCATAGGCATATTCCCAGGCTTGCATGCTGCGCAGCTGATTTTCGGTGCGGCGAATATCCATCTGCCGCGCTCTGGACATGGACACGACCGCTACCGTGGCGATGGCCAGTATCAGCATCACCGTGATCAACGCTATGCCGTGCTGCGCCCGATCTAGCATCTTCATTCCCGCACCAGAAACAGCCGGCGCATGTCGCCCAGGCCGGCCAAGTTAAAATTAGCTTCCACCGCTTTGGGTAAGCCAGTGCCACCTGCCGGCCAATGCGTCGTCCAGTCGCTGCCGTAAAAGCGCAGTTCAAGCGCGCCAACATTCAGCAATTTTTTCCGACGAAATTGCGTCTGCTGGGTACGGTCCAACACGATCCAGACCTGCCTGTACAAACTGCCGTTTTCCAGTCGATAACTGACACGCTGCAGATCACTTCGCATCGACAACGCCGACCATTCCGGCACGCTGCGGGTTAAAGTCAATAATTCTTCACCATTCCCACCGGAAAAAGCCGGCTGTTCGCTACCCAATTCGTCCCGAATCGAGCGTGGCAAAGCCTGGGCTAAATCTTCGTTAAGCAAATACAGGGTTTGCTGCAACGCGGCGATGCTGTCCGAGCGTTTTTCCGTGCCCGCTCTGGCATCCAACACCGCGCTCAAGCCGGCGTAGGCCATGGCCGCCATGATCGCGAACACGGCCATCGCGATCAGGACTTCCAGCAAGGTAAAACCGCGACTGGCGCTATTGTTCATGGCTGGCCGGAACATAACTAAGCAAACCGGCGTACGGCGATTTATCCCCTTCCAAAAACACTTCTATCCGGTAATCCCAAAGCGTGCCGCCGAGACTCGGCGTCACACCGCGCTTGGCCTGCCAATACCAGCGCCGCCCGGCCATGGTTTCCCACCCGTCCTGGTTCTCCGGCTTTTCGGTATCCAGGCGCAATTGCACCGCACGATTAGCGGCTATCGTCGCGGCTATAGTTTTGTTTTCCAGATACCAAAGGTTCTTGGTATTGTCGGCGGTAATTTTGATCAAGCCGGCCATCAGAATGGCTAACAGCGCCAGCGCAATCAGCACTTCCAATAGAGTGAAACCGCCGTTGCCGGGGTATTTCATGGCTTAATGGCGACGCTGGAAATTGCCAAGCCCCCATCCGCCGTATTACTCAGCCAAAACCGGAGATCGCTTTTTGCTAAATCCAACGCAATTTGAAACACCGCAGAGGCCCCGTCCGGGGTAAAGACAATCTGCGGTTCCGGATGAACTTTGCCGCCGAACCGTTGATTCAGATACACCGGCTTTTCGTCCAAGCTTAAAGCCAAGGTCATGCCTGTTGGCAAATTCCTCTGTCTGAATAGCGCATCATTATTCTCCGGCTGCCACTTGCTTTGGGTAGGCGAGAGAAACCTATACCCTTGGCCGACCAACTCCAGACCTATGCTTTCGCCGCGTATCATCGCTTCCTGCTCGGCCAGCGCCAGCAATTTTGCCAGCCGATCAACTTCCAATTGTTGCTGCTTACTATGATCGGCATTGCCCATCGCCAGCATCGCCATGCTGCTCATCAAGCCGATTAAAACCATCGCAATTAACAGTTCTATCAGCGTAAAACCACGCGCGCTCAAGCCGGAATTTGGCCTTATTTTTGCGCCCAATTGGTGATGTCCGCGCCGGCTTCGCTGCCGCCTTCCACGCCGTCGGCGCCGAAGGAATACAAATCAAATTCGCCGTGCGCGCCGGGCTGCATATAAAAATACGCTTTGCCCCATGCGTCGACCGGCAGTTGATCCAGATAGCCGCCCTGCTTCCAATGCGCGCCGGCCGGCAGATTAGCGGGTTTATGTACCAAAGCTTCCAGGCCTTGGTCGGTGGTGGGGTAGCTGAAGTTATCCAGTCTGTATAAATCCAGCGCGGCGCTGATGGCTCTGATGTCTTGCAAGGTGCGCGTGGCACGGGCTTCGTCTGGTCTGCCCATGATTTTTGGGACGACGATGGACGCCAAGATGCCCAAAATCACCACCACGATCATCACTTCGATCAGGGTAAAGCCTTGCTGTTTTTTATTGCTCATAAGGGTTTAAAGTCGGATTGGTTTAAACAGGTCCCGGCCTGCGGGACAACGGGGAGAAGATTAGAAAGCCAACGTGACAGGCGTATGACAAAACCGCTATCTAATCAATTGGTTCATTTCAAATATCGGTAACAGAATGGCCAGCACGATGGTTAGCACCACCAGACCCATGAACAAAATCAAGGCCGGCTCGAACAAGCCCATGGTCAGTTCGGTGAGCGCCTGAATATCACGTTCCTGATCGTCGGCGGCGCTTTCCAGCATGCGCGGTAATTGGCCGCTGGCCTCGCCACTGGCCACCAGATGTATCGTCACCGGCGGGAAGAAACCGCTGGCTTCCAGCGCCTTGTTCAAACTCTGCCCTTCCCGCACGCGAATCGCGGTATGCGCCACCGCCTGCCGCATCGCCTCGTTCGCCAACACCTGGCTGGAGATTTTCAAGGCTTCCAGCAACTCCACGCCGCTATTGGTCAAAATCGCCAAGGTGCGGGTAAAACGCGCGGTGTTTAAACCCTTGGAAAAGCGGGCGGTGATCGGCATGGTCAACAACCAACGGTGAAACAGCATGCGCGGCCGCTCCCGGCGCAAAATCAGCTTGGCGGCAACCGATAAAGCCACACCAAAAGCCAGTAGCAGCATGCCATTGCTCTGCAAAAAATCGCTGCAACTAATTAAGGCCTGGGTAATAGCCGGCAGCTCGTGGCCCATTTTGTCGAACACGCCGGTGATTTCCGGCACCACGTAAGCCAACAAGCCGATAACCACCAATATCGATACCGAAGACAGAAGCACCGGATAAATCATCGCCATCTGCAACTTACGGTGCAGCTGGCCTTTGTCGCTGAGATAATCGGCCAACTTTTCCAAGACCTGATCCAGCTTGCCCGAGGATTCGCCGGCTTCGATAGTGGCGCGGTACAAGGGCGGAAAGGTACTGGGAAACGCCTGACAGGCCACGGCCAGGCTTTGGCCCTCTAGAATCCGGCTTCTGATCGCCAGCAAAATCCGTCTGGCTCTGGCCGATTCCAATTGCCGGGCGATAATGCCCAGCGCTTCGTCTATCGCCAAACCGGACTTTAATAAAGCGGCCAATTGCCGGGTAATATGCGCCAGCGCGCGCATGCCGATGTTTTGCGCCAATAAGGGCGACTGGCCGCTGCGTTCTTTTTTATGAACTTCCTGAATGTCCAGCAGGGTTAAATCATTGGCTTTCAATTGTTGGCGCGCGGTTTTGATGGTGTCGCTCTCAATCGTGCCTTTAACCGACTTGCCCTTGCCGTTCAGCGCTTGATATTCGAAGACCGCCATGCCCAGTTAGTCCTTTAAGGTGATACGGATGGCTTCGTCGATACTGGTGTCGCCGTTCAGGACTTTTTCCAGCGCGCTTTGTTGAATGCTGCGCGAAGTCAGTCGGGCATGCCGTTCCAGTTCCTGGTCGCCGGCGCCGTCATGGATTAACTGCTGCATCGCGCTATCCAGCATGATCATTTCAAAGATCCCGGCCCGGCCCTTGTAACCGTGGTTATGACATTGCGGACAGCCTTGGGCTTGATACACCGTCACCCATTGCTCGGCGTCGCCGCTATAGCCCAGCTTGGCTAAATCCCGAGCCGGCACCTGCTCCGGCGTTTTGCAATGTGGACACAGTTTGCGCAACAAGCGCTGGGCGATGACGCCGACCAAACTGGATGCCAGCAAAAACGGCTCTATGCCCATGTCCCGCAGCCGGGTAATGGCACCCACGGCGGTGTTGGTATGCAAAGTCGATAGCACCAAATGGCCGGTCAAGCTGGCCTGCACCGCAATCTCGGCGGTTTCCCGGTCACGAATCTCGCCGACCATCACAATGTCCGGGTCCTGGCGCAGAATAGCCCGCAAGCCTTTGGCAAAGGTCATATCCACCTTGGCATTAACCTGGGTCTGGCCAACGCCGTCCAGATAGTATTCGATGGGGTCTTCGACGGTGAGAATATTACGGCTGCGTTGATTCAATTGATTAACCACCGCGTACAAGCTGGTGGTCTTGCCGGAACCGGTCGGCCCAGTCACTAAAATAATGCCATGCGGCCGGGCTATCATCTGCTGAATGCTGTCCAGTTCGTAATCCGACATGCCGACTTGCTTCAGGCTCAGTTGGTTGGCCTGCTTATCCAGCAAACGCAACACCACCCGCTCGCCGTGGCCGGAAGGCAAAGTCGATACCCGCACATCCACGGTACGGCCGCCGATATTCAAGGAGATGCGGCCATCCTGCGGCAAGCGCTTCTCGGCGATGTCCAGCTTGGCCATCACTTTCAGGCGGGAAATCACCATCGGTGCAAATTCGCGTTGCGGTTCGATAATCTCCCGTAAAGTACCATCCACCCGAAACCGCACCACCATACGCTTTTCGTAGGATTCGATATGAATATCCGAGGCGTTTTCCTTGATGGCCTCGGTGAGCAGTGCATTAATCAAGCGAATGATGGGCGCTTCGTCTTCGCTTTCCAGCAAGTCTTCCGGCTTGGGCAGATGCTGGGCCATCTCCGACAAATCCAGATTGTCCTGCATATCGGCCACCATCTGCTGAGCATGGCCGGTTTTGTGTTCGTAAACTGCTTGCAACAGTCGTTCGAATTCCTCCGCGCCGACTGATTCAAAACTCGCCGGCCGATCCACAAAGCGGCGGATTTCCAACAACGCCGTTACCGTGGCTTTGGGCTGGTAAACGATACGCGCCTGCTGCGCCGAATATTCGGCAACGAGCACGCCGTGACGTTTGGCAAAACCGTAAGACGGCAGCCTGTTATCGGTCGGGGCTGGCGCTGTTGGTTCAGCGGCTGCCATTGCGACTGGCCTCCCCGTTATCTTGCGCAGCCGCATTGTCGTCCGCTAAGTTATCCAGCAGAGGCTGTTTCTGCTCCGGCATCAACAGCACGCCGTCCTCGTTAAACTCTTGCTGCTTGTCGCGAATGTAGTTGTATTTGTCGTGGGTCAAACCGCTGGATTTACCCGCGTCCCGGATGATTTGCGGGCGCAAAAACACCATCAGATTCTTTTTGGTGATGGTCGTGGAATTGGTTTGGAACAAATAGCCCAGGTAAGGAATATCGCCCAACAGCGGCACCTTATCCACGGTTTCGGTGATGTCGTCTTCGATCAAGCCGCCCAATACCAATACCTTACCGTCATCAACCAATACGCTGGTTTCGATCTTGCGTTTATTGGTTTGTAAGTCGGCCCCGGTCGTGCCTTGCACGACGCTGGAAACCTCTTGCGCGACTTTCAATTTAACCGCGTTACCTTCGTTGATCTGCGGCAAGACTTTGAGTTTGATACCGATGTCTTCGCGCTGGATAGTCTGAAACGGGGTGCTCAGGCTGCCTCCGACCGACGGCGTGTATTGGCCTGTGGTTAATGGGATGTTGCGGCCGACTATCATGCTGGCTTCTTCATTATCCATCGTCACCAACGATGGTGTGGATAACACATTGACATCGGTATCGCTGGCAAAGGCGGTCAGCAAGGCTTTTAGTTCGCTGCCGGCCAAGTAACCGATGCTTAGGCCCTTGCCGGCGGAGGTAATGAATTGCGAAAGATTCAAAGAGTTGCCTTCGCCTTTTCTGCTGGCTGCAAACACGCTGCCATCGTCCTTGGTTTGCCATTCGACGCCGATATTTTGCGATTTGTCGTAGCTGACTTCAGCGATGATCGCTTCGATATGCACTTGCGCGCGGCGCACATCCAGCTGCCGGACCACCGATTTCAAGGTCAACATTAAATCGTGCGGCGCTGTGATAATCAGCGCATTGGCGGCTTCGTCCGCGCGAATATCAAAGTCCTTGGCGGTGGTGGCTTTGGTTTTGGCTTGATCGGCTTTTTCGTCTTTTAAAGATCCCACCCCGGTCAGCGTTTCCACCAATTCCTTGGCTACCGCGTAACGCATATAAATTACTTCGGTATTGCCGGCTTTTTCCATCGGCGTATCCAGATTGGCGATCAAGGCCCGCATCTGCAAGCGCATCTCCGGGTCGCCGCCCAGAATAATGGAATTGGAGCGTTCGTCGGCCACCATGGGCGGCGGGACAGCCGTGGTTTTTCCGGCATTATTGCTGGTAATCAGCGTATTCAGCGGCAGTATCAAATCGGCGGCGTTGGCATGGCGCAGATTGATAATTTCAATGTTTTGTAAATCGCTTTTATCGATTTGCTTGATCATCGCCGCCAAGCGCTTAACATTCGCGGCGGTATCGGACAGGATGACGGTGTTACTTTCCGGCACCGCACCGATAAAGGCGTATTGCGGCATCAAGGGTAACAAGGTTTGCACCAGTTGCGCCGCATCGACGTGATGCACCTGCAACACCCGGGTCAGTTGCTCGTCGCCGTTTTGCGGATTACCGCGCAACTCGCTTTCCTCGCCGTCCTGCTTGGCGGTGACGTTGGGAATAATCTTAACCACATTGCCGTTCGGAATCGCCGAGTAGCCGTGCACCTTTAGTATGGACAGGAATACATCGTAGACTTGCGCGGACTTCATGGGCGTGGAAGTCACCACCGATATATTGCCGGTAATGCGCGGGTCGATAATAAAGTTTTTACCGGTGACATCGGCAACCGTTTCGATCAGCGCGCGAATATCGACATCTTTCAGATTCAGCGAGAATTCGTCTTTTTCCGCCAGTACCATCGGGCAGAATATGGCCAGCAGCAAGCCGATCAACAAGCGTGTTTTCATTTGCAGTTTACAAGGGAGGGATTATTCGGCGGCGGTTGGCGCGTGGACGCTATCTTTTTTTAATAACAGGGATTCCCGGCGTTCGCCACGCTTCAGCAACACCCGGTCGGCTTCGACAGAATGCAACACCGCGCCGCCGGGCAGTTCATCGCCCAGCCTATATTTCTTTTGCTGGCCGTCGTCGGTTTGGATGATGCCGCTGGCATTTTCCGGATTCTTGGATAAAAACAGGATACCCAGCAGTTTGAGTTGCGATTGCGTCTCCGCAACGGCGCCATCACCAGACACGCTATTCGGGCTTTGCCCGAACAAATGCCAAGTGCCGATTTCCGACAAATCCATGGGCGGATTTTGCGTGACCATTTCGGGTGAGATGGGCGCTGCGGACTCTGCCGGCATCTGGTCGACATCGGCCAACGCATCGGGCAGATTGGCATACAACACCGCAAGCAAATAAACCGTAGCCAGCGCTGTGGCAAGCCATGGCAAAGAAGCGCCGCCGCCCAATCCACACGCCGCTGATTTCCAAGCGAAAGCAAATCTTGAATATCCCGCAAATTTCATCATGGATGAATTATGCTGGGAAAACATGACTGTTTTATGACAAAGCCGACCCGGCCAATAGCGCCCCATCCGCGCCGGCGGTTGACTTGCCGACGGCCCCAAAGCGCTGATAAAGTCGGCCGGAAAACCGAACCCAACCATATCAACTAAGCACATGAATGGATTATCAACCCTGGCACAGGCCTTTGGCGGCGAGGCGAGCCGCATCGAGGGAATCGACAAATTAGCCGGCGATTTAAATCGCTGGTATTTGCAACAGCCGGCGGATCGCAACTTTCTGCATCCCTGCTTAATCGGCGGCAAACCGGCCTTGGTGTGCCAAGCCGGCCTGAGCCGCGACGCCGCCTCAGCTTATGCCGAATTGGCAGCCATCGCCCGGCGCTACGACATCTATCTTAAAGAAGACAGCCGGCAGCGCGACGATAGCGCTATCTTGCATAACCGCCGCCGCGAAGTCAGTCTGGTGTTGAGTTTTTGCATAGGCATGCTGGGCTCTTCGCGCATCGTAAGCGCCAACGATTTGCAGCCGGTCAATGCCGTGCAGGCCGTCGCCAGCCAACTAGCCGAACCGGTCAACAGCATGCAGGCCAAGCTATCGGTAGATCCAGACGGCGCCGCGACGGTACGCTTGCGTCTGCGTAAACCGCCCAACGCAGCGGAAGTGATGGCGGCCTACAGTCAAAAGCAGGCCACGCTGAACAGCGATGCGCTGGCGAAAACGGAAATTGCCAATTTTCTAAGCACCATCTACCAGGCCGAGTCCGCCGATCCCTCTAGTATCCGCGCGGATCTGGCGGTGATGGCCGACTACTTTTCACACTACCCGCAAGCAGTGAATTTGCTTAACGAACTGCGTGGTCAAAAACTCGTACTCAAATACCGGCAAAATACCTGGCAAACCCAGGCTTTTGGCAACGAATTTGGTGTGGATAGCGTGACGATTTATTTCGACACCCGCTTGGGTGCGCAATTGCTGAACGAACCGGGCTGCGACAGTACACCCGCCTGTAGCATCTCGCCCGCCGACGCCTTACTGCACGAGTTGCTGCATGCCAAATTGATGTTGCTGGACAGCCAGCATTTCATAGACGGCGGCGGCATGACCCAAACCCTTTACCCTTTCGAGCACGAACGCGAAGTGATTCATCACGAAAACCGGCTTTACCAAGACATGAATCAATTGGACGGCCGCGCCCGGCCTTTAAGGCATAGACATAGCGGCGAGTTATTGCAAGTCTCCTGCCCGGCCTGCAACCCAATAAAGCAAGTTGCGTCAGGCGACCCAAGTCTGTAAAACTAACGAAATTTCGTGATAGACATAACAAAAACTACTCAACACAGGAGACACACCATGACGCCCATATCCAGCCGCAATGTTGCCGAAAAATGGCGGTTTGCCCGACTCGGCGGTTTCGATCAGGTTGAATTGCAGCGCGGTAGCGATTTAATCGGACTACCGGAACTGGATCAGAAATTATGGGCGGCGCTGAGTTGCCCGACCCACGGCTTGTTCTTCGACAACCAAACATTGGCGTTGCTGGATACCGATAACGACGGCCGCATCAGAGCGAACGAGGTCATCGAAGCGGTGCGTTGGGTGAGCAAGGTACTGAAAAACCCGGCCGATTTGATCCAACAAAACACCACACTGCCGCTGGCGGCGATTAACGATCAAGATGAAGAAGGTCAACAGCTACTGGCTTCCGCCGTCGAGATCTTAAAAAATCTGGGCAAGGCGGATGCGACCGAAATCACCGCCGATGATCTGGCCGATATGACCAAGATTTTCGCCAACACCCAATTTAACGGCGACGGCATTATTCCGGTTAAAGCCGCCGGCGATGAGGCCGGCCAGCAAGCCATCACCGACATCATCGCCTGCTTGGGCGAAATTCAGGACCGCAGCGGCGAGCCGGGCATTAATCTGGAAAAAATCGAACAGTTTTTTAAAGACGCCGGCGCATACTTCGATTGGTGGCAACAGAGCGACGCCGAAGCCGTGCGGATTCGCAATCAAATCGCCGACACCGAAGCGGCGGCGGCCTTGCTGGCGCAAGTAAAACCCAAAATCGACGACTTTTTTACCCGCTGCCAATTGGCGGAATTCGACACCGGCGCGACCGAGTTGTTGAACCCAGCCGACAGCCGCTACGAGCAACTGGCCGGCATCGATTTATCCGCCGGCAGCGAAGAGCTGGCTAAATTGCCGCTGGCTGCCATCGTCGCTGGCGGCAATTTGCCATTGACCACCGGTTTGAATCCGGCCTGGCGGGCGGCGATAGACCAGTTAAAAACCCAGGTGCTGACACCGCTGCTGGGCACTTTAGATAGCTTGTCCGACGCACAATGGCAAAGCGTGGTCGGCCAATTTGCCGATTACCAGGCTTGGTTGCAGAAAAAACCTGCCAATGCCGTGGAAGGCTTGGGGCTGGAGCGCATCAAAACGCTGTTGCAAAGCGATACGCAAGCCAAATTGACCGGCTTGGTCGAACAGGATTTGGCTTTGGAACCGCACGCCAAAGCCATCGATTCTGTCGTGCGCTTGCTGCATTACTACCGCGATCTGTACACCTTATTAAACAACTTCGTGTCGTTTCGCGATTTTTACAGCCCGGAACCGCACGCTATTTTCCAAGCCGGTACCTTATATCTGGACGGCAGAAGCTGCCAATTGTGCGTGAAAGTGGATGACGTGGACAGCCATAGCAAGTTGGCGGAACTGAGCAAAATCTTTCTAGCCTATTGCGTCTGCCGCCGCCAAGGCAGCAACGAAACCCTGACCATTGCCGCGGCCTTTACCGGCGGCGACAGCGACAATTTGCGCGTCGGCCGCAACGGCGTGTTTTACGACCGCAATGGCTTGGACTGGGATGCGACCATCGTCAAAATCATCGAAAACCCGATCAGCATCAAAGAAGCATTCTGGGCGCCTTATAAACGTGTCGCGCGGATGATTAACGAGCAATTGGAAAAAAGCGCGTCGGCCCGCGACAAAGCGGCCCACGAAAATACGTTTAAAGGCATTTCCGAAGCCGGCGCGAATGCCGGACAAGGCAAGGAACCGCCGGCCCCGTTCGACGTCGGCAAATTCGCCGGGATTTTCGCCGCCATCGGCTTGGCAATCGGCGCGATCGGTACTGCGCTGGCCACGGTGATGAGCAGCTTCATGGGCTTGGTTTGGTGGCAAATGCCGCTGGCCATCATCGGCGTGATGCTGGCGATTTCCGGCCCATCCATGTTTATCGCTTATTTGAAACTACGCCAACGCAATCTGGCACCGGTTCTGGACGCCTGCGGCTGGGCGGTGAATGCGAAAGCCTTTATCAACATCCCGTTCGGCCGCTTGTTGACCGGTGTCGCCAAATTACCGAAAGACGCGGAAATGCAAATGGTCGATCCATTCGGCGAAAAGCAAAGCCATTGGAAAAGCTACATGTTTTTGCTGATCCTGCTGGCCGGCGCGGCCTACGCCTGGCATAAAGGCTATATAGGGCCGAAGCAAGAACCGGAACAAGCGGCCCAGGTTGAGGGAAAAGCGGCGCAGGCTAAAGCGGAGGCACCGGCCGGAGCTCCAGCCAAGCCTGCGGAGCCGGCTAAGTAAACCTGTCGTTGCAAACCACCGGAGCGGCTGCGCTTATCAGCTGTTGCTCCGGTCCCGTCTAATGTTGGAAATGTAGGGCGTCAATAGGCGTAGCCGTATTGCGCCGCATATTGACCTTAAATCATTCGGCGCATTGCGCTAACGATAATCCCCCGTACGCGGGCTTAAAATCATTTGTTGGGCCGTCATGAAAACTCAGCTAATCCTATTTTGTTTGAACTTTGCTCTTATAGGCTGCGCTTCGCGATCAGGAATTCATGACGACAACCCGATAAAAGACATATCGAATTTGTACAATAGAAACGGCATCGTTGCAGCTCCCACTTTCGTTGGAAACGCTATTTGTGGCACACCGTTTATTTTGCTGGCTACTACGTTTGACGCCGTGTACATAGGTAAACTTGGGAAACGAACTGAAACGTACCGTTCCGCTATCAATAACAGCTACTTATTACCTGCTATGGCGTGTGGCGCAGCTACAGGCTTACCATTTATCCCGCTTTCCTATATTTTCGAGGAATCTCCTGTATATCTCTCAACCCCGTAGTACTCTGTTCCAAGTCAACAACCCCCTGTGATTTTTTACTCAATGCGGTACGTCAATAGGCGTAGCGCATGTTGGTATTAAATCATTCGGCGCATTGCGCTTACGCTAATGCGCCGTACGCGGTTATTAGCCCAGAATGCTGGTTATGCTAACACTTGCGCTACTCGAATGAGTATTGCACTTCTTCATTCTGCCGTTTCCTTCACGGGACGATTACCGATAAAAGCAGGATCTTTAAAAGGCAAAAAGATTGAACCAGGTGCAAAGTTATTAGCGGATCAGTTAATGTTATCTCACATTTTCGGCAGACCAGAAGTTATTGATCCTGCAAAAACTAAAACGTTACTTACAAATAAACGAGGCCTCATATTTTTTTGGAAAATTACCGGATATGATGGGGGCACATTGACCTGATTGAAACAAGCAATAATATCCAGCTATGCAATTCTCACTGTTACTTTAACTGCAAAGAAATATGGTTTTGGGCGCTAACCTAAAAACTTAATATGTTTAAAATTTTTTCCTCGCTCTTTTTGCCATTTTTTTTATAACGTAGGGTGGGCAAGGCGCAATAACCATCAGGCATTGCGCCGTATTTTCAAACTATTCAAATTCATATCAATCTCAACCCGATAAGGTGCGCCGATAGGATGCTGCCGACTTAAGGAGGCGCATCGTTGTGTGCCCGGCATGGGCTAAAACTAGTTATCTGAAAAGTGATAACCGGAGCCAGTAATGACAACCGTAGCGAAACGCGGGGGGGAACCGGCTAAGTAAACCTTTCTTTGCAAACCACCGGAGCGGCAGCGCTTATCAGCTGTTGCTCCGGTCACGTCAAATGTTGGAAGTCTAGGGTATCAATAGGCTTAGCCGTATTGCGCCGCTAAATCATAAGGCGCAAGCCCATTGGTTATTGCGCCTTGTTAGCTTGATTATTATCGCTTTTTGATGCCGCAGAAGCGACGAAGCAAGTATCGTTGCCTCTCTCAATTTGGTAGAGGGTGAACCAAGCTTTGTGAAAACCGAAAACATAGGCAACATAGCGCGGACAAAAATAGCAACATCCCATTAGGGAGCGGCACATTGCTAACTGGCATTAGCGTGCGCGTCCAAGAACCCGGCCCATTTGAGACAAGCGCTGACAAACTTGCATGTATATATTCAGACCCAGGGGGGAAACCATAGAAGTCGTCCGTATAAATTACACCTTCATAGTCAGGGCTGGAGGGGTTATTGAAAGCACTCTGTATGCTTGAATATACCTGATCATAAAAAGTGTAATAACCAGACCTGGCAACTATACGCCAACGTCCATCTACATTTCCTTCAGAATCGGTATCAAACATAATACTTACAGATTTAATCATACGGTAAGGATCTATCTGATAATGATCGATATTGGTATATCCGTCACTAATATAAAAACTCGCAAATGGTGAAGAGTCTTTTTTTGTCAGGTCAATTTCCGAGTAAAAACTAGTATTCTTAGGCACGAGGGAATCTTCGATTGCAAAGTCGATCCTTACACGGGAAAGGCGAGATCGATCAACATTATAGGGAGCTGACACACCCTCAACAGAAAAACTGTCGAATAAATTCCCAGTATAGCTATATTGAGCTAAAGCTGCGCTTGCTTGAAAGCTTACTAATGTAGATATAATTAATATAGTTGTCGATAATAAAATATTATTGAAATAATTCATAAACCCCTCTTTTATTGAAAATATTTGAAGAAACCTGCAATTTCTCAGCGTAATTTTTTCGAAAGTTGAATGGCACTTATTATCTCCTTTAAACTAAAAAACTTATGAAATAAGTCAGGATGAACACAGTTTTTGTGCTCACGAGGAATTACGACAATAAGTCATCAATAGGCATAGCCGTATTGCGCCGTATGTTGGTCATAAATCATTCGGTGCATTGCGCTTACGCTAATACACCCTGTGCGGGCTATTAGCGCACCTTATCGGGTTCAAAACATATAAATAACTTGTGTTTATCGTTTAAGACTAAACCCAACGAACATACCGACAACCAGGGTAATATAAAACACATAACGCATCGCTTTATATCTTTGAAACAATATCGCTTTCAATTTACATGAAATTAACATAGAAACAGGCATTAAAATCACTAACTCAATGAGGATATTACGCCAAAGATAAATGTTTTTTATATCGATATGCCCTGCGCTTGGCAAAATACCAAAAGGTAACTTTATTAAATTTGAATTTATTGGCCAAAACAGCGGCATAGGATGAACGCCCACCAGTAAATCCAATATCAAGTGAGAAAAGCTCGCCATATAAAACAACCCATGAGAAACCGAGATAAAAGTATTTTTTAATACAAATTTCTTGGCACATGAGGCAATCAAACCAATGACGAAACAAAATAATATTGAATGCGTTACTCTTGGCTCTATTTGATAGTCAAATACCCAATAAACCAAGTAATCCATATCTGGACTTATACCCAGTCCGATAAAAAACATACACATAAATGCAGCGCCGCCAGATTTAATTTCGTGCTTTCTGCCAAAAATGGCTGAATTGATCAAAGCATGCCCTACAATTGATGACATGTAATGTTTCCCATTTTTAAAATCAGTAACGTAGATACTCTGTTCAAAAGCAACAAATTTCATCATCTTTTACTCGGCGATGATGGATTCAGGGATGGCATAAAACCGCGTGTTATCGAACGGCTGATTGTGCTTCAACATGCCATGGATCGCATGCAGTAATTTACGCATGACGGCGCAGACGGCTTGCAAAGGTTTCTTGCCGTTGTCGATCAAATGCTGGAAATACGCTCGCACATGCGGATCGTGCTGTTTGGCACTCAAGGCCGGCATATACAACGCCGAACGAATATGCCGGTTACCGGCCTTGGACAGCCGCATTTTCTTGTGTACGCTTTTGCCGGATTCAAACGCCTTGGGATCGAGTCCGGCAAACTTGACCCATTCGCGATGCGACAGATTGGGCGGCAATAACAGCAACTCGCCCATCAAGGCAATGGCGCTAGTGTGGGCAATGCCTTTGATGCCGGTCAACAGGTCGAATATTCGTTGCAGTTCCGGATGCTGGTCGATCAACGCCAGCGCCTCGCCAGCCAACGTATCGATGCGTTTTTCCATACAGCAACTCGCCCATCAAGGCAATGGCGCTAGTTTGGGCAATGCCTTTGATGCCGGTCAACAGGTCGAATATTCGTTGCAGTTCCGGATGCTGGTCGATCAACGCCAGCGCCTCGCCAGCCAACGTATCGATGCGTTTTTCCAGCTGACTAATCGCCAATTTGGCATCGCGTAGTAGGGCCTTCGGCGTTTCCTCGGTCGCACTCAGCGCATGTAGATGATTTTTCGCGGCGGCCTTCTGACCGGTTAGCGCGTCGATACGGCGAGCATAGCCGCGCAAAGCCAGCGCTTGATTCGAAGGACGAGTCCAGGCGACGAAATCCATGCGCTCGACATATTCGGCCAAGGTGTTGGCATCG
>NZ_PIZT01000009.1:0-99485 GCF_002834115.1 Methylomonas sp. Kb3 | reverse complement strand
GAATCTTAGCCAAGATACCCTTAGTATCCAGGCTGCATAATGCCAGCAATTCCTCGCGACTACCTTGCTCGACGAAGCGATCCGGCAGGCCGATGTTCAACACCGGCATCAGAATGTTCTGTGGCTGCAAGAACTCGTTCACCGCACTGCCGGCACCGCCGGCAATCACGTTCTCTTCAACCGTGACGATCACGTCATGGCTTTTCGCCAGCTCTAGAATCAAGGCTTCATCCAGCGGTTTCACAAAGCGCATATTCACCACCGTCGCGCCCAGCTGCTTGCCGGCTTCCACTGACGGTGTCACCATACTGCCCCAGGCCAGAATCGCAATGCGGCTGCCTTGATGGCGGATTTCGCCTTTGCCGATGGGGAGTTCGGTCAAGGCCTTATCGACCGTGGCCCCCGGCCCCTTGCCGCGCGGATAGCGCACCGAGGCCGGGCCTTTGTGCTTGAAACCGGTGGTCAGCATCTGCCGGCACTCGTTCTCATCGGCCGGCGCCATCACCAGCATATTCGGAATACAGCGCATATAACTATAATCAAACGCCCCGGCATGGGTCGGACCGTCCGGCCCCACGAGACCCGCTCGATCCAGGGCAAACAGCACATCCAGATTCTGCAAAGCGACATCGTGGATTAACTGATCGTAAGCGCGTTGTAAAAACGTCGAATAAATCGCCACCACCGGCTTGGCCCCCTGACAGGCTTGACCGGCCGCCAAGGTCACCGCATGTTGCTCGGCAATCGCCACATCGAAATAGCGTTTCGGAAACTGCTGGGAAAACGCCACCAAGCCCGAGCCTTCGCGCATCGCTGGGGTAATCCCTAACAGCCGCTCATCCTGCTTGGCCATATCGCACAACCAAGTGCCGAACACTTCCGTATAGGTCGGGTGTGGCGAACGCGCGGCTTTAGGTAAATAATCCTTGCTCGGATCGAAAGCCGGCACCCCGTGATAGGCTAACGGATCTTTCTCGGCTGGCGCATAGCCTTTGCCTTTCTTGGTCACCACATGTAAAAACACCGGCCCGGACAAATCCTTCAACTTCTCTAAAGTCGAAACCAGCATCGCCACATCGTGGCCGTCGATCGGCCCGAAATAATTAAAGCCCAACTCCTCGAACAAGGTACCCGGCACAATCATGCCCTTCACATGCTCCTCGGTTTTCCGGGCCAGTTCCCACACCGACGGCATACTAGCCAAGGCCTTCTTACTCTCTTCCCGTACCGACGAATAAAACTTGCTCGACAACACCTTGGTCAGATAATTATTCATCGCGCCTACTGGGGGCGAAATCGACATATCGTTATCGTTCAAAATCACCAACAGATTGGCATTCACATCACCGGCATGATTCATCGCCTCGTAGGCCATGCCGCCGGTGATCGAACCGTCACCGATGATCGCCACCATCTTCTTGTCTTCCCCGCGTAACTGCGAAGCAATCGCCATGCCCAGTGCCGCACTGATCGACGTTGACGAATGGCCGACGCCAAAGGCGTCGTACTCACTTTCCGAGCGGCACGGAAACGCCGACACCCCGCCCAAGGTGCGAATCGTCGGCATCCGCTCTTTCCGCCCCGTCAAAATCTTATGCGGATAAGCCTGATGGCCCACATCCCATACCAACTGATCCGAAGGCGTATCGAACACATAATGCAGCGCCACCGTCAGTTCCACCGTGCCCAGGCCAGCCGAGAAATGGCCGCCGGAGATACTGACGGTATGGGTCAGATAGCGACGCAACTCATCGGCCAGGGGTTCGAGTTGTTCAGGCTTCAGGGCCCGAACGTCGGCGGGAGTCTGGATGGTGTCTAGGAGCGGGAAATCAGAGGCTGTCATGGGTTAAAAAATTCCTTTATATGTTTGCGCCGCAATATTCCGCGCCAGCCCAGTAGACGCAAGCGGAAAACCGGAAGGATTGTGGCGCAAGAAGTATAAATCGTGCAGTTCGCTACGCTTAGTGTGTACGTTCGATGATATACAGCGACAAATCGCGTAACAAATCCGCTTCGCTGCCAAAGCCGGCTAGGCTGGCGACGGCTTGTTCATGCAGCTCCTGAGCTTTTTCCTTGGCGCCGGCCATTCCCAACAGTGCCGGGTAAGTCGGTTTGTCGTTATCGACATCTTTCCCTTGGGTTTTACCCAGTGTAGCGGTGTCGCTTTCAACATCCAGAATATCGTCTTTGACTTGAAAGGATAGGCCTATGCATTTGGCGTAGTGATCCAGTTTTTTTGCGACTTCGGCATCGAGATCCGGTTTGGATAGCGAAGCCAGATTGACGCTGGCGCGAATCAACGCGCCGGTCTTGTGGATGTGCATGTTTTCCAGTTCCGGCAGAGTCAGCTTGCGGCCGACAGAACCCAAGTCGATGGCTTGGCCGCCAACCATGCCTTGCGAGCCGCTGGCGCGGGTCAATGCCGCGATCATTTTGACTCGGGCTTCCGCGCCCGCTTGAATGGCTGGGTCGTTGGCTAATATGTCAAAGGCCAGTGCTTGCAAGGCATCGCCTGCCAAAATCGCAGTGGCTTCATCGTAAGCCTTATGACAAGTCGGTTTGCCGCGGCGTAAGTCGTCGTTGTCCATCGCCGGCAAATCGTCATGAATTAAAGAGTAAACATGGATAAATTCCACCGCGCAAGCCTGAGCGTCCAGCTGGTCTTCACTCAAGCCCAAGGCTTGGCCGGTGGCATAAGTCAGCAACGGGCGAGTGCGTTTGCCGCCGTCCAGTACGCTGTAACGCATGGCTTGATGCAAGGTTTGCGGCAGAATGTTCTCGCCGGGTAGCCGGGCGTCCAACGCCCGTTCGACGCGGTTCTGGCAGGCGGTAAGGTAGGCTTTTAAGTTACTCATCGGTGAATGGCTCCAAAGTTTGCTGGCCGTTTTTTTCTAATAAAATTTGGACTTTCTGCTCGGCGTCTTGCAGTGCTTGCTGGCAGGTACGAGTTAGTCTGATGCCGCGTTCGAAGGATTTTAAGGATTCTTCCAGGGAAATATCGCCGCGTTCCATCAGCTCGACCAATTTCTCCAGTTCTTCCATCGCTTCCTCAAATTGGGATGCGTTTTTACGTCTCGACATATTATAAAGTGGCTTGCGGTGCTCAAAAAATGACCAAGCATTATAGTATGAATTGCTCTGCCATTGAGTTTGGATTGCATCTGTTGTTTTCGATTTAGTGGCAGCAATTCGGTTCGTTCAGTTGTTCGCTAATACTGAGGCGTCAGCGGCTGCAGTTACAGTGACATTTTTGAGGTTGCCCAGGTTTGCCTGGATTCCAAGGCTCCAGCTTCCCGAGCCATTCACGTGCTCCGAACCTAAACACTTAGCGGGGGAGGCATCCGAAATGTCACGTTGCAATTATCCCTATCCCGTGTCCACCTGAACCGCTCTCCGCTTACGCCCTTATGCGATAGCTTTTACGCCGCTCGGTACGAACCGTTCGCAAGCCAGACCAATTAACCTTTCGAAGTTTTACGATATTTCGTGCAAAAAACGATATGCCGTGGGCGATAGGCTGTATTAGCGGTGCTGTTTGTCGATGGCGGTTTAAAAATAATTGTTTTTATTCAATGGTTTATTTTGTTGTTACTTGGGTTTTTGGAAAGTGGCATTCCATTTGCCATTACAAGTCGAAGTTCATCGATTTTTACGACAGATTGTTTAAACATCGGATCGGTGGCTTTCTTCTAAACCAAATTATCGAACCGTTCGGCCGCCGTTTAGGCGCACCGAATCAAACTTTTTGAGGATATATCATGAAAACAACCAGCCGTTTTATCAGCGTTTTATTCGGTGCAGTCGTGGTCTCGTCAGCCAGCGGCGGCGCCGTTGAGAATGTCATAGACAATTCCGCCCCGTTGGTTTATTACGAATTCAGCGCCGGAGGAGTCACCACTTATTTCACCGATTGCAAAGGCATGGGTTCGCAGAACGAAGTGGAGCAAACCAGGGTTAGTGCGCGGGGAGAGAACCTTACAGTTAAGATACCCGGACGCTTATCGGCTAAAAATATTACCTGCAGTAAAGGTTTGACCAAGTCGATGGATCTCTGGACTTGGCGACAACAGTTTGTCAGCGGTAGGTCGGGCCGGTCGCGGGTCGATGCGACGCTGATAGCCTATGACCAGGCGATGACGCCCATCGCGGAGTGGAGCTTCAATGGCTTGTGGCCTGCTGCTATCGATTTCAACGAAACAACGTCCGGCAAAGAAACCATTGTGTTCGCCGTCGACCAAGTTCTACGTATGCGCTGATCGAAACCGGGGCTGGCGCCAAACAGTTGGCTTGTCGTCAAAAATCGGTGGCGGCGCCCTGGAAAACGGCGTGGGTCCGGCTTTTCCAGTGCTTAGGTAATTTCAGATGGCGCTTACGGAAGTCGAGGCATGGTGAGCCGGTTGATGAGGACCGGTGTTCCGGAGCCTCTCTGGCGCGCGTTGCTGACATATAATGGTCAGCCGACACACTGTTATTTCCTATTACGAGACATCATGACCCAAGAATATAACGCGGCCGCCATAGAAGTACTGAGCGGCCTGGACCCGGTGCGCAAGCGCCCCGGTATGTATACCGATACAACCCGCCCCAACCATTTGGTGCAGGAAGTGGTGGACAACAGCGTGGACGAAGCCTTGGCCGGCCACGCCGATACCATCAATGTTGTACTCTATAAAGACGGCTCGGTGCGGGTGGATGATAACGGCCGCGGCATGCCGGTGGACATACATCCCGAGCAGGGCATTCCCGGCGTGGAAGTGATCCTGACCCAACTGCATGCCGGCGGTAAATTCTCCAACAAAAATTATCAATTTTCCGGCGGTCTGCACGGTGTCGGTGTGTCGGTAGTGAATGCCCTGTCGGAAAAACTGCTGGTTGAGATCAAGCGTGGCGGCGGTGTTTATCAAATGGCGTTCGCCGGCGGCGACAAGGTTGGCGAGCTGCAGCAAAGCGGTACGGTCGGTAAAAACAACACCGGTACTAGCGTGCATTTTTGGCCGGACGGTAAATATTTCGATTCCAATCGGGTATCGGTCAGCAAGCTGAAACATGTGTTGCGCGCCAAGGCCGTGTTGTGTCCGGGCTTGAAAATTATTTTAAATTCCGAACTCAGCGACGAACAATTCGAATGGTGCTACCAGAACGGCTTGCAGGAATATCTGCTGGACCGGGTCGGCGACGCCGAAATCTTTCCGCAACCGCCGTTCATGGCCAACATGGCGGCCAGCAACGAAGCGGTGGAGTGGGGCATAGTTTGGACGCCGGACAGTTTGCCGGAAACCATCGCCGAAAGTTATGTGAATCTGGTGCCGACTGCCCAAGGCGGTACTCACGTCAACGGCTTGCGCGCCGGCTTGACCGAAGCGATGCGTGAGTTTCTGGATTTTCGCAATCTATTACCGCGCGGGGTGAAAATTGCCCCGGAAGACGTTTGGGAAAGCTGCCATTTTGTATTGTCGGTAAAACTGGAAGACCCGCAGTTTTCCGGGCAAACCAAGGAGAGGCTGAGTTCGCGCGAATGCGTGACCTTTGTATCCGGCGTCGCCAAGGATACGTTCAGCCTGTGGCTGAATCAGCATCCGCAGGAAGGCGAAAAGATCGCCGAAATCATCCTGGCTAGCGCCCAGAAACGCCTTAGAGCAGGCAAAAAAATCGTCCGCAAGAAAATCACCAGCGGCCCGGCTTTGCCCGGCAAACTGGCGGATTGTTCCGGACAGGACTTGAGTCGCACCGAACTGTTTTTGGTCGAGGGCGATTCGGCCGGCGGCTCGGCCAAGCAGGCGCGGGACCGAGAATTCCAGGCCATCATGCCGTTGCGCGGTAAAATTCTGAACACCTGGGAAGTCGATTCCGGCGAGGTGATGGCATCTCAGGAGGTACACGACATCGCGGTGGCGCTGGGTATAGAGCCGGACAGCAACGACCTGCAAAATCTGCGTTACGGCAAGATCTGCATCCTGGCCGATGCCGATTCCGACGGTAACCACATTGCGACTCTGATTTGCGCGCTGTTTTACCAGCATTTCAATGCCTTGGTCAGAGCAGGGCATGTGTTCGTCGCCATGCCGCCGCTGTACCGGATCGATGTCGGCAAGAAGGTATTTTACGCGCTGGACGAATCGGAGCGCTTGGGCGTGTTGGCGCGCATCGAAGCCGAGAAACTCACCGGCAAGATCAACATCCAGCGCTTTAAAGGCTTGGGCGAGATGAATCCCTCGCAATTGCGGGAAACCACGATGAATCCCGACACCCGCCGCCTGGTGCAGTTAACGGTAGCCGAAAACGACGATACCCGCGAACAGATGGATCTGTTATTGGCGAAGAAGCGTGCCGGCGATAGGAAAAGCTGGCTGGAAGATCGGGGTAACTTAGCGCAAATATAAGCGACACTCTGGCCGGAGTTAGAGGGCTCCGGCTGGCTTGACCGTCAAATATCCATCAACAGCATTGGAATGCCGTAGGTCAGTATGAAGTAACTAAATGCGTAAACTACGCTGACGCTGGTTGGGTAACTGAAGAAAGCCCGAAAAATATAGCTGACGATAGAGATATACCAGACAACCAAAAACACCGCGATGCCTATGCCAATTTCTTCGCGGTAGATATGGTGTTGCAATACCAGCCAATAGTCGAGAGCCTCGGCAGCGACAGCCAAGGTCATGATGAAATTCTCGCAGACGAAAATCGAGGTATACAGCTGATTAAAACAGACCCATTTTTTTTCCATCAGCAATAAGATCGCCACCGAGCCGAAAGCCATGACGGTGCGGCCCAAAACTTCCAATGTGCCGTCCGCCGGATCGGAGATCAAGCCTTCAACAATCATCCCGGAAATCAGATAGAACGCCACGTTTTTCCACATAAACGAGTTGGGCGGGACTAACTCGGAGGGGTTGTTCAGAAACCAGCAAGAGGATAGATACTTCAGCAGTAGATTCATAGTCGACACTTATATTCGATAAAAGCAGGTTTTATCGAATTGAAAAAACCGTCCATTATAGACGGGCGCTAGCATAACGGGGTTTTGACTTCGTTTTAGGTGCGTATTTGGAGTATAAGGTGCCGCCGTTTAAGGAGATGCAGCCTGCGGTTTTACCGATTCGTTTGTATAATAGCCCTTCATTTCTCCGCGTGTGGCCAGCAAGTGCCAACGCTCATGCCCAATCAAACTCCGGAACCTTCATGATCGAACTAGGCAAATTCAACACTTTAACCGTCGTCAGCCAACGTGATAATCAGTATGGTCTGGATGGTGGGGCGCTTGGCGAGATTGGCTTGGCGGACAAAGATGCTGCGGATAATCTAAAGGTTGGCGATACTGTAAACGCCTTTGTCTTCATTGACGGTAAGAATCAAACTATCGCTACCCTGCAAACGCCGCTTGCGCAAGTCGATCAGGTAGCTTGGTTAAAATGTATATCGCTCAGCCATGCCGGTGCGTTTTTGGGATGGGGATTGCCCAAGGATTTGTTGTTACCGTTCAGCGAACAGAAGGGGAAAGTCGTCGAAGGCCGTTCTTATCTGGTGCGTCTGTTTTTAGACGAAAACAACCGCATCGCCGCCACGATGATTTTGGACGATTTCATTCAGGATCAGGCGTTTTATTACAAAGACGGTCAGGCGGTGCAACTCATTATCGCCGACGAAACCGACTTGGGTTTTAAAGCGGTGGTGGATAATCAATATTGGGGCGTGTTGTATAAAAGCGAGACTTTTCAGCCCTTGCAAAAAGGCCAGTCATTGACCGGCTATATTAAAAAAGTCCGCCCCGACAATAAGCTGGATTTGGTCTTGAGCCAGGAAAAATACGGCCAGAAAGTCGATGCCACGTCTGAGAAGATTTTGACGATACTGGCGAAGCGCGGTGGTTATGTGGCGCTAACCGACAAAAGTGCGCCGGAGATTATTTACGACACCTTTGGCGTCAGTAAAAAAGTCTTCAAGCAGGCCATAGGCGGCTTGTATAAACAACGGCGGATCGTCATCGAAGAAACCGGTATCCGTTTGGTCGATCAAGCTTAAAGAAAATGGAGAGACGCAATAGTTTGCGTCTCTCCCGAGGATCAGCTTTAGAGACTAAGGCCGATATTGCGAGAACACGTAATCGGTTTTTTGCTCCGATGCATGGCAGGCAAAGCAAGAAGTGCCGCCGTCTTTCACCAGCCGTTCGGTTTTGCTGTTGCCGGCAAAGCCTTCAAAACCCCAGCCGCCGGTCGCGGCAAATTTTTTCGCGTCTTTCAGCATCACGCCCACCAGTTTGCGCTCGCCTTCCTGTATGGTTTTATCCTTCTCCTGATACTGCAATAAATCGAACACCAGCACCGAGCCGTCTGCGTACTTACCGGTTTTCAAACCCGCTTCCGCTTGTTTATTGGCGTAGACATGGTGCAAGCCTTGAAACGGATTCTCCAGGGCGTGGCCGGGTTGAATCAGCATGCTTTTAGCGTGCAGCCAGTTGCGATAGCCCTCCGGAAACGGTACGGCCTGATCGGCCGCAAACGCGGTAAAGGCAACTGTGCCTAGCAGGCCCGCCATCAACAACGAAATGCTTTTTTTCATGATCGTATCCCCCATAAAAAGTAAATGCCATATAATTTCGAATCGAAACTATAGGGTCTTTTTAAGCGGGTTTGCGGATTTTGTCAAACAAATAGTGATGCGCTATTAGTTTGCTTGGCGAAGCGCGGCTGAATAGTAGGTGCGGTGTTAAGCGGGAATGGCGGTTAAGACGAAAGCAGGGGAGGGAAAGATGGCGTGGCGTTGGGCTGCAAAGGCTTGCAACCCAAGTGACCAGCTAATTAAATCTTACCGTCCAACCCCATCTGAAAATATTTATGGGTGATTTTTTCTTGGTTTTCCAGCAGCCAATCAATATCCGGCGTGTTGGTCATGGCTTTATGAATGGCTTTGGCCATGGCCTCGCGGTGGATGTTGAACAAAATTTGATGATCCAGCTTGTCATCTTTGATCACGCTGGGATTCAACCATACCGAGCAAATAATCCCCAAGTCGTTGGCTTTTTCTTTGGGAATATCACCCGCGCGCACCGCATCGAGCACGCCGTTGGCAATCGCCGCCTGCACGGTGCCCATTAAAATATTGGTGTAACGGCTGTTTTTAACCGTCACCTTGCTGACCATCAGCGTGACCGGGCGTACCTGAATATCGGTATTTAAAATCGCGAATACTCGGGTGTGGCCTTGCACTTGATCGCCGGTTAGGGTGGCAATCGCGGTGCCGACCGGTCCGTCCAGTTCGCCGATGATGATTTCCGGTTCTGCGGCGGTACCGGCTGGTCCGCCCGCTACCAGGGCTTCGCCGGTGCGCATAATGATTCTTTCGCTCATGTGGGTCTCCAAATGTATGTTGAGGTTAGTAATTTTCCGGAGGGAGGGGGAGCTAGGCGTCACCGCTCAACACCATCGCCCCGTATTCTTCCGGTGTGATTATCCCGCCCAGACTTTCCGCCACGTGACTATCGCAAGCTGGCAACACATCCTGCACCGCATCGATACGCTTCCATTGCGGCAACGGCGTGTCTTGATGGGCTTGCGGGACGTATTTTGAGCGGGAAACGCGGCTCATGCGATGGATATAACGCGGACAGTTGATAAATATCTCGCTGATCGCCACACGCACGATTAGCTCGGCGCCAGGGTATTCGGCCAGCAGCGGATCGTTGGTTTCAATGCGGGCGTCGCCATGCACTCGAATTCGGTGCGGTGTTTCGAAGTCGATAAACAGCATGCCGATTTTCGAGTTGCCGTTGATATTGCCCATCGACAAAAACATGCCGTTGCCGTCGTAACTGGGGAAGGCCAGTTCTCGTGGATTAACCACTTTCACCAAGCCGGGATTGCCGCCCTTGTAAGAGCAAGTCGGATAACCGCGTTGGTCGATAGTCGTCAGAAAGAAAAAATCCCGGCTCTCGATAAATGGTTGATGTTGCTCACCAATTTGCCGTTCCACTATCATTTGTTCCAGACGGTCCGCGAGCTTGACGGTGTCGTGTTGCTCTTGCAATTGCCGGTGCTGTGGGCTGTAAAAGTCGCTCATGGGCGATGCTCCTGTTTGGGGTAGTGCGGCGATTCTAACAGGAATGATGGCTAGTCAGGTTTTACGGTTGCATGAAACAGAACGCCGGTTCGGATTGCTGCGAGGAGCGTGGGAACGATAAAAAACGCCTTATTTTCTCAGCCAATTGAACGCCGCGCTTAATTTGCGCTTGGCGTCGTTTTCGATGATTTGGTCGTGAGCCAGCACAATCCGCTCAACATCCAACGCCAGCAGCGCATCGACCGAGCGCGCCAATTCGGTTTTATCTTTAACCAGCAGTTTCATGGTTCGCGACATTGCCAGTTGATCGTAGACGCCGAGCAGTCTCGCTACCACGCGCGCTAATCCGATGTGTTCAGCGCCGAAGCAAAACAGCAGATCGGTAAGAATCAACGTACCCGTTGCCTTGTGAAACCAAACCGTCTCGTTGATGATGGGTAGGCCTTCCACAAATACGGGGATTAATTCGGTCGTCCAGGCCGGTGTTTCCGATGGCGACAACTCCGGATAAGCACACAAGTCCGGGCGCTTATCGGCTAAGCCCTGCGCAATATAGCCTTGGGCATTCGGGAACGCCTTCATGAATGGCGTAAAAAACAGGTGGTGGCTCTTGTTTGGTGCAAGCACATAACGCACCGGCCCGATTTCGGCAATTTCAGCCACCAGTTGGGGTGACGGCTCGATCGGCGAATGCACCCAAATCGAGCCGTCCCGCAGTTTGACGAAAGTGGCTCTGGTGCTTAGATTTAACGGACCGAATTGAATGGCTTGTTGCGCATACCAGATTTGGCCGGGAACGAGAGTTTTTAGGACCACTTGAGCTTGGGGGGCTGGGTAAAACTGGATATGCTAAAAGACGAAAAGTACGATGTCAAAGCCTTGAATGGACAAGAAGAGTTAGTCCGCGTGGGCACAAAAACCGTGCGCACCCTAGGCAGCTAAAAATGCTGTTGTAGCTCGCGATCCACCTCCTGTATTAGCATCATAGTCTCACGGCAAAAGGTTAATGCCGGGACAACGTTGTTCGATTGAATAACAAACTGGAAACCTTCGGGGAGCTCTTGGCTGGATGACATAATCGATAGTGGGTAGTGGTGAGTATTTCCTCTACGAAGCTCATAAAGCTGCTTTATGATGATGTGCCGCCCAAAAGTGCTTACATAATCTGGTTTGTTTTGTTTTAGGAATACACCGACATAACGATTAAGAGTAGCCAGCACCTCGTTGTTTTTGATTGGGGTACCCGTTTTTGGGTCGCAAAAGCCGTAATAGGCGCGAAGTGCACTTATCTCAAAATAACTGTAGGCTGCACCGAAAAATGCACTAATAAGCCAACGAAATTTATCCTTATCTTTTTCTTGAGTCGCAAGATCAAGAAAATACTTGCATTCAGCAACTTTATCGTTTTGATCGGCAAGGGCCTCAAGATGATCGAGAATATTAAGCCCGTCATTAAACTCATTGGGGTCGTAATGCATTTACTATCATCGCTCAATTCAAAGAGGGTAAAGGTTTGTACAAAACTTCCAACACAACTAAAAACGCAATTCTTATTGAATCCAGATGTCTATTATGAGTAATAACTCTCTGAGTTTCTAATAGGCCAGTTTAAGAGCGTTTTGATTAGTGTGATTTATCTCTGGTAATTTAGTGATTGACGTCTCGCTTGAATTAAATTGAAGCGTTCTAATCTTAAAGCATTAAACTCAGCAAAAGATATTTGTTGTCTGTCAAGTCGTTCAGCGAGGGCAATGCAGTAAGCATGGTATTCCTCGTCATCCTGATCATATTTCCAGTTTGCATCAAGGTCGGTCCGACCCGCAAGGTGCTTGTCCATATCTCGCGTTTCCTTTGCGGCTTGAACCCAGGTGATCTGGCCTGCAGTTGCTTTTTGCTCTAGCCGTGCCTTTGACGTTTCAAAGGCATTCTGGACTCTGCGATTATCGAGGCCGAGTCCCAGACCAGCGCAGGCGGGTAAACAGCAGAGCAGAAAAAGAACAATGAATTGCTTTAGCATTGTGAGCCTCTATTTACAATAGGTTTGTTGCTATTCGGATAGACTGAATGTGCTTAATTGGGGGCCTGAGAAGGATGTAAATTTTGAACAGGTAGAGATAGGAATCTCGATCAAATTCTTCTGGCTATCTGTGAACAAATAAGACTTTGGCGGTAAGATTCGTTAAAGTTAAATCAATTCTATTCAAGCAAACACCTTCCAAAGCATCGCCATAGTAAAAGCCAAATTAAACCCAATCATCCATTTCAACAGCTTAAACTCGCCCTCGGCATACATTTGATACTTCAGCATTTGTTCCTGAACAAAGTGCAGATGATCTTCCTTGCTGAGTTGCTGGATGGCTTCCGCAGCCTTGATTGCCTTGGACTCGCTGACGCCGGCTTCTTTCAGCGCTTCGTAGACTTCTGTAATCATCGTGGCCATGTTGTTCCTCCGCTAACGTGTCGCCAAAGTATACCAAGTTTCATCGGCTCGATATTTCAAGCCGATTTAACATTCCCCCCATGCAACCCACACTCCTTCTTCGCTGCATCCTCCCACCACCAACGTCCCGCGCGCTCGTGCTGATTCGGCAATACCGGTCGGGTGCATGGCTCGCAGCCGATGCTGATGTAGCCGTGTTTATGGAGTTCGTTAAACGGTACCTGATAGGCTTCGATGTAATCCCACACCTGCGCCGACGACCAGTTCAGCAGCGGGTTGAATTTGATCAGCTGTTTGCCGGGACCCGCGAAACCGGCGTCCAGTTGCACTTCCGGGATGTCGCCGCGGGTGTCCAGGCTTTGGTCTTTGCGTTGGCCGGTAATCCAGGCGTCCAGCGTCGCCAGCTTGCGTTTTAAAGGCTCAACTTTGCGGATGCCGCAGCATTGTTGGTGGCCGTCTTCGTAAAAACTGAACAGACCTTTTTCTTTGACAAAAGCATCCAACTGCTCGCGATCCGGGCTCAAGATGTCGATGTTGATGCCGTAATGCTTGCGCACTTGTTCCATGAAACGGTAGGTTTCCGGATGCAAGCGGCCGGTATCCAATGAAAACACCTGGATGTCTTTTCTGATTTGCAAGGCCATGTCGATCAGCACGATGTCTTCTGCACCGCTGAAAGAGATGGCAATGTTATCGAAATTAGCCAGTGCGGCTTTTAAGATGGTGCGCGGATTTTTGCCTTGCAGCTCGGATTGGGCGGTGCTTAAGTCGAATTCAGTCATGGATTTAGCTCTGGGCAAAGTAACGGGATAAATACTCGTCAAAGTCCAACTTGTCGTTGGCTTCGATGTCGGCTTGTTTTTGCAACGACGCGGCAGCCATGTCCTCGAATTGCCGTTGCGTCTCATCGTCCAGGGGTTCGGCGTTGAAATAATGTTTATGCAAGGCCGAGGTGTTACTGGCGAAGCAGCCAAACTCCTGGCCGTTCTCGCGCATGCAGGCCAGAATCCGTGCCGACGGCGTCAGCGCCGGGTTGTCCACTACTGCCAACTGATGTTGCAAAGCCAATTGGTAGGGGCGTTCCAAACTGCCTCTATCCAGTACCGCGCATATAGGTTGCATGGCATACAGGATGCTATGAGCCCATTGCTGTAAGGTGACGGTGTCGCCGTTGCGGTTTAACTGTAAACCGGGGCGGCGGCCCTCATTTGCGACCAGCAATTGGTTGCTGTTGTTAATCTGGAATTCGTCCGGGCCTTGTGGCGGGCTGTCCTGCAATAGGCAGTACAACAAAAACGCCTCGACAAAGCGGGCGGTGCTTTCGTCGATGCCGATCGGATTCAGCAGATTCAAGTCCAGCGAGCGCATTTCCACATACAGCACGCCGCGCCGTTTCAGCGCCAGCGTCGGCTTCTCGCCGGATTTGGCGATCTGCTTGGGGCGCATGGTGCTGTAAAACTCGTTTTCGATTTGCAGGATGTTGGCGTTCAGCTGCTGATACTCACCGTCCACTTTAACGCCGATGGCTTCGTAGTCCGAATAGGGTGTGTTGATGGCTGCGCTTAGGCTGTCCACGTAGCCGTCCAGCGAGTTGTAATCGATCTTCAAGCCCGCCTGGTTCTTGCTCTTGTAACCGATGTCGCTCATGCGCAGCGAGGTCGCATAGGGGTGGAACACGGTGTGCTCGTCAAACTCCTTGAATTGCTCCATCAATTGCGGGCGGCTTTTGAAAAAAGTTTTGCAAATCGCCGGCGAGGCGCCGAACAGATACAAAATCAACCAGCCTTGGCGGTGGAAGTTACGGATCAAACCGAAATAAGCGTTGGAGATAAAGTCTTCCAGGCCTACCGTGCAGCCGCTTTGCTGGTACAGCGCCGGCCACAACGCTTCCGGCACCGAATAATTGAAATGGATGCCGGCGATGGCTTGCATGGTGCGGCCGTAACGGTGCCACAAACCTTTACGGTAAACGTGCTTCATCTTGCCGATGTTGGATTTGCCGTACTCCGCGATGGGGATGCTCAAGTCGCCGTCGATACCGCAGGGCATGCTGGTGGCCAGCAGCATTTCCTCGCCTAGATGCGGGTAGACAAACTGGTGGAGCTGGTGCATGTAGTCCAGGGTTTGGCGGATGTCGGCAAACGGCGGAGTGATGAATTCCATCAGCGCTTCCGAATAATCGGTGGTGATGTAAGGGTGGGTCAATGCCGAACCGAGCGCCGTGGGGTGAGGCGTTTGGGCGATCTCGCCATGCTCGGTGATGCGCAGGCTTTCTTTCTCGATGCCTTTCAGGCCTTGTTTTAACAGGTATTGTTGATCGTTATCGATCAAATATTTAAGACGGTCGGGTAAACGGCAGTAAGTAATGAGCATAGAAAATTAGGCGCCTTCCGCGGCTTGGGTAAGCGCGGCATTATATAGGGTGGATTTTGAATTGTTGAAATCGGCGTGCTGTACATTGAATTAAGGAGATTGGGGATGTGCGTTACTATTTCAAGGCGTAGAAGGCCGTAGCGGATTTCGCATGGATCGGGCGGTTGCGGATGATGGCCTGATCTATGGTCTAATACCTCGACAACTTTTTTGCCGGTTTAGATTTAGCAAGTAATGATTTATGACCAATAACCCCGCCCTGCAAACCCTGCGTAGCGTGTTCGGCTACGACAGTTTTCGCGGCCAGCAGCAACAGATTATCGAACAATTGATCGGCGGCCGGGATGTGTTGGTATTGATGCCGACCGGCGGCGGCAAGTCCTTGTGCTATCAGATTCCGGCCCTGGTGATGGACGGCGTCGGCATCGTCATTTCGCCGCTGATTGCGCTGATGCAAGATCAGGTCAGCGCCTTGCATCAAGTGGGCGTGCGAGCGGCCTATTTAAATTCGACGCTGGCGCTGGAGCAGGTGCGCGAGATCGAACAGAAGTTGCAGAACGGCGAGTTGGATTTGCTGTACATTGCCCCTGAGCGCTTATCCAACGCCAGAACCCAGGCCTTGTTCGCCCGCTGCAAGATCGCTTTGTTTGCCATCGACGAGGCGCATTGCGTATCGCAATGGGGCCACGATTTTCGCGCCGATTATTTGTTGTTGTCGGTGTTGCACGAACAGTTTCCGCAAGTACCGCGCATCGCTTTAACCGCCACAGCGGACGAGCGTACCCGCCAGGAAATCATTACCCGGCTGGCGCTGGAACAGGCTCAGGTGTTCGTCAGCGGTTTCGACCGGCCGAATATTCGCTATCGGATCATTCAAAAAGACAATGCCCGTCAGCAATTATTGACCTTTATCCGCAGCGAACACCCCGGCGACACCGGCATCGTTTATTGCTTGTCGCGTAAAAAAGTCGAGGAAACCGCCGAGTGGCTGAACGGTAAGGGCTTGAAAGCCCTGCCGTATCATGCCGGCATGGAGCATAGAGAGCGGCAGAAGAATCAACACCAGTTTTTGATGGAAGACGGTTTGATCATCGTCGCCACCATTGCTTTTGGCATGGGCATAGACAAGCCTAACGTGCGCTTCGTGGCGCATCTGGACTTGCCGAAAAGCGTGGAAGCCTATTATCAAGAGACGGGCCGGGCCGGCCGCGACGGCCTGCCGGCCAACGCCTGGATGGCTTACGGCTTGCAGGACGTATTGACGCTAAGGCAAATGCTCGGTTCATCCAATGCCGACGAGGCGCACAAGCGGATTGAATTGCACAAACTGGATGCGATGCTGGCCTTGTGCGAAATGGTCAGTTGCCGGCGGCAGGCGCTGCTTGGCTACTTTGGTGACGTTCTGGAGCAGGGCTGCGGCAATTGCGATACTTGCCTGGAGCCGGTGGAAACCTGGGATGGCAGCGTTGCCGCGCAGCAAGCCTTGTCGTGCATCTATCGCACCGGCCAGCGTTTTGGCGTGACCTATTTGATTGATGTGTTGCTGGGCAAAAGCGACGACCGGATGCGCCAGTTCGGCCATGACAAGCAGTCCACCTTCGGGATCGGTAAAGCGCTGGACGAAAAACAATGGCGCTCGGTGTTTCGGCAATTGGTCGCCAAGTCTTTGGTGGAAATCGATTTCGAAGGTCACGGTAGTTTGAAATTGACCGACGCCTGCCGGCCGGTGTTGCGGGGTGAGCAAACTTTGATGTTGCGCAAGGATGCGCAGATCGCCAAGACCCGCCGCGAAAAACCCGAAAAACGCCAACCGGGTGGCGCGGCGGACAGCGCCTTGTGGAATGCTTTGCGAGCCAAACGCAAAGAATTGGCCGACGAGCAGGACGTGCCGCCCTATGTGATTTTTCACGATGCGACTTTGATGGCGATGGTCGATGCTCGGCCGCGTAATCATCAGCAATTGAGCATGTTGTCCGGTATCGGCCAACGCAAACTGGAATTATACGGCGATGAGTTTTTGGCGGTGTTAGCCCAATTCGACGACGAGCCGCCGGTGTCAGCCACCGACACGGTTGCGGAAAGTCTGGATTTATTCAGATTGGGCTATAGCGTCGAGCAAGTGGCGAAACAGCGTGGCCTGAGCGAGGACACGATTTACAATCACATGGCCAAAAGTCTGGAACTGGGGCTGGTGGCGCTGGGCGATGTGTTGAGCTTGTCGCCGGCGGAAGTCAGTGAAATCGAAGCGGTGTTGTTAAGCTTGCCGGAAGAACAACGCAATGCCTTGAAGCCGGTCTACGAGCAACTGGGCGGCGCTTACAGTTACGGCGTGTTGCGTTGTGTCAGAGCGGCTTTACAGCAGCAGCTTGGTTGAGTTTGTCGTGCGTGAAGCGGTAATCAGTCTTAAGGCAATGATCCAGCCACTTTTGCAGGAAATAGTTTAAGCGCCATTTGTAGTTTCTGATTTCCACTAGACTGCCGGGATCTTGGTAAACCTTATCGACTGTCGGCCGGTCAATGTCGCGCAGCACTTCCGCCAATTGCGCATCCAGATAAATCCGAATTTTCACCGCCGGCACGATGTGCTCTGACAGTTGTTGGTCGAAGCAATGGCTAAGTTCTATCGTCAAGGTGTAGGGGTTACGCTCCAGCACTTGCAGATACAGCGCCGGTTTGTTTTGAGTCAGGCCGACGGCGGTTTTATCAAAAGAGCGCAGATTCGGAATCAGCCTGAACAACTTCTGATAATTGGATTCGCAGATCTTTTCCAGGCAGAGTGCGGTGTTGACCGGTTGCACCAAGCTCATGCTTAGTCTTCCCGATAGCAAGCATTGGCGCTGGCGGTTTCCCACAACACCACTTGATCGACATTAAAGCCTTGTTGTTTGACGTGCTGGTAAATCATCTTACTCAGTACTTCGGCGGTGGGATGTTCGTCGATTGCCAAAAACTGTTCGTGGTTGGCGACCAGGGCCGGGATGATAGGGTCGTCTTTATGCAGTAAAAAGTTGTGATCCAGCACCTTATTGATAAAGCCATCCACGCAGTCTTTCACGTCGGAAAAATCGCAGACCATGCCTTGGTCGTTTAGGCTGTTTTGTTTGATGGAGATGCTGGCTTTGACGCTGTGGCCGTGCAAGTTGCGGCACTTGCCCGGATGGTTCATCAGGCGGTGGCCGTAGCAAAAATAAACTTCTTTGGTGATGATATACATAGCGTGCTACGTCCTTGTCAGGAGCGGGTGTTGTCCTTAATTGCCTTTAATGCTTTTGATTGATGCGGCTATTTCAAAGCTGCCGTCGCCTTGTTTGACGCTACGCACCACTTCGATGAAGGCCGTCATCGGTGGGGTGATTTGGGTTTTCGGCATGATGCTGACTTCCATGGCTAAACCGACATCGAACGGCCGGTTGGCAATAAACGATACGCCGGCGCCGCTCAGCGTTGTGCATTTACCGGTACTGACCTCGCTGGAATCGGCCAGCTTATAGGTAATGTCACAGTCCACATCCATACGGATGTAATCGCGTTTTTCATCATGATTCAGCATTGGCTTCCCCCGATTCGGATTGGCAGTGGTTGGGTAAAAAATCAGTCGCAGGGAGTTTACTATAAAAATCCGTGGCTCTGGTTAGGAAATAGTGGCTCATATCGCCCGAATCAGCGGATTTTTTGGGCGGGCTGTGACGCAGTTGGCATCCAGGCAATTGCCAGGTTCGGCGGTTTTATTGCCTGACTATCCCAGGCTATTTGTGTAAAATTCCGCCACTTTTTCATTACAGACAGCGCAGGCAGCAGCATGAGTAAATCCATTGTCCTTACCGGTATCACCACCACCGGCACGCCGCATCTTGGCAATTACGCCGGGGCGATCCGGCCGGCGATCAATGCCAGCAAAGACGAGCAGGTCAGACCGTTTTATTTTCTGGCCGACTACCATGCGCTGATCAAATGCAACGAGCCTGCCAGGGTCAAGCAATCCAGCCTGGAAATCGCCGCGACCTGGCTGGCGCTGGGATTGGATACCTCCAACGCGGTGTTTTACCGCCAGTCCGATGTGCCGGAAATTCTGGAACTGACCTGGATGCTGACTTGCGTGACCGCCAAGGGCTTGATGAATCGCGCCCATGCTTATAAAGCCGCCGTCGCCGAAAACGAAGAAACCGAAGGCAACGATCCGGACAAAGGCATCACGATGGGCTTGTTCAGTTACCCCATCCTGATGGCCGCCGATATTTTGATGTTCAACGCCAACAAGGTGCCGGTGGGCAAGGATCAAATCCAGCATATCGAAATGGCCCGCGACATCGCCAGCCGCTTTAACCATATTTACGGTGAACATTTTGTCTTGCCGGAAGCGGTGCTGGACGACAACGCCGCTACCTTGCTAGGCCTGGATGGCCGCAAGATGAGCAAAAGCTACAACAACACCATCCCGTTGTTCGAGCCGGAAAAGAAACTGCGGAAACTGATCAACAAGATCAAAACCAACTCGCTGGAACCGGGCGAACCCAAGGATACGGAAGGTTGCACCTTGTTTGGTATCTATCAGGCCTTTGCCAATCACCACGAAGTCGAAGCGATCCGCCAACGCTACGCCGAAGGCATAGGCTGGGGCGAGATGAAGCAGGTGTTGTTCGAGAAAATCAACGATGAAATCGCCCCGGCTCGCGAGCGTTACGAAGCCTTAATGGAAGCGCCGGAGCATATCGAGCAGCAATTGCAGGAAGGCGCCGAGAAAGCCCGTGCCATCACCCGGCCGTTTATCAATACCTTGCGGGAAGCGGTGGGGATTTCCAGATTGGCGATATAACCGCGCTAAGCCTTTAGAGACGCAAAAACCTTGCGTCTCTAGTTCACTCCCAATGTGGTTTGTCTATAGCCATATTGACTAATACTTGCTCAAGGATGATCGTGTCCCATGTCCATCATCGCTATCTACGTTATCAAGCTGCTGTTGTTGCCGCCAACCTCTTTGGCGATGCTGGCGCTGGTTGGCTTGCTTTTGCGCAAGCGTAAATGGGGAAAGAACATGGCGATAGTCTGTCTGGCACTGTTGTGGTTATTGAGTTTGCCGATTGTGGTTAAGCACTGGGCCATGCTCTGGGAAAGGGTTCCGCCTCTTTCTACCGAAGCCGTGCAGCAATTTAAACCGCAGGTCTTGGTGGTGATAGGAGGCGGCATCGAAACGTCAGCGCCGGAATATCCTGGGCAGGTTACTTTACATGTCAGAACCTTGCTGCGTGTGCGCTATGCTGCCAAGTTGGCCGGGGAGCTGGGTTTGCCGATTTTGGCTTCCGGGGGCGGTATGCTGGAGCCGGATGAAATTCCCGAAGCGGATTTGATGGCGCAAACCTTGGAGAGCGAGTTTAAAACTCCAGTGGCCTGGCGGGAGCCGCGCAGCAGCAATACTGCCGAAAATGCCCGTTTCAGTCGCGAGCTGTTGAATGAGTTAGGTATTAATAAGATTGTCCTGGTCACCCAGGCCTACCACATGCCGCGAGCTGCTTTGGAGTTTCGTAAAGCCGGTTTTGAGGTCTTGCCGGCGCCAACGGCCTTTATCGGTCACGCAGGCAAATCCCGCTGGCTGGATTGGTTGCCGTCTCCAACAGCTTGGTCCAACAGCTTCCTGCTGGCCCACGAAATGGTCGGCATGTGGTGGTATCGAATGCGTTACTGATATAACGCTGCTCCACCTGGCCCGTTCATCAACGGCGCGGCCGCCGGGCAATTGGCTATAATGGCAGGCCGCTTTCTTACTTGACGCCATCATGTCCAAATCGCCCACCAAGGAAGGTCTCCGCCGCGCCGCGGACGCACCGCCATTACCCGCCAACCCCTGGCGTTTTATCCTGTTTTGCTTGAAGCCGTTCCGCTGGCTGTTGCTGTTGATGCTGATACTGGAAACCGGCCAAGCAGCCGGCAGCATCTTGGTGCCGTATGCGATTAAAGCCTTGATGGACGCGGTTGCTAGTCAGCCCGTGCCGGTTGTTGATTGGCTGGAGACTTTCAAACAACCCTTACTATTGCTGGCCGGCCTGAATCTGGCGGAGATTATTTTCAGCCGCAGCAGCGGCGCGGTGCTGATCATCATGGGGCCGCGCTTGCGGCAGGGCACGGCAAGGTCCTTGTTCGCTTATCTGCAAAACCACGCGCCGCGCTACTTTGGCAACCATTTCGCCGGCGCGCTGGCGCATCGCATCAGCGAAACGGCGATGAGCGTCAATCACACCACCTGGTCCATCATCTGCGATTTCTGGCCGATCGCGGTGACGTTTACGGTGTCAGTCACGCTATTGCTGGGCGTGCATCAAGGCCTGGGTTTATTCGTGGCCGCCTGGGTGCTGCTGTACGTTTTGATCTCCTATTGGCTGGCCACCCGTTGCCAACCCTACGCCCAGGATTTTGCGGCCACCCGCAGTATGGTCAACGGTAAGATCGTCGATGCGGTGACGAATATTCTCAACGCCAAATTGTTCGCCCGCTTACAACACGAACGCGAATATCTGGACGGCTTTCTGGCTACCGAATTAAAAAGCGCCCGCCGCACCTTTTGGTATATGGAGCGGGTGCGCTGGTTTCAATTCACCGCTGCCGCCATTTTAAAGATCGGCACCATCGGCTACGCCTTGCAGCTGTGGCAAGCCGGGGAAATCAGCGTCGGTGCCTTTGCCATGAGTACCGGACTGGCGATTTTGGTGATCGGCGATGCCCGCAATTTGAGTCGACGCTTTCTGGAGTTTTTTGAGTACGTCGGCAACGTCGCCAACGGCGTCGACACCATCATTCAAAGCCACGAAATCATCGACCTGCCGGACGCCAAACCTCTGCAAATCAACCAAGGCCGCATCGAATTTAAAAACGTCTGCTTTAGTTACGAGCCGGGCCGACAAGTATTCGATCATTTGAATGTGGTGATCGAGCCGGGGCAGCGGGTGGGTTTGGTTGGCTTCTCCGGTTCCGGCAAATCGACGTTTGTGAATTTGATCCTGCGCAACTTCGAACCGCAAGCCGGGCAAATCCTCGTCGACGGCCAAGATATTTTACTGGCGACCCAGGATTCCCTGCATGCGCAAATCAGCCTGATTCCGCAAGATCCCAGTCTGTTTCACCGCAGTCTGAAGGAAAACATCGGCTACGGCAAATTGGACGCCGACGACGCGCAAATCAGCTTCGCCGCCAAACTGGCGCATGCCGAAGAGTTTATCGCGGCCATGCCCGAAGGCTATGAATCACTGGTCGGCGAGCGCGGAGTCAAACTCTCAGGCGGCCAACGCCAGCGCATCGCCATCGCCCGGGTGATGCTGAAAGATGCCCCCATCCTAATCCTGGACGAAGCCACCTCCAGCCTGGACTCGGTCACCGAAAAAACCATTCAGGAAAACCTGGAGCGGGTCATGGGCCGCAAAACCGTCATCGCCATCGCCCACCGCCTCTCCACCATCGCCCATCTGGATCGGGTGCTGGTGTTCGATCAAGGCCGTATCGTCGAGGATGGCAGTCATCAGGAATTGTTGGCTAAGCAGGGTTTTTATTACCGGCTGTGGACGATGCAGGCGGGTGGGTTTTTACCGGATGAGGTGGTTTAGTTGATTGAAATTGGAAATCAAAAGGGTGGGCTATGCTGTTGTGCCCACCGTTTCATCGGTGCAAGGTTAGTTCCGCGTAGGCACAAAAGGCGTGCCCAACCTACAAGGCTTTAGCGCCTAGAAGCCAAGTGTCAGGGATGGTATAGTTTTCTCTAAGTTTATGGGTGTCGTATTTTTCACCGCCACTTGGAATGTTAAATTTCCACTCACACTAAAAATCAATCATTTGAGCGCAAACAGTAAGAGTTATGCGTTAAATGCGCCAGTTTATTTGACAACTGATGTCATAGCTTACGTTAGTGATCACGTTCATACATCATGACAACTGCCACAACAGCACTGGACGAATTGGTTAGCTTCTTGAATGAGCAGGTTGCGCGACTCATTGCTGCATCTGAAATTGATGCTGTGGGGCAATTGGACCTGAGGGATGAAATTGCCCGCCAGCAACTAAGCCGCACAGCAGAACTAGTGCGCGGAGCTGCTGCATTGGGTGCTAACCATAATGCTGCTTGCTTAGGCATTATTGGGCGCTGTCTACTTGAGCAACTGATCACAGTCCTGTGGGCTATCCGTTCGATTGAAAATGCTCAAGAACATCAGAGCTCGGCAACTGCAGAACTCGCCAAAGCGCTCAAGATCAACTTGAAGGCCGGAACGGCAAAAATCAAGAACAGGCATACAGGAGAAGAAGCTACCGCAGAGTTTCTAGAAACCGAGCAAATGAAAAACATTCCCAAACGGAGGAGCGTAGAAGAGTTAGCCAGGGAAGCTGAGGTTTCGGATTTGTACACGGTCTTCTATCGGTTCATGTCACTAGAGACGCATGGCCATCATGACGTGTCTACGGAAGCCTCAGATCCAATCTCTCTATGCGAAATGCATCTCCAAAGCATTGGTGCTATCAGCCGAGCAATTGGGCAGGCCTGCGTTTGGTGGCTTTTGCATCGGAGCGGGCCAGACAATGAATCCATACGTGATGTTTTGGGGCTCAATAGCAAGTAGCCTCGATGGAATCGAGGTTTCGAAGGCCAATATCCTGCAATTGCCAATATGTGTTTGGTGGTCGGTAAGCCGACGCCCTCGATTCCGCTGACGCTGCATCGAGGCTACAATGGCTCATCGCTACGAAAAGATAGACTGGCAAACAACAACCTTATTCGTGATCTCGCCCATGTCGATACGTCTTGCTATTCCGGCCGATGCAAAAGCCATTGGTCAAATTCGCGTGGCGGCTTGGCGCGCTGCTTACCAGCCGTTCATGCCGTCGGAGTTCTTGGCGTCGTTAGATCCTTCCGCAAACCTGGACGCACTAACAGAACGGTTAACTAATCCAACCAGAGAGTTCATGGTGTTTGTTGCGGAGGACGAAGGCAATACGGTTGGCTTTTCAATTATCGGCGCACCTCGTTATCCGACACAGGAACTGACTGTTGAACTTTGGGCGCTCAATGTGTCGCCTGCCCATTGGCGCCAAGGATTAGGGAGAAAACTCGTTGATCGTTCAGTGGCGGAATCATTCAATTTAGGTTTTGCCTGCATCGAGCTGTGGTGCATCAAAGGCAATTCCCCTGCTGAAGCTGCGTATGCGGGTTGTGGTTTTACACTCACCGATAAAGAGCGCACATCGTCGGCGTTGACGGGACATCCATTGCACGAAGTTCTTTACTCAAAGATACTCTAAGATCACTTCGAAATGGATGTGACAGTAAAGTAACCGTCCAGGCTGCTATCTAAAGCAAGTAGTTTCGAAGGTTATTTCCTCCCAATTACAGACAAGAGTTTGGCGGTCGGTAAGCCGACTTCCTCTTTCAGGGCTGTGGAAGTGTTGAACAGCCTGAAGCGCATCGTTCGTGATTGCTCAGGGTTGGAAATTCGGTATGAGCTAAGCGCTATTTCTGGTCGGCTTGGCTGGTGGGATTCAATCTAGTAGGTCGGGATAGGCATAAGCCGCAACCCGACCTAGTCATCTTTTATGCCTCAGCCGGCGCGTTCAGTCCTTTGATAATATCCAACACCGCCTGCGCATGTCCTTCATGGTTAACACCATACATGGCTTCGATCAGTTTGCCGTCTTTGCCGATGATGAAAGTCGAACGAACGATTTTCCATTTTTTCACCCCGTCTTTTTCCACTTCCTGCCAGACGCCGTAAGCTTCGCACAGGTCGCCGGAGGTATCGGCCAGCAGTTGTACGTTCAGGCCGTATTTGGCGATGAAGTCGCGGTGGCTTTGGCAATCGTCTTTGCTGACGCCGATGATCACGGTGTCCTGGGCGTCGAATTCGCCGGCCAGCGCGGTAAAGTCGTTGGCTTCAATGGTGCAGCCGGGGGTGTCGTCTTTGGGATAGAAGTACAACACCACATTTTTGTCCTCTTGGTAATCGGACAGGTAAATGAGTTTGTTGTCTTGATTGGCGGATCTAAAAAAGGGCGCTTCCTGGTTTTTTTGTAATTGTGACATGCGATTCTCCTCTTGTTTTTGGCCGGATAAGTTCCAGCACGCGGGCTGTTGGCATCGATTTAAAGCGGCGCCAGGTTTTTACGACCGGCGTCGTTGAAACCGAAAGGCTCTGCCGTAAAAGGCTGCTCTCGGCGATTATGAACCAGGTTTCCGGTGGCATCTACCACAAATATGGTGAGATTTAGGTGGACTGCAGTGCCGGGGTAACTTGAGTCTATCTCAACAAAATGCATTATGACTGCCAACCGCCGCCCAGCGCTTTGTAGAGTTCTACCATGGCGCTAATCTGCTTTTGCTTGGTTTCGATCAGTTCCTTTTTCGCTTCCAAGGCATCGCGTTGCGTCAGCAATACCTCCAGATAATCGGCGCGGGCCGAGATGAACAACTGGTTGGCTACGTCGATTGATTTCACCAAAGAATCGACTTGCTGGCGTTTGAGCTGGTAGTTTTTGTCCAGTTTATCGATGTTGGACAGTTGATTGGCGACTTCAGCATAGGCATTAATGATGCTTTGCTCGTATTCATAGGCCGCCTGCACCTGCTTGGCGTTGGCGTTTTTATATTCGGCGGTAATCGCGTTTTTGTTGACCAGCGGTGCCACCAGTTCGCCGGCGACCATGGCCGCCAATGATTCCGGCGTGTTGATCAGATATTTCAAGGCAAAGGCTTGAAAGCCGACGCCGGCCTTGATGCCGAACGACGGGTAGAAATTAGCCCTGGCAACGTCGATATTCAGGTCGGCAGCCTTCAATTCCAGTTCGGCTTTGCGGATGTCCGGCCGGTTTTGCAACAGCTCCGACGGCAAGCCGGCGCTCAACGCCTTGGGCTTGATGCTCATGAAACCGGCCGACGAACGTTCGATAGGCTGCGGGGTTCGCCCCAGCAAGGTGTTGATACGGTTTTCTACAACGGTAATCTGCTGCTCGATTTCATATTGCCTGGCCTGGTTTTTCGCCACCTCGGCTTCGTAACGCTTCACTGCCAACGTATTGGTGCGCGCATAAATCTGCAATTGCCTGACTACCAGCAAGCCATTCTGCTGCAGCGCGATGTTTTGCTGCAAATTTTCCAACTGGTTATCCAGGGCCAGCAGTTCGTAATAGGCATGCGCCACTTCCGCGACCAGATGAGTCAACAGGAAATTACGGCCTTCACCCGAAGCCATATATTCGTAGACCGCTACCTGGGTGGCGTTCCTGAGCTTCTTCCAGACGTCGATTTCCCAAGTCGAGAACAAACCGAATTGGTAGTCGCCGAGGAAAGCCGGGAAGGCCTGGCCTTTGGCAATCTCCAAATTTTCTTCGACCGCGCCGTTGCGGGTGTGCTTTGCGGTTTTCTCGCCGCTTGCCGCCGCGCCAAGTTTGACGAAGGGCAAATATTCCCCTTTGCGGGCCTGGATTTCGTTTTCGGCGATGCTGATGCGTTGCAGTGCGATGTTGATTTCCTTGTTATTGGCAACGGCGGTATCGATCAAGCTCAGCAGATGCGGATCGTCGAAAAATTCTTGCCATTTCACGGTCGCAGAACTGGCCTGCTCAATGACTCCCGGCTTGAATTGGTCGGGCAGCTGCTTATCCGCCATCTTGGTGGTCATGTCCGGAATGCCGCAAGCTTGCAGCAGCAAGCCGGCTGCCACCGTTGCGGCTAAACATTTAATACTCATCGTCGTCTCCATAGTGATAATGCTCGGTTAACGGTTCGACGTCTTCGTTTTTGACCAATGACTTACCTTCGATTAGGTTGGCGAACAGGTAATAAAGCGCAGGGATCAGCACCACGCCGAACACGGTACCGAACAACATGCCGCCCAGTGCCGAGCTGCCTATGGTGCGGTTTCCGACCGAGCCGGCGCCGGTGGCCACCACCAAGGGGATCAAGCCGGCGATGAAGGCGAACGAGGTCATTAAAATCGGCCGGAACCGCGCCCTCGCGCCCTCAATGGCCGCGTCTTTGACCGACATGCCCTGGCCGTGTTTTTGCACCGCGAATTCGACGATCAATACCGCGTTCTTGCCCAGCAAGCCGATCAACATCACCAAGCCGACTTGGGCATAAATGTCATTGGCTAGCCCCAACGCTTTCAACAGAAAGAACGAACCAAAGATGCCGGCCGGCAACGAACACAACACCGCTAGCGGCAACACGAAGCTTTCGTACTGCGCCGCCAATACCAGATAAACGAACATCAACACTACGCCGAAGATGATCAGCGCTTCGTTGCCGCGCGCCGCTTCGTCAAACGACAGGCCTTCCCAGGCAATGTCATAACCGCGCGGCAAGGTTTTGGCCGCCACGTCCCGCACCGCGTCAATTGCCTCACCGGTGGTGTAACCAGCCGCCGGCTCGGCACGGATCGCTGCCGAGTTGTACAGGTTATAGCGGGTAATTTCGTTTGGGCCCTGGCGCTGCTTGATGGTCATGAACGACGAATATGGGACCATTTCACCGGCATCGTTTTTGACGAAAAACTTCAAAATGTCCGACGGAAACCGGCGAAACTCCGGCGAAGCCTGGGCATACACCTTGAAAAAGTTGTTGAAGCGGATAAAGCCCTGCTCATAAGTACTACCGATCATGATGTCCAGGTTTTCCATCGCCTTATCGATGGACACGCCTTTCTGCATCGCCAGTTGGTTATCGATGACCAGTTCGTATTGCGGGTAATTGGCAGCGTAAAACGTGAACAGTCCGGTCAATTCTTTGCGCTTGCCCAGCGCGGCCATAAAGTCCTGGTTGATCTTGTCGAACTTTTGATAATCGACATCTTCGGACTTATCCAGCAGACGTAAGGCCAGACCGGACGCCGCGCCGTAACCCGGCACCGGCGGCGGTTCGAAAAATTCGATCAAGGCGCCAAAATCCTTGGTTTTTTCCTCCAGTTCTCGAATCACGTCGTGCACCGACATTTTACGTTGCGACCAATCCTTGAGATTGATGATGCAGGTGCCGGCATTGGAACCGCGGCCTTCGGTCAATACTTCGTAGCCGGCCAGCGACGATACCGATTGCACACCGTCTATCGTCGTTGCCACACTTTGCAGCTGGCGCGCAACCTGGTTGGTCACTTCTAGCGTTGAACCGGGTGGGGTCTGGATAATGGCGTAAATCATGCCTTGGTCCTCACCGGGAATGAAACCGGCCGGCAAGGTTTGATTGACGAGAAAAATGCCGAACGAGAATCCACCCAAAGCCAGCAAAGTGACAATGCGCCGAGCCACCACGACGTTCAGCACTTTAACGTAGCGGCCGGTGACTTTTTCGAACAGATAGTTAAAACCGTCGATGAACAGGCCAATCGGGGTTCTGCGCTTCGGCTGGCCGTGGGTGTTTTTCAAAATCATCGCGCACAAAACAGGCGCCAACGATAAGGCGACAATCGCGGAAATCACGATGGACGATGCCATCGCAATCGAGAACTGCCGATAAAACACCCCGACCGGGCCCGACATGAAGGCAATCGGCACAAACACCGACGTCATGACCAAGGTGATCGCGATAATCGCGCCGCCAATTTCGCCCAAAACTTTTTGCGAGGCGACGTAAGGTGTGACGTGTTCCGCTTCCATCTTGGCGTGTACCGCCTCCACGACCACGATGGCGTCATCGACGACGATACCTATCGCCAGGACCAACGCAAACAGCGTGATCAGGTTAATCGACAAGCCAAAAGCCGACATCACCGCGAACGAGCCGATCAACGATACCGGCACCGCCAAAATCGGAATCAAAGTCGAACGCCAGTCGCCCAAGAAGATGAACACCACCAAGGCCACCAGCACGAATGCCTCGCCCAAGGTATGCAGGACTTTCTCTATCGAGGCATCGAGGAAGCGGGACACGTCGTAATCGATTTCGTAATCCATGCCTTCCGGAAACGAGGCTTTCAATTCCTCCATTTTGGCTTTGACGTCCTCGATTACCTGGCTGGCGTTGCTGCCGTAGTTTTGCTTGAGCACAATCGCCGCCGACGGGAACGAATCTTTGTTGGAATAAATATCGTAAAATTCGCTGCTCAGATCGACCTTGGCGATGTCTTTTAAATGCAGAATTTCGCCTTCCGAATTGGCGCGGATGATGATGTTTTCGTACTGCTCGGGTTTGTTATAGCGGCCTTGGTACACCAGCACATATTCTTTGGATTGGGCGGCGATACCGGTGCTTTGCCCAATTCGGCCCGGCCGGCCGATGATGCTCTGCTTGCCTATCGCGTCCATCACCTCGTCGATTGACACCTTGTAAGCGCGCATCCGGTCCGGATTCAGCCAAACCCGCATCGCGTATTGACGGCTACCCAAAATCTTGGCCTGAGCGATGCCGAACACCCGCTGAATTTCCGGGATGACGTTGACGTTGGCGTAATTGAACAGAAATTTCTCGTCGGCGTTCTTGTCCTTGCTGTACAAATTGACGTACATCAGCATGCTGGGTTGCACCCGTTCAACGACGACGCCTTCCAGTTGCACCAGCTTCGGCAACCGGCTCATCACCTGATCCAGGCGGGTCTTGACGTTGACCATTGCCAGGTTGGGATCGACGCCCAAGCCAAAAATGACTTGAATCGTCGCTTCGCCGGCGCTAGTCGCGTCCGAGACAATGTACTTCATACCCGGTACACCGTTGATTGCCCGTTCGATGGTGATCAGCGACGATTGCACTAACACGTCGGCGCTGGCACCGGGAAACGCTAACGAGACAATGACCCGCGGCGGCGCAATATCCGGGAACTGCGAGATGGGTAAGGATTTAATCGACAGCGTGCCCATGAACAGAAACAACAGCGACAATACAATGGCCATCACCGGGCGTTTGATAAAGATATTAAACATGGCTTATCCCCGACTGGCGAATTACTCGGTATACAATTCCAATTCGGAACGAATTTTTTCCGGCGGAATTAAATTAATCTCCACTTTTTCGCCGGCGTGGACCTTGCGCAACCCCTCTAATAGCACCTTGTCGTCGTCTTTCAAGCCCTCTTTTATAATAAATAAATGCGGCAATTCGGCTTCGATTTTGACTAGCCGTTGCTCCAATTTTCCCTCTGGATTAACGACATAAACGTAGGTTTTGTCGAGAATATCGAAGGTGGCTTTTTGCGGAATTAACAACGCATTTTTATAAGGCTTTGTCATTAATATGGTGCCGGTTTCGCCGTGTCTTAGAAGTTTATCCGGATTGGCAAAAGTGGCGCGAAATTCGATATTGCCGGCGGTATTGTCAAAATCAGCTTCTATGGTTTCTATAATACCGTTCTGATTGTAAACTTGGCCGTTGGCGAGCTTTAATTGCACCTTGGTTCGGGTGTCTTCATCCTTGTGTAATTTATAATCAAGATATTCCGCTTCCGGCACATTAAAATAAACCCACAATTTACTGATATCCGATAATGTGGTTAATAAGGCGCCGTCTTCCAGTAAGCTGCCGGTCCGCACATCCAGATGATCCATGATGCCTTCGAATGGCGCATTAATATTGGTAAAACCCAAATGGGTTTCCGCCAGCTTCACTTCCGCGTTAGCCTTGTCCAGCTTGGCTTTCGCCAAGGCTAGCTCATTGGGTGAGACGATTTTTTGATCTGCCAAACCCTTGGTGTTTAGGTATTCGATATTTATCGCATTGGCTTCGGCCTGGGCTTTTAATAATTCGGCCTGGTAAATATTTGGCATAATTTTGAACATCGGTTGGCCTTGATGAACCAACTGCCCTTCATCGACAAATATATTCTGCACATAGCCCCGTTCCAATGCGCGAATTTCAATATGTCGAAATGCGTGAATCTGGGCAACATACTCCTTAGTTACCGCAGTATCTTCGCGTAGCGGCATGGTCGCTTCCAGTTTGGGTATTTCTTCTGGATGCTCAGTATCGGAGTGATTGCATCCGCTTATTAAAGCGGCCAATAATCCCATAAATAAAGTTGTTTTATATTTCATTTTAAACTGCCTAATTTACAATACGTATAAAATATCTATTATTAATCTTTAATTTAATAGAGCGAATTAAGCCTGCGACTGAAATAAACGTAAAATATTCATTTGAAATCGACTAGATTTGAGCAAATTCGATGCCAGTATTTTTTTGTGCTATTGATCAGTGAATAAATACCAGCAACGTATAGGGGATTTACCTTTGGTCTTAGATATAGCGTGAGTTAGAGGCGCAAATACTCCGATTTAAGGGTGTTTGATTTTTGATAAGCTTTAAGCTCCTAGATTGGTTGTCTGGTTGAAATCCACCGGCCAAAGGTTTGCAGTCCGGCAGGTTGGGGGTTTCGTGATAAGGTTTTCAAACATGACTGTGTTCTTGGATACCATGGAGCGACGCCTGGCGCGCGGCTCACCCTGTTGATACCCGCAGTCATTAACCTTTCAAGATAGGAAACAAAGCATGCGAATTTTATTAGTCGAAGATGACGCCGCATTGGGGGACGGCTTGTCGCGAACCCTGAGCGATTGGGGCTTCGACACTACGCTGGCCAAGACCGGGAATTACGCCGGTAGCGCGCTGATGACGCAACCCTACGATCTGGTGATTCTGGATTTGGGCCTGCCTGACATCGACGGACGGGAGGTATTGCGGCAGTTACGGGCGCGCAAATCGGTGATCCCGGTGTTGATATTGACCGCCCGCGATGCGCTGAACGATAGGGTTAGCGGTCTGGAACTGGGCGCCGACGATTACATGACCAAACCCTTCGAACTGCGGGAGTTGGAAGCCAGGGTCAGGGCGTTGTTGCGCCGCAGTCACGGCGGCTTTAATCATGACATTCGTTTCGGGGCATTGACTTTGGATACCCGCAATCAGCAGATCAGCGCCAACGACATGCCGATGGCGCTGCCGCCGCGGGAATATGGCGTATTGGAGGCCTTGCTGTTGAGCAGCGGCCGGGTGGTCAGCAAGGACAATATTGCGCAACGGCTGGCGGCCCATGCCGAGGAACTGGCCGACAATGCCATCGAAGTGTATGTGCATAGGCTGCGCAAGCGTCTGGAACCCTTGGGGATCAATATCAGAACCCTACGCGGGCTGGGTTATCTGCTGGAGAAAAGTCAGGATGAATAAACCGCAAAGTCTTAGGGCCCAGCTGCTTTCCAAGCTGACTTTGCCCCTGCTTTTCGTGGTATTGCTGGATGCCGCTGCTTCTTATTTCGTGGCGATGCACTATACCGATCTGGCCTACGACCGCTGGTTGCTGGATTCGGTGAAGTCGTTGACGCAAGAGGTGCATGCCCAACAAAACCACGTCACTTTCGAATTGCCGCCCATCGCTGTCGAAGTATTTCGTTGGGACGACGTCGATAAAACCTTTTTTAAAGTGGAGTCGCAAGCAGAGGGCTTCATGGCCGGCGACGCCGACTTGCCCAGTCCAGCGATTAACACGTTAACCAGTAATGAACCGTTTTTTTCGAACGGCGAGATAGCCGGCCACGAAGTGCGGATTGTTTCGGTGCTGACCACGCCGACGCCAAGCTCGGAGCACGTGTTGGTGTCGGTGGCGGAAACTCTGAACAAGCGCCGCAGCATGATGACCGAGATTTTACTGGCCGTGGTGCCGCCACAATTTTTGCTGCTGTTCATCGTCGGTTTTCATGTCTGGACCGGCGTTAATCGCGGGCTCAGGCCGCTGAACGATCTGGCGGCGCACCTGGCCGAGCGTTCGGCTCGCGACTTTAATCCGATCCTGGATGCCGACGTGCCCTTGGAAGTACGCTCGCTGACGCATACCATCAACGATTTATTGCAACGGCTGGGTTCGACCTTAATCACCCAACAGCGTTTCATCGAAAATGCCGCGCATCAACTGCGTACACCGCTGGCAGGTCTAAAATTACAGGCCGAGCGTGCTCTCGGTGCCGACAACCCGGAAGCGATGAAAGCGGCGCTGGGCCATATCAAAAATGCCGCCGACCGCGTTGCTCACCTCAGTACGCAATTGCTGGTTCTCGCCCGCTCGGAATCGGTGTCGCAAAGCGCTCCGGAATTCAAACCGGTCGATTTGGTCAAGCTGGCACAGGAATCGTGTATGGATTGGGTGACCAGGGCTTTGGATCGCAATATTGAACTGGGATTCGACGCGCCGAACGTGGCGGTGACGGTCGCTGGCGACGAAGTCTTGCTACGCGAATTGCTCAGCAATCTGCTGGACAATGCCATTTGCTACGGCAACAGCGGCGGCTATATCAATGTTGGCGTTCTGGCTTTGCCGCATGCGGCGCTGATTGTCGAGGACGACGGCCCCGGCATTTCGATTATCGAGCAGGAGAAAATTTTCGAACGCTTTTATCGAATCCAGGGCAGCCAAGGGGAGGGTTGCGGTTTGGGTCTGGCTATTGTCAAAGAAATTGCCGATTTGCATGCGGCACGGGTCACGGTAGTCAGTGGCGGCCAGGGTAGGCAGGGTACTCGCTTCGAGATTGTTTTTAATGCTGACGAAAGTGTATTAAATAGTTAGCAGATGCTTTTGGGATAGCCAGCCGTTCTTTGAAAGGTTGATGAAAGGTTAAGCCGTTAATTTAGCCTCACCATCAACTCAATAAGGAATGTGCGTGCCATGCCTAACAAACTGCTTTTAGAAAACAAAGCCTGGTCTCAACAACTGGTAAACAGAAATCCGGACTATTTCGTCAATTTGGCCAAGGAGCAACGTCCCGAGTTTTTATGGATAGGTTGCGCCGACAGCCGGGTGCCGGCGGAGACCGTGGTCAACGCCCAGCCGGGAGAAATTTTTGTGCACCGCAACATCGCTAACCAAGTCGTTACCACAGACTTTAATTGCCTCAGCGTGTTGCAGTACGCGATTGAAGTACTGAAAGTCAAACATGTGATTGTCTGCGGTCATTACGGTTGCGGCGGCGTTAAAGCGGCATTGCAAGCGCAAAATGTCGATTTGGCGATCACCAATAAATGGCTGATGCATATCAAGGATGTCTATCGTCTGCATATGGACGAGTTGGATCATATCAATCCGGAGAAGCAGCTTGATCGGATGGTTGAGTTGAACATTATCGAACAGGTGTATCGCCTGGCGCATACCTCCATCATTCAATCGGCCTGGAAACAGGGTCATAAACCAACCGTGCGCGGCTGGGTGTATGGGCTTGACGATGGCTTGATTGAAGAGCTGATCAAGCTTGACCATAACACCCCGATCAACCCCATTTACCGTTACGCAGCTTGATTACGGCTGCTTTTTAAACAAAAAAGCGGCGTTTGCAATGGCTAACTGATAGGAAGAAAGGCAATGGTGTTGCTATTAAGGTAGCGATTCGCTATCTTAATGATGTGTGAAGGGGCATTTTCAAAAATCAAAACTGGGTCAGGCCAGATAACAACAGGAGCCGCAATTCATGTTTATTCCATTAGCTTCGGGAAAAAGCGCTGCACGGATAAGTGCCGCGTATTTAATCAGCGTTAGTTTGCTGATGTCCGCTTGTGCAACTAGGGAAAATGCCGAGTATCCCCATGCTGTTGGTGTGAAGACTGTCTTATCCGCTGTGGCGTCATCCACAACGGCTGCTGACAGCGCGTCTTCGACGCCGCAGCTTAACCGAGTTGCCGCAACGCTTACTCCGCATTCCGACGATATGCTGCAATCCTTTGAGCAAGCGTCGATGAAGATGGATCAATTGCATCGGCAAAAGGGCGAATGGAGTTTCTAACTTTTTTATTCCCTCCGTACCTTTGCCGAATCAGGGAGTTGGTTAAGAGTGATTGTAAAAACAGCACATTGCATTAGAAAACATTGTGATCACAAATAATAAGAAAGGAGACCATCAATGAAAACTAAACACTTAGCATCGCTACTGATTGCCGTCGGATTGCTGTCTGCTTGTGCGACAGAGTCTGGCCCCAAGCCGCAAAGTTGGGCAAAAGCGGTACAGACCGCTGATACCCGAGATGCGCATATACGTCTTGCCGATCATTACGAAGATGTCGCTAAAACGCTGGATGCGGATGCCCAGGAAGAGCGGGAAATGCTGGATCAATATATAGCCAAACCCTGGAAGTATGGAAAACGCATTCAGGATTTGAAGGCGCGGGCTGACGCGATGGTCAGAGATTTGGAGATGGCCGCTAAAGAAAGCAGGCAAATGGCGGAATACCACAGGCAAATGGCCATGGAAGAGCGCTAACCGGCCAGGTTGCGTTTGTTATTCACAAATCCTGGAGAATTGAGATGATTAAAGACCATCTTGACTTGGTTATCGTGGGGCTGATCGCGCTATCCATCGCCATGTATGACATGGTGATTGATTTGTTTATGAATGTTCTGCATCTGTGTTTCGAGCTACTGCATTTTCTGTACGAATGGTTCGAGCTAGGCATAGAGCACACGGTTGAACACCTATTTCATACCTCCCGGCACGGTAGCCAGATCGTCACGTTCTATATTCTGTTATTGATCGCCGGTTTGTTGTTGTACGGCTTATGGCGGCTTATGCCGCGCCTTTACCGCAAGTGTGTAGAGTGTTTGCGGTTGACTTGGGAACGCCGAAAAACCGAATGCCATTATTACTGGCTGTCGCTGCCTTTGCTGAATAAAGTGCGGCTGATTTCCACGGCAACCGGGGTTTTTAGTTTGACGTTTTATTTCGTAACGTGAGGGTAAACCGCCGAATGGGTGAGAACCTGCCCATTCGGCGGCATTGCTTGGGGTGGCTGTCGTCTGTTCGCAGGCACTAGGCCCACTGCTCTTCGACTTGGCCGTCTTGACCGCAGAATACTGCGCGGGTCAGGCCGCAGAAAATGCCGTGTTCGACAATGCCCGGAATGGCATTCAGCTGCTCGTTCAGGGTTTTGCCGTCCGGATTGGATGCGAAGGCTACATCCAGCACCAGGCTGCCGTGAGAGGTAACCACCAATCCGTCTTGATTAGCCGTTTGCCGCAACGAGCCGTGGCCGCCAATCGCCGCAACACTGCGCTGCACCAGCCGCCAGGCAAATGGGCTGACTTCTATCGGAATAGGGAGTTTCTCACCGATGCGATTGACCTTCTTGCTGGCATCAATCAATACCAGAAACTGATCGGCGGCCTTGGCCAGCAATTTTTCTCGCACCAGGTCGTAACCGCGGCCTTTCAGCAAAGTCAGGTCGGGCGCTACTTCGTCGGCACCGTCGACATACAAATCCAATCCGTCGATATGTTCCATGCCGAGCAAGGACAAGCCCAGTTGTTTGGCTTTGTTGGCGCTGACTACTGAACTGGAAACCACCTTGAACTGCAGGCCTTCCTCATTTTGCCGACGCGCCAGTGCTTCGATGAAAAAATTGGCGGTGGAACCGGTGCCCAGTCCCACTATCATGCCCGGTTTGACATGTTGTACCGCGTGTTCCGCGACCCGCTGTTTGTCGTTCATGATTCTGTCCTGTTGAGTGGTATAGAAATGTGCCAAGTTGTAGGGGCGAATTGATGCGCTTTGGGCGATTTAAAGCGCCCCTACAAACCTGCTTACTCTTCCAGTTTGAGCACCCGAGCTTCCAGCGCCTTAAATTTTTGCAGCATCTCCGGCAATTTGGCCAAAGCGGCCAATTCTTTCCAAGCCACTTTGCGATCCTTGGCCGGGCTGCCGAACACTTGCGCGCCGGGGTCGATGTCGCCGGAGATGCCGCTGCGGGCCATCACTACCGCCCGCGCACCGATTTTGACGTGGTCTGCTACACCGGTGCTGCCGGCTAGAATCGCGCCGTCTTCGATGGTGCAAGAGCCGGAGATGCCGGACTGGCCGCAGATAATCACATTGCGGCCAACGATATTGTTGTGTCCCAATTGCACCAAATTGTCGATCTTGCTACCCCAGCCGATTTTGGTGGCACCCAGTGCGCCGCGATCGATGCAGGTGTTGGCGCCGATCTCGACATTGTCGGCAATTTCCACGTAGCCGACGTGCGGCACTTTGACGTGCTGGTTGTCTCTGAATTTATAGCCAAAGCCGTCGGCACCGATTACCGCCCCGGCATGAATGATCACGTTATTACCTATGATGCTGTGGTCATAGATCACAGCGTTTGGATGGATATGGCAGTGTTTGCCGATCATCACATGATTGCCGATGCGGGCGCCGGCCTCGATGGTGCTGCTGTCGCCGATACTGCTTTGTTGGCCGACAGTGGCGAATGGCCCGACGTGTACGTCATAACCCAGCGTGGAGGTGTCCGCCAAAACCGCATGTTCCGACACCTGGCGTTTAAACACCGGTTCCGGATGTAGCAACTTAACCGCATTTAAAAAGCTGATCTCCGGGTCTTTACAAACTAGCAGTGTCAGGTTTTCCGGAATTTCGCCGTCTATCAGTTGTTCAGTGATGAAGCAGGCCGAGGCCTTGGAGTCTTTTAAATATTTTTTGTATTTGCCGTCGCTGAGGACGGTAATTTGATGGGGTAGGGCGGACATGATGTCGGCCGCGGAATTAATAAAGGTTGTCGAGTCGCCGCCCTGAGCGGTGGCGTCGCAACGCTGGGCAAGGTCCGTAATGAGCATGTACTATCCTATTTCCAAATGCCAATAATATGAGTGAAGTCGTCGGTCCAAGGCTGCAGACCGAAGGTCAGCGGTAGTTTCTGCCAATGCCCGAGCCGGCTTTGCTGCAAGCGTTGCAGGCGCTCGGGCTGTTTTGCTATCACTACCCAGTCGGTAGCGATGACCAGAGGGACATCGGTTTCCGGTTTAAATTCCTGCAACAAGGCCGCCAAATGCAATTGGTTGACGTGGTCGGCCATGACTTTTTTTAGCGCCAGATGGCGGTTGGTGATATGAAAAGCCAGTAAACCGTTGTCTTTCAGCTTGCTAAAGTATAGCTGCAAAGCCTCGCGCGTCAGCAGATGCGTGGGTACGGCATCCGAGCTGAAGGCGTCCATGATCAATAAATCGAAGCTGCCGTCGGCTTCCTTCAGCAGCGATTGCCGGGCGTCGCCGACGATCATTTCCGCGTGCTTGTTGCAGCGGCTTAGGTAGGTAAACCAGTCCGGGTTTTGCGCCACTTCCACCACCAGCGGGTCGATTTCATAGAATTTCCACAATTGGCCTTCCTTGTTATAGCAGGCCAGTGCGCCGGCACCCAGGCCCACCGCGCCGATATGCCAATGCTGGTTTTCGCCGTCAAATTCGGCAAACAGCTGGCCGATGGGTCCGGGGCGACTGTAGTAGGTTAACGGCGTGGTGACGTTGGCGGCGGTCAGGCGCTGTGCGCCATGTTTGGTGGTACCGTGATACAGCTCGCGGACGGTTTCCGGCCGTTGGTTTTCATCGGGGATGACGGTATCTCGGACCGACATCACGCCGAAGAAGCTGCGTTCCTGATAAATAGTGTTAGAGGCCATGCTGTGCAAGCCCAGCGTGAACAACAAAATCACCCCGGTCAACGCGCCCAAACCGATGGGGCTATGCCGTAGCGAATAACTCACACCGGCCAGCAGAATTAGCGCGCCGCCGATCAAGTCCAGGTAGTCGAATAGCTGGTGGCTAGTGAAGTAAATAGTCAGGCCGGTGATTAATAACAACATCGGGAAAATCGGCTGCAAAAACCAACGGCCGTTGAAAAAACCGGGGCGCAACAGCAAGGCGGCGACGATCATGATCGGATATTCGTAAACCGCGTTAAAGATAAACGGTGCGACGAAAGTATTGAACAAACCGCCCAACATGCCGGCGAAAGACATCACCAGATAAAAGCGGGTCAGATATTGCGGATGCGGCCGGCTTTTAGCCAGTTCGCCGTGGCAGACCATCACCGCCAGGAAGAAGGCCAGCAAATGCAGGATCAAATCCAGCCAGTAGGGCAATGTGGCCGGATTAATGAAGGAATATGCGATGAATACCGTCAATACTGCCGGTTGTGCAGCCAGCATCCAGGGTCGGATACGCTCGGCCCAGGTACTGAATACCAGGATGAAGGTCAGCAAATACAAGGTCAGCGGCACTATCCACAGCAAGGGTACGGCGGCGATGTCGGTGCTGATGAACTGCGTCAAGCCCAGTAGCAAGCTGGACGGTACGAAAGCCAGCGCCAGCCAGCGCAACTGCTCTAGCGTCGATGGCGGCTCGATGCCGGCATCGCTTAGCACTTCGTCGTCTGCGTTCTCGGCTTGGCTGCGCCAGAAGCTGAGCGCGCAAACGACAATTAACGCGCAGAGGCCAATATAGCCGCCGCTCCAAATCAGTCTTTGGTTCGCCAAACCCAAATTCGGCTCTATCAAAAAGGGATAGCTCAATAAAGCCAACAGGCTGCCGGCATTGCTAGCGGCGTATAAGTAATAAGGGTCGTCGCTGCTGTGGTGGCCGCTATGCGAAAACCACTTTTGCAACAAAGGCGCAGTGGTGGATACCACGAAGAACGGTAGGCCGATAGCCAGAAACAAGGTCCACACCAGCCATAAGGTAGGGTCGCCTTCGGTGGGTGGTGCGGCATCCTGCGGCAGCGCCACGGGTAGTGCGATCACGCTGAAAACCAGCAAGGCGGTGTGAATCTGTATCTGCCGTTGACTGCCCAACCGCGAACTCAACCAATGCGCATACAAGTAGCCTAGAAACAGCAGCGTTTGGTAAAACACCATGCACGTGTTCCACACCGCCGGCGTGCCGCCCAGCAGCGGTAGCAATAGCTTGCCGAACATTGGCTGCAACACGAACATCAGTGTGGCGCTGATAAACAGCGTGGCGGCGAATAAAATGACGGGTGATATCAAAGGTTTGGCGGTGGGCTGCGGAGTGTTATTCATTGTAATTATGCGAGTTCCGTACGTGTCCTGGCCCAATGATAAAGCATTTGGCTTTTAAAGTGGTTTTGGATGAGGTTGGGCTGGTACTTTGGATATCGAACCGATCCGGTCTTTTACGACTCTTATTTGATCGACTGGTATATGTTGAAGCAGTTCGCCCTTAGGATCACACGAAACTATAACTCTATCGATTTGGGCGGATATACTAATCTCCTTCAGCCATTTGTCAGAGCAACATTCTATGAGGCAAGGATTAGACGATCACGAAGCTTGGCTTGATACTTTAGATAAAAAGCTATTTGTCTCGAACAGCGAGGTCAAAGTTGAATTTGATAACCCAATCTGTTTCCCGCTTGATGAATGTACAGACCTGAAAGACCTTAAGGGAATGGCTCGCACTCTAAGGTCTGTTCTCTCATGTAACGAAACACCTTTACCTCGCAAATATTTGATCGAACGATTTTTGAGACTCGTGATCCGTGAAAATAGACTACCTACAACAGTAGAAAAGGCCATGCGAGAATTGAGAATAGATTGGAATATTTCGAATGAATATCAAGATTGGTAATTGCTGTGGTCAGTAGGATGCGGTAAACACGGTGTACCGCATTGATCGCGATTGGTGCGTTTCTTAATTCACCCTACTTACTGGGAAGAGGGCATTCATTGCCATAGATGGTAAGCTTCTAGCTATCCATGCCATTTGGATTTCGACATTCCCCGCGTGCCCTTGGGTATGCCGAAATGATGATTTTGAGGATGAGCGACGCATTCAGCTGGAGCAGCTTGCGAAAAAGGAATATCTTTAGGACAGAAATAAATGAAACCTCTTGAACCAAAAATTTATATTCTCAAAGTATTTTTCAAGCAGTCCGATTTTCTGCAAGTTAAGCGTTTATGCAGTGATCTTGGGATTATGCCGGAGAATACAAATGAGATTGGTGAGGATGACTGGGGGCATCGCGGTTATCTTGAGCTGTGGTTTCAAGAGGTTACCGACAAAAGCATCACTTTGCATATTCAAAAACAGCGGAATAAAACTGCAAAAAAGTACATGGAAAATCTGCAACAATTTTTTGACGACTTGTATTCTCTGGAATATGTTGAATATCTAGTTTATCTAGATTAGTTGTTAATGAATAGATGTGGTAATCAATATCCATCGCACGGTATTTAAAGGCCTGGTTAATATTCCTGCGTCAGATAAAACCGATCAATATCAGCAGTTTGAAAAACAATTTTCCTTAAAAAACATGACTACCAACACCATCCAAACCATCGCCCAACAAAGCCGCGTCGCATCGCGCCAATTAGCATCAGCCTCGGAATCGGCGCGCAATCTGGCACTGGCGAAAATGGCCGAAGCGCTGGACTCGGTCAGGCAGAAGGTGCTGGAGGTCAACGCCCAGGAAATCGTCAAAGCCCGCGACGAAGGGCAGTCGGAGGCGATGGTCAAGCGCCTGACGATAGACGACAAAACCTTTGATTACATGCTGTCGCGCCTGAAAAAAGTGGCGCAATTGCCGGACCCGTTAAACCGGATACTGACCGGGCATACCAATCCGGCCGGGCTGCGGGTTTACAAAAAATCGGTGCCGCTCGGCGTGATCGGCATCATTTACGAATCGCGCCCCAACGTCACCACCGATGCCGCCGGGGTGTGCATCAAAAGCGGTAATGCGGTGATTTTGCGCGGTGGTTCGGAAGCCTTGCAAACCAACGCGATACTCACCGATGCGATGATAGCCGGCGCGGTCGCGGCTGGTCTGCCGGAACATGCGATACAGATCATCCGCACCCCCGGCCACGAAGCGGTGGGCGAGTTGCTGAAAATGGACGAATATATCGACGTGCTGATTCCGCGCGGCGGCAAAGGCTTGATCAAGCGCATCGCCGAAGGCACGCGGATTCCGGTCATCAAGCATTACGACGGCATTTGCCACCTGTATCTCGCCGCCGATGCCGATCCGGAGCAAGCCGTCGCGCTGGCGGTCAATTCCAAATGCCAAAGTGTGCAAGTCTGTAACGCACTGGAAACCTTGCTGGTGGACAGTGCATGCGCCGCACAACTGTTGCCGTTGCTGCACACCGCATTTGCCGAAAACCGCATCGAACTGCGCGGCTGCGAACAAACCCAAAAGCTGTTGCCCGGTGTTGTTCCAGCGATGGAAGAAGACTGGCATAGCGAATACCTGGCGCCGATACTGTCGGTGAAGGTCGTGGACGGCATTCAACAAGCCATAGACCATATCAACCGCTACGGTTCCGGCCATACCGACGGCATCGTCACGCAAAGCCTAAGCCTGGCTCGGCAGTTTGAGGAACAGGTGGATTCGGCGTCGGTGATGATTAACGCCTCGACCAGATTATCGGGCGGTGGCGATTACGGCTTGGGTTCGGTGGTCGGTATCAGCACCGATAAACTCCACGTCCGCGGCCCGGTTGGACCAGATGAACTCACCACCTACAAGTGGGTGGCGTATGGGGATGGACATTTGCGCGGCTAGGTAGCAACGCTAGAGACCTGTCCGCGATGTAACTATAGGAAATGCCGATTATTTTTCTATCCTTAAACCGATACCCATGTGATCGGTAACAGCCGCTGTATATCTGCCGCCGCCGCTCACCGGCGTCGATTGTGAGAGGTAGACGACTTCCGCCAGTTTCAGGCTAGTGGTGTTAAAAACGGCTACATCGTATTTTTTAGTGGCCGTGCTGTTAGTGCCTTCAAAGCTGCGTTGATGCGAGTCGAAGGGATTTATGCTGTCACCGGGGTGGGCGTCGCTAAATTTGATGCCCAACGCTCGGCTAAGCACTCTGGCGGTAAAATCGTTGGTCGGCTGATTCGTATCGCCCATTACCACGTCAATCGGCCCCAGTCCGGCTTGAATCACCACGCTGTTAATTTTTTGGTAATAGCTCATCAGGCTATTTTCATCTTTGGCGATGGAATTTGGCACGTGTACGAATACCACGATGATGTTGTAACACGCTATCGCCAGCCAACCGTCGCCTTCGCCCAGAAACTTGTTGGCCGCATCTTTAGTGGAATGGACGCTAAAGCAATTACAAGCCTTGGCAGGCGAGGATGTATGAATCAATTGCCCGGCGTTACTATGCAGGGATGTCCAGTCCGAATGGCTGCTGTCCAGTTCGCCGCACACCAGTAAATCGGCGCCGCCGAAAGCGCGTATCAGGTTTTGGTAAATTTGCCGGACCTTATTGGCAACCATACTCGAAAAACTGTCGTTGCTGTGTTGGCCTTTATCCATGTATCCGGACGACGCTGTCGAACGCAATTCGGCCGGACCTTGTACCGGAATGTCCGGCGAAATATCGGGCGCGGTCGGCAGAACCAGATTCCAAGGGGCCGAATTTTGCGCCATATGCTCATGTGTCATTCTCGTGAAGTACTGAGAATTGGAGGCGCTGATACCGTGCTCGGAACTGGAGTTAGAGTTAAGGGATTGGTACGCAATAATCGGCATGTTTAGGTCCTTAAATCCGCTGAGATTTTGTTTGGAAGCAAAGAGAATATCGCGCTGAGATAGATCAATGAGGATATTGTCCGCCGATGGTAGCAGTTTGTCAGGCGGCTCTCAACAGCCTGTTTGGCGGCTTGGATAACCAGTCTTTGCGCAAATGGATTAACTAGGACTTTGCAGTCCGGAGCCTTTGGACCACGCCGCGATCCGGTATAGCCGCTGTGCTCCCGCCTGCGCGGGAGCGACGATACTGGCCTGGGCCGGATTAATAATCAGTTTTCGCCTCTACTGATATTATGCTGATGCTCAATAGATTCGGTTAAGTTATAGCCGTTGTCATTAAATAAATCGCCGGTAAAAAATAAGCGCATATCGATAATCCAGCCTATTTTTCTTTGCTTATTATTTTCGACAATAATAGTCGCCAGCTTTTGGTTGTTATCAATAACCTGCGTCACAATGGTCTTTGGATAATCAGGATCTTCTTTTAAAGCCCCGGATACTATGCGCTGAGCCGATTCTATGGTTAGTATCTGGGTGATATTAGGGGTTGCCGAGTTTTTATCGTTTATTAACGATTGCGCTTTAAAATAACCAATATCGTAAGCCAGTTTGGCAATCAGGCTAATGACAATAGCCACGCCCCAAACGGACAGGCCGATTTTTAATCGTCTTCTAACGCGAGGATGAGATAGTCTTTGCAGAAAAACTCTAAATTTCATTTTGATGTGATTATCCGGCCTTATCGGCCACTATTGAATATTAATGGTTGCAGTTTTTGCTCAATAACGCCCGAGCAACTGATATAACGCCAGTGCAAGACGGGTTATTGGAATCTTGGTTTAGTTCGGCAGTTGCACAAAACCGTGTTGGTCGATTGGAAAAAAAGGATTGAAACAAACTTCCCAGAGAAAGCCGTCGGGGTCGGAAAAATAACCCCTGAAGCCGCCCCAAGCCGCTTTTTCGCCCGGACGAACCAGCTTACCTCCCGCCGAAACCGCTTCAAGCAAGGTCGCGTCAACTTCTTTTGCCGATGCGACGTTGTGAGCCAGCGAAAATCCGGGAAAACCTGAGCCATCGGCCGATACCATCGCATCGTCTGCTAAAGCTTCGCGGCCGAACAACGCAAATGCCAGGCTCCCCACCTGGAAGAATGCCACTTCCTGCTGGCTGCCGGAGGATTCTTGCCAACCCAGCGCCTTATAAAAACGTCGGCTTCTAGCCAAATCGGCTACGCCTAGTGTGACAAAACTAATGGTCTGTTTCATGACGCTCCCTGTTACGTAAAAAGGCCGTCTAGTCGGCCCGTGCGACGCCGACTAGCTATAACCGTCAGCGCAGACCGTAAGCTTAACCAATTGGTTCCACTCTGCCAACAACCGGACGGTCCGGTTTCAACGTAACGCTGAAGGCTTCTTTGACGGAAATGTCGGTTTCGAAGGTAAATGCCTTGAAAAAACTGGCTATGACCAACAGCATTTCCAGCTCGGCAAAATGACGCCCTATACAATTATGCAAACCGCCGCCGAACGGAAAAAAGGCGTATTTGTGTCCGCCGGGCGTCGCGGTTTCCAGAAATCTGTCGGGATTAAAAGCGTCCGGGCTGTCCCAAAGCCGGGCGCTATGGTGAGTGGTGTGCATGCTCAATAACACGATGGTGCCGGCGGGAATCGCGTAATCGCCCAGCTCTATGTCCTGAATGGTTTGCGTGGACAGCGCCGACGTGGGCGGATACAGGCGCAGGGTTTCGTTCAACGCGGCTTTGGTATAACTCAGCTGGCCCAAGTGCGCGGCGCTTAAGGTTTCGTTCGGCAAGCTGCGGATTTCGGCGGCGATCTTGTCGCGTACCTCCGGGTGCCTGCCGGTTAAATAAAAAAACCATACCAAGGTATTGATGGTGGTTTCCTGGCCGGCGAAGAACAGATTGACGGCTTCGTCTTGCAGCAAATTGTCGGGCATCGTGTAACCGGTACTGCGGTCGCTGGCTTGCATTAACTGCGATATCAGACTTTGTCCCGGATTCGTCCGCGTCTGCGCAATTTCCGCACCGATAAAGGTTTGCAGATAGTTCACGGCGGCCAGATAACGCTTGGATTTTAGCGGGATGAAGCGTTTCAAACGGCGGCCAAGCACAATTTCGCTGCCCAACTGTACCGGCAACTCCTGACAGATGATTTCGATCACCTTGATCAGCTCCGCGCCGTTGCTTAGCTGATCCACGGACTTGCCCAGCAGGATACGGATAAAAATCCGCTGAATCAGCCGCTTTATTTCCGTGCTTAAATCAACTTGGCCGGACGCCGCCTTTTTCAACTCTTCCGCCATCGCCGCCGCTTCTTCGACCATGATCAACTCATAGTTTTTAACCGTGTCCTTGGTAAACAACGGTTGCATCAAGCGGCGCTGTTTACTCCAAACCTGGCTTTCGCTATTGACCAAGCCGTTCCCGAACAGCGATTTCTTGGCGCCATAAAGAAAATTTCGGTTCAACTGGCCTTTGCCCTCCAGATTGAAAATCTGCTCTATATATTCCGGGTCGCAGACGAACAGAATATATCTGCCCAACAGCCGTCCCAACACCAGCTCGCCGTATTGCTTATGAATTCCGGCCAGCGTCGCCAGCGGCCGCCAAATCAACTGCATCATCGGTAAAAGCACCGAATGTTCCGGCAGTGAGGTTTTTTTCGAACGGTTCAATAAAGTCGAGTTTTCCATGGTTTCAATCGGTCATAGACTGCAGTTTTAACGAGCGTTCAGCCCGCGGCCAGCATGTTAGGCGGGCGCCGTTGAATTGCCTTCCTCATATGCAAGCGGGCTGGAGTCAGGAACGTAAAGTAAGGTTAAAGCTTTGTTGAGCCCATTATCACCGGCATCTCCCAAAGGGCAATGGCAGTTTTTGCCTGTCTTAAGCAAGGCTGGTAAGACAAGGCATCACCTTGCCAAGTTTAGCGGGTAAAAGTGTCATCATGAGGCTGGCTTTATAGGTTTTGGCAAACTCAGTCCGGCCCGTAAAGGTCAGCCCGGTCACGCTTGAAAAACTGGTCTAAGCTGTTAGCGACAAATCATCAGGGATAGAGATTTCCGCCATGCATCACCTCGACAAAATCGTCAAACTCCACGGCTTGCTGAAAAGCCGCCGCACACCCATTTCCGGACCGGAAATAGACAAAGAACTAGGTTGCTCAAAAGCCACCCGTCAGCGCTTGGTGGACGACTTACGCGACCGTTTGAACGCGCCGCTGGTCTGCGACCGCAGCGCCGGCGGTTACTACTACGACCGCGACGACCCGCGCCACCCGTTCGAACTGCCCGGCATCTGGCTCACCGCCGAAGAGCTGCAAGCCCTGATCGCTTGCCAACACCTGCTCGGCAACCTGGCGCCGGGCTTATTGCAAAATGAAATCGGCCAACTCCGCGACCATCTGCAAAAACTGCTGGACCGCTCGCCGGGCGTTAAGACCCCGCAATTGGGCCGCATCAAAATCCTCAGTCAAGCCTACCGCAGCCGCAACGACGACTTGTTTCTAACGCTGGTCCAAGCCCTGTTCAATCAACACCGGCTAATTATCCAGTATCACGCCCGCAGCGACGACCAAACCAGCGAAAGACCGGTATCGCCGCAAAACCTGGTTTTGTATAAAGACAACTGGTACCTCGACGCCTACTGCCACCAACGCAACGAACCGCGTACCTTCGCGCTGGACCGCATCAGATCGGCAACCGCCAGCGGCGAACCGGCGCAACTGCTGGACCCGGCCACGCTGCAACAACATTTTGGCTCCTCCTACGGCATCTTCGCCGGCACGCCCAAACACACCGCCATCCTCAATTTCTCCGCCAAAGCCGGCCGCTGGGTCGCCGACGAAACCTGGCACAGCCAACAAGAATCCGAGTGGCTAACCGACGGCCGCTACCAACTGCGCATCCCCTTCAACCGTCACGAAGAGCTACTGATGGATATTTTGAAATACGGCGCCGAGGTGGAGGTAGTGGAGCCGGGGTTTTTGCGGGAGTTGGTGGTTAACGAGATAGCGAGGTTGAAGGATATATATTTTTAAAAATCTTTTCTCTTGAACTATTTTTGCATTTATCGTTATCTTGACCTATCATCTCACACGAACCCACTCAAGTACCGGAGGATTACGTGTTCAAAAAAGCTTTGGATTTTCTTATGGACTTCATCTTCGAGAAGTTGAAAGGCAATCCCAAAACCAGCTCTGGCAATGACGAAATCGAGATAAATATTTCGGTCAAGCTCAAATAGCCATTCTTTGATTCAGTTCTGAATCATCTACTGCCCCAGGATTTATGCAAGGAGGTTCTTGCCTTGGGCCTCATTGAAGCAAGAGCAGAGATTTTTATCCCTTCAGTCTCTGATTTATTTTCCGTGGCACTTAGGTGCCACGGCCTCATAGGCATTAACTTAAAAAATAAAAATTCTCGGTATCGGGTTTTGAGACCGAGACGTTGTAAGTTAGAACGCAGAGCACCCACGCATTAACCACCAAACTAGGTACGGTATGGCTATTGACGAAAAATTAGAGACGTATTTTCAAGAAATAACCAACTTTCCGATGTTGCGCTGGCAACGCCGGTTATTTCGCGAATTGACTGAAAACCGTTTGCGGGAGGCTCTGGATTTACCGACCGGCTTAGGTAAAACCTCGGTCATGATTTTGTGGTTGTTGGCGCGAGCCGTTAATCCGGCATTGCCCAAGCGGCTGATTTATGTGGTTGACCGGCGGGTGGTGGTCGATCAGGCCACAAAAGTTGCCGAGGACTTACAAGAAAACTAAAACAATTGCCGGAACTAAAGGCATGGCTTGGTCTAGGTGAAAAAGAACCCCTAGCCGTCTCGACTTTGCGCGGTCAATTCGCCGACAACCGCCAATGGTTGGCCGATCCGACCAAGCCGGCGATCATCGTCGGCACCATCGACATGATAGGCTCGCGCTTGCTGTTCGAAGGCTATGGCGTCTCGCGCAACATGCGCCGCTACCATGCCGGCTTTCTGGGCGCCGATAGTTTGTGCGTGTTGGATGAAGCGCATCTTTGTTTGCCGTTCCAAGCCTTGTTGCAGAGCATTGGTGCCGATAAAACGCTACATCCAATCGACGGTAAGCAGTCTTTGATTCCGCCTTTTAAATGCTTGTCGCTGTCGGCCACAGGCAAACGAACCGACAATCAGGCCTTTGGCTTGGAAGACGAAGACTACACCGACAGCGAAGTCGTCAAACGTTTAAATGCCAAAAAAGAACTTTCTCTCGAAATCGGAAACGAAGGCGATCCATTGCCGGAGCTGCTAAGCGAAAGCGCTTGGCAACTCAAAGACAGCGGCAAGCGGATTTTGATTTTTTGCCACAAACGGGAACACGCTCAAAAAATCAAGGACGATCTGGATAAGCGCATCAAGCAAGACAAAGCTAATCACCAAACCAATCTGCTGGTTGGCGGCTGCCGGGTGGAAGAACGGCGAACTTTGGCCAATTGGCTGACGGCCAAGGGCTTCCTAGCCGGAGATCAAGCTCCACCCGATACCGTCGCCTTTTTAATCGCGACTTCCGCCGGCGAAGTCGGCATCGATCTGGATGCCGATCACATGGTGTGCGATTTGGTGGCTTATGAGCGCATGGTGCAGCGGTTTGGCCGGGTCAATCGGCGCGGCGAGAAGCAGGCGCAAATCAAGGTGATTGCCGTACCGCCGAAACAGCCCAACATCAAGCGCCCGCTAAATCCGGATTTAATCGAGCCGCAACCGCCTGCAATTCCGCCGGAAAACGCCGATAAAACGCTGCTGAAGCAATACAAACAAGACCAAAAAGCCTTCGAGAAGGCACAAAAAGACTATTTGAAAGCGCAAGAAGATTACGCGCAGCAACTCGCCGCTTACCAACAATCGACCAAAGCATTTCAAAGTTACCAGGCGCAACTTGGCGTCATAAAGCGATTAGAAGCTGATGCCAGCCCAGGTGCAATTGTCGCGTTAAAAAATGCCATCCCCGTTGACGAATTAAATCGTGCGCTTTCGGAAGAACCTTTGCGACCTTCGTTAACCCGCGCTGTAGTCGATGCGTGGTCAATGACCTCGTTGGAACAGCATAGCGCTCGCCCGGACATTCAACCTTGGCTGCGCGGCTGGCAATCCAGCGATGAACCTGAAACCACGCTGGCGTGGCGCGAATGCTTACCCTGGCGCGAAAGCGATACCTTACCGAATGCGGCTGAAGTGGAAGTCTTTTTCGAAAGCGCGCCGATTCATCTGAGTGAAACGCTCGAAATACCAGTTCGCGAGGCAATGAAAACCCTGCTCAAACGCGCGCAAAAACTATTGAAGGAAAACCAGCAGGATTCGGATAAGCCGGCACTGATAGTCCTTAACCGATCCGGCGAATTGATGCGTAACAGTGCCTTAACGCTCCGGCAACTAGCGGAACAAAGCACCGACGAGTTGAAAGTATTGCTGACAAATCGCCATGCCGTCATCGCGCGCTGGTTAGGTGGCCTTAAAGACGGCCTGCTAAACGACGCTGCCGACAGCGAGGAGTTAACGACACTCGACTACCAGTGGACTGGTGACTTGCAAACAACCATTGGTTATCGAATTCAAAACGATGCCGAAGCAGAGCAGGACAACGCCGATTGGCATACCGTTTACCGTTTCATCGCCAAAACCGACACGGAAAGCGATGCGGCGGAAATTTGGCGAATCCAGGTTTATCGCGGTGCCAATTCCCAACGCCAGGGCGATCCGGCTGTTTCGCGATTCACACAAAGCCTGGAGAAACATCACGAATTAGCGGGCCGGGAAATGGCGGCGATTGCTCAAGGCCTATCGCTCTCTACGGAATTTGTCGATTTGATCGTCGCAGCCATGCGCCGCCACGACCTGGGTAAACAGCGTGACCTTTGGCAAACCGCGATGAATGCGCCGCAAGACGGCCGCCCCTACGCTAAAACCTTGGGCGGTGGCAATCCGCGCCTGCTAGCAGGCTATCGGCACGAATTCGGTTCATTGGCGGATGTCGCCAACGATGCCGAACTGAACCAGCTACCTGCCGAGTTACAGGATTTAGCCCTGCATCTGATCGCCTCCCATCACGGATACGCCTGCCCGGTGATTGCGCCGGTCGATCCGGGCGCGCCGCCGTCGGTTTTGGCCGAACGGGCGCAACAAGCGGCGCTACGTTTTGCCCGCCTGCAACGACAATGGGGGCCATGGGGCTTGGCCTGGTGGGAAGCGGTGTTTCGTGCCGCCGATCATCGCGCCTCGCAAATCAGCGACGAACAAGCGGAAATGGAGGGCAAGGCATGAGTATTTACGCAATACCGGTTGATTTGACCAACCCCGGCCAAGTGTTGGCATGCATGGGTTTTTTGGAGGCATCCGAAGCCTTGTTGGGCTATACCGAAGCGCGTTTCGATTGGCAACCGGCAACCGGTACACAGTTTCAGTTGAGAACGGAAATTTCGGAGAATCCATTTACCGACGTGCTTGCTTTTTTGGTCGATGCCAAAGCCATTGCCATTGCGCCCCGGGATTGGCTGGTGCCAAGCAAAATAACCGAATTCACGATTGCCGATACCTTTCCCGCGCTTGAGGCCGACGCAACTTCGCTACCGATCCTGTTACGAGACGCAACGGGGCATAGTGCTTTGTTAAGCCATTGGGCCGATGGCGGCGTGGATGAAACCTTCAAGTTGTATGCCGGCAATCGTAGCGCGCAGAAAATCGCCAACGACATGTTGCGGGAAATTACCACGCTCTGGAACACGAGGCACGACGCACTGTTACTCGATCCGCTCAATGTGCTGTGCAGCATGGGCGGCAGTTTCAATTTCGACCCGAGAGGCGCATGGATGGGCCTGGATGTCGGTTACTCGATTAACGATCTGAAAAGCGTTAAAGAGCTGGAGCAAAAAGTTGTTGCTTCGCCAGTCGTCGAGTTAATGGCGGCATGGGGGCTACAAAACGCTCGTCCATTTGAGCTGTCGCTACGCCAATACCGCTATGCCGTTTGGAACGACTGGTTGCCACCACAATTGGCTCGGCCTGCTTTGAGCGGGCAACTGCCTATGGCGCGCAAGCGTCAATACCAATTCGCGCTCGATTTGTCGGGCAAAAACAAAATCGTCTGTTACGCCATTCAGGAGAATACGCCATGAGCCAAACCCAAGCACTCAGCCACGACATCATCGACCAATGGGCGGACAATCCCAAAGGCCCGGTGGCATTGATACTCAAGCAAAAACTGTTGCCGGTGGACGGCGAAGGTGGCGTGATTTTTCCGCCCACCTACGCCGATATTGGTTACTCGATAGACACCTTGTCGGACGGCACTAAAGTCGCGCAAATCGACTCTGTACCTTCGCAGGCCAACCGCAGCGAACCGGTCTTTATGGATGAAGAGTACAAACAGTTGGTGCCGCAAATTGAAATCAACTTGGGCAACAAGGACGACCCGGAACGCAAGGTTTCGATTCTGGAACTGGCGCACCGGGCCGGTGATGCCGTGGTCAGGTCCACCGACAAATTGGCCGGCGAAATCGACGAGGCGTTTAAAACCCTGTTACGAACGCATAACGCCGTGCCACTGGCAAAACTGGCGCCGACTTCGTTGGTCTTCGGCGCCTGGGATTCCAGAGGCACCCAAGTCAAACGTCCGCGCTTGATTCGCTCCATTATCCGTGCCGAGGATGTGGAAGTCTTACACAATGCTTCGCAGTACAACAGTGTTTGGAAGTTATTAGACGACAACCAAAAAAAGGCGCTCTCTGAAGAAGCAAAAAAACAAAAAATGAAATTATCTGATAAAGGCTATAACGACGTGCCTGCCGTTTTCCGCAAAACCAATTTACCTAAATTGACCAGAGACGGACATTTCAACGATGACGCGAGGACACTAGGCGGCATTATTGCCCGTGGCCCCATTACCCGCCAGGTCACCATCAACCTGATTGCCTTGCAATCGATCAAAGGCGACAGCGAAGAATCCACCCGGCAACTAAAACGCTATTTGCTCGGCTTGGCACTGGTCGCCGCGACGGCCGAAACCGAACTGTATTTGCGCGAAGGCTGTTTGTTGCGTTGCGCCGATGACGCGGACATTTGGGAAGCGGTGGCCAGACGCGGCGCTTCGCAGTTTTATAGCTTGTCGGCGGATCAAGAACGCTTGCTGATTAAAGATTACGCGGAGCAAGCGGCGGCTAACTTCGGCATCGAACAACCGGAAAAGACCTACCAATTCAACATCAAAAAAGCCAAGGAATTACTCGCGAAAAAAGAAGAAGCGGACAGCGATGCCGGAGACTAAGCCATGAACGATCAAGCCTTGCTTATTTCCGTTCGCTTGTTGGATGACCGCTATCACGGAAACGGCACTTGGCCGCCGTCGCCCTTCAGGTTGTTTCAGGCCTTAGTCGCGGCGGCTTTTACCGGCCGCACCGTTTCCGACGCGGAGGCAGCGGCGTTGCGCTGGTTGGAACAATTGCCGCCGCCGGTGGTACTGAGTCCAACTTACCAGCAATCGGCATTGACCACTTATTACGTACCGCGTAACGGCGCCGATGCGCAACAAGGCAATTTGGCGGCGGCCGCGAAAAAGCGCGATGCCAAGCTAGCCAAGCCTTGGCTGTTCGAGAGCCAACAGCCGTTGCATTACGTGTGGTTCTTTCCCGAGCCAGCCGAGGAAGCACAAACACTGGCTGAACTAAGCGAACGCCTGTATCAGCTTGGTCGTGGCGTCGATATGGCGTTTGCCTGGGCGGAGCAACTCACTGCCGATCAAGCCAAACAAATCATTGTTCAACATGCCGGTCCGGTGTTTAGACCTACGCCGCAAGGCGTCAGTGATACGCTGGATTGTCCGATTCCCGGCCAATCGTTCGATTCCTTGTTAACCCGTTACCAAGGCCAATTAAAACGACTGCGCAACGGCGAATTTCACAAGCCGCCGCTACCGATATTCCAGCCCACCGGCTATAACTGCCCATCGTCGTTGCTGTTATTCGACATTCAAAATGAAAAAGGTGCGTTGACCGCGCAAGCTCTAACCGATGCGGGCCGACTAACCCAGCGTTTGATAGAACTGGCAAAAAATCGTTTGAAGCCGCATTTTCCGGAGTACTCCGAACGTCACTTGGCCGGCATTGGCGCTAACGACGCGGACAAAGCCTTGCGCATTCGCGTGATTCCGTTGCCGTCGATAGGTCATGAACACACTCAACCCGACATTCGCCGGGTGTTGGTCGAAGTGCCGGCCGATTGCCCGCTGCAATTGGCTGACGTTGAATGGGCATTCGCCGGCTTGCCGCTGGAAGTCGATCTGGAAACCGGGGAAATCCTCACCTCATTAGTAAAATCCATCGACCGCAAAATGCTTGACTACTACGGTATAGGCAAGCAAAAAGCAGCGCATGTTTGGCGAACCGTGACGCCGGTTGTCCTGCCGCTTGAACAGAGTCTTACAGCCCAATCCGGCGCCGAGCGGGTTTTGAAACAAAGCCAATTGCATCACGCCGCTCGTCAAGCGTTGCGGCATTGCGGCATTACCGCGCCGGCGCAAATCCTAAGAATTCAACGCGAACCTTTCGACAGCACCGGCACCTTGGCCGAGGATTTTGCGTTCCAGCGCTTCGATCGCTCTCGGCTTTATCATCTGGAGCTGGTGTTTCCCGAGCAGGTGGCCGGCCCGCTGGTCATCGGTAACGGACGCTATGTTGGACTCGGTTTACTGCGGCCAGCGGCCGAGTCGCATCGTTCGGTTATAAGCTTTGGCATCAATCCAAGCAATCGACCGACGCTGCAAAGTCGGTCGGACATGCTGCAAGCCGTTCGTAGAGCGTTGATGAGCTTGGATCGGCAATTGTTCGGGCAAGCAAGCCGCCTAATCTCCGGTCATGAAAAGGACGGTTCCACTGCCCGCTCCGGGAATCACCGGCATATTTTTTTAGCGGCGCATGACAACGATGGCGACGGTTTGCTGGACCGTTTGCTGGTCGTGGCTCCTTGGGAGGCCGACCGCAACGCCAAACCGGCGAGCACCGAGCGGGAACGCTTCGAAAGGGTGGTTAGCCGATTGACGACTGTTCGGGCCGGTGCGTTGGGAGTTTTCGACTTGCAAATGCAGGGCGACAGGCCTAACCAAAACGATCCACTGATGGGTTCGGTAAGACGCTGGAAAAGTATCTCTGCCTATCGGCCCACCCGCTGCCCTAAAACGTTAGCTCAAGCGGACGAAACCATACGCGCCGATGCGGTTAACGAATGCCTTCGCCGTGGTTTACCCGAACCCAAGGTGGAAATTTTGAGTATGCGCCAAGGCCCCAAAGGCGGCATCAAAGCCCGTCTCTGTCTAAGTTTTGCAGTCGCCGTCAACGGACCGCTGTTACTTGGCAAAGACAGCCACGAAGGCGGCGGATTGTTCGGAGCGGACTGATGTTCTCACCACAACCCCATCACCCCGCGCAAACTCTTCTCCACCGCCGCCAGTTCCTCGGCGGTGACGGTGGCGAGGGGGCCTTCGCCGAATCGGGAGCGGTCGATGGCGCGCAGTTGTTCGGCCATAACGTAACTGGCGGCTTTCAATCGGCCTTGCGGGGCAATCGGTATCCGCAACGGCGCCAGGTTTGGTCGAAACTGGCTGGTCAGCGGCACCACCACGATGGTGGGCAGGCCGCCGGTAATCAGCGTATCGTCCTGCAACACCAGCACCGGTCTAATTTTGCCGATTTCGGCGCCCTTGTTGGGGTTCAGATTGGCGGTCCACACCTCGCCGCGTTTCATCATTCCCACCATTTTTCGTCGGGGTTTATGCCGGCGGCGCGTTCATCAGCAATTATTCGGTCGAGACCATCGTCCACCGCGTCGAAATCCGCGGCAATTTGTAGCGCTTCCGCTCTGGCTTGCGGATCGTTGGCCAAGGCGCGCGCCGCGGCCACCATTTCCGCCATAAACCGCTCGCGTTCGCGGCGGGCCAAGTATTCGGTGATCGCCAGGCGGGCGATTTCCGATTGGCTTTTGCCTTCCAATTGGGCTTCGGCTTTGAGGTTGGCTTCCACATCGTCGGGTAAACGCAGGCTGATGGCGGGCATGGCGGGCTCCTTCAAAAGACAAAATGACAGACAAATTGTATGACAAAACGTATAACAAGCCTGGTTTTTTAACATGTGCGATGCAACGACAAGCGATTGGCCCGAAGACGCGCCTGTGCCCTTAGATCATCCGGAGATTCCGCCGTTAATCCTTGAAGCCGTTTTACAGTATTGGCAACCGGGGTATGTCTTGCATCGAATGGTCACAAAGCAAGGCTTGGAGTGGTGGCTGCTCGATACCGAAGGCGGGTTGATCGAAGCGTTTTGGCTTAACTAAATTTTAAGAGCAATCGAGCGAATCATGTCCGACGACCAAGTACCCATCCAGCTAGAGCTACCGCTACCGTTCCCGGAGCTATCCGGCGACATGCCCTTGTTGCCGGCGCGGATGATCAACGAATACCAGTACTGCCCGCGCTTGGCTTATCTGGAATGGGTGCAGGGCGAATGGGCGGCGTCGGCGGACACCGTGGAAGGCGACCACGCACATCGCCGGGTGGATACGCCGTCCAAAAGCTTCCCGGAAGCGGACGAGTTGGAGGAAACCGATAAGCTGCATGGCCGCTCTATCACGTTATCGTCTAACCGTTTGGGTCTGATCGCCAAGCTGGATTTGATTGAAGCCGAGGATGGCTTGGTCACGCCCATCGATTACAAACGCGGTAAACGTCCGCATGTGGCGCGCGGCGCTTACGACCCGGAACGGGTACAGCTTTGTGTGCAAGGCATGGTGTTGCAGGAACACGGTTATGTCTGCGAGGAGGGCGCCTTGTACTTTGTGCAAAGCCGCGAGCGGGTGCGGGTGGCTTTCGACGAAGAATTGAAGCAACTCACTGCCAATGCCATCAACGGTTTGCGCTTGATTGCCGCCGGTGGCCATATTCCGGAACCCTTGCAGGACAGCCCCAAGTGTTCGGGCTGTTCGCTGGTGGGTATTTGTCTGCCGGACGAAGTCAATTACCTGCGCCACGCCGACCTCGAACCCCGGCCGCTGGCGGTGATGCGCGACGAAGCATTGCCGGTTTACGTGCAAGCCTGGAAGGCCAAGATCGGCAAAAAGGGCGAGGAGCTGGAAATCAGCATCGACGACGACAAGGTGCAAACCGCGCGGCTGGTGGACACTTCGCAAGTGGTGGTAATGGGCAACGTCTACATCACTACGCCGTGTTTGCAAGACCTGATGAAGCGCGAGATTCCGGTCAGTTGGCACAGCTACGGCGGCTGGTTTGTCGGCCACACCATCGGCACCGGCCATAAGAATGTCGAGTTGCGCACCGCCCAGTACAAAGCCAGTTTCGACGACAAAACCTGTCTGGCGATAGCACGCAACCTGGTGCGCGCCAAAATCCAGAATTGCCGAACCCAGGCCCGGCGCAATTGGCGCGCCGACGAGCCGGTGGAAATGTTGCTGGAACCGCTGAAGTCCCTGGCCGACAAATCGCAACGTGCGCTGGATTTACCGCAATTGTTGGGTATCGAAGGCGCGGCGGCGGCCTTGTATTTCGGCGCGTTCGATAAATTGATCAAAAAGCCGGACGACAGCAAACAGATGAGTTTTGACTTCAACACCCGCAACCGCCGCCCGCCCACCGATCCGGTCAACGCCTTGCTGTCGTTTGCGTATGCCATGCTGGTACGCACCTGGACCATGAATCTGAGCGCGGTTGGCCTGGACCCGTATCGCGGCTTTTACCACCAACCGCGTTACGGCCGCCCGGCGTTGGCGCTGGATTTGATGGAACCGTTTCGGCCCATCATCGCCGATTCCACGGTATTGCAAGTCATCAATAACGGCGAAGTGCGGCCCACCGACTTTATCTGTGCCGCCGGCAGCGTGGCCCTGAACGAGGGCGGCCGCAAGCGCTTCATCACCGCCTTCGAACGGCGCTTAAGCCAGGAAGTAACCCATCCCATCTTCGGCTACAAGGCCAATTATCGGCAGGTGTTCGAGATTCAGGCGCGCTTGTTCGGCCGCTATTTGCTTGGCGAATTGCCGGAATATCCCAACTTCACCACCCGCTGATGGCTGCCCTCGAACACCTGTATATCGTGACTTACGACATCAGCGATACCAAACGCTGGCGGCGGGTGTTTCGGCTGATGAAAGGTTATGGCGATTGGCTGCAATTGTCGGTGTTTCAATGCCGGCTGAGTCGTAAGCGCCATGCGGAATTAATCGCGCTGTTGGATGGCATCATCCATCATAGCGACGACCATGTTCTGATCATCAATGTCGGGCCGGCGGAAACGGTGAAGCCCTCGGTGGTCAGTTTGGGGAAGGATTTCGATGTGGTGGAACGTCAGCCGGTCATCGTCTGATGTGGATTTTCCGCCGCCGCTTTGCGAGCGCTGTAGTGGCGCGCAAAAACCGGTCAGCTCTCGCAAGCTGGCAGCTCTTTAACAATCAAATACTTAGCAAGTTGGATTGGCGCGGTGCAAACTTTTCCGCTAAAGTTGAACGGCCGTTTTACGTAGTCCTCGCAAACGGCCCGCGCAGGCCGCGCCAATCATGGCCTCCAGCCCGCGCTGCATTCCCCGGCCTCCCGCCGGGGCCTCATTGAAGCTTTTTGCCTTAGTTGAATTATTTATAAAACCTGTCGCATTCCCCGGCCTCCCGCCGGGGCCTCATTGAAGCAACTTTACGGAAAAAGAAGTCACCTGTAGCTATTGAGCATTCCCCGGCCTCCCGCCGGGGCCTCATTGAAGCAGTATCATAGCGACCAATTTGAGCGGGTATGTTAAAGCATTCCCCGGCCTCCCGCCGGGGCCTCATTGAAGCGGCATGGTATACGCGCCCGAGTTAAAAGCGGCGGCGGCATTCCCCGGCCTCCCGCCGGGGCCTCATTGAAGCGTTGTTCATTGTTTTTCCTTTTTATTGGCTCTGTATCGCATTCCCCGGCCTCCCGCCGGGGCCTCATTGAAGCTAAATAAGGCGCGAGAGCACTTTCTTTGTAGCCCGCCGCATTCCCCGGCCTCCCGCCGGGGCCTCATTGAAGCAACTGTGCTTTGACAAAATCCGCACCGACCGAGATCGCATTCCCCGGCCTCCCGCCGGGGCCTCATTGAAGCCAGACTGCGCTTTCGCTCCGGTCGTGCCGACTGCCGCATTCCCCGGCCTCCCGCCGGGGCCTCATTGAAGCTGCGAAGGAGGTTATATGGCTGTTGTTAATTTTCCGGCATTCCCCGGCCTCCCGCCGGGGCCTCATTGAAGCCAGGCTTACATATCCATCGCCTTCACATTCTTCGCAGCATTCCCCGGCCTCCCGCCGGGGCCTCATTGAAGCGAACAAGTAGACGCCGAACGAGTCACGCCAGGCGCCATGCATTCCCCGGCCTCCCGCCGGGGCCTCATTGAAGCAGCACTTTCGCATAGGGTTATTAAATATGCGGAGAAGCATTCCCCGGCCTCCCGCCGGGGCCTCATTGAAGCAACATGACGTAGCCATGGAAGTCATTATGTTGTTTAGCATTCCCCGGCCTCCCGCCGGGGCCTCATTGAAGCTTTGATTAAATCGGCGGTTTCCACCTTGCCCAGGTCGCATTCCCCGGCCTCCCGCCGGGGCCTCATTGAAGCTTGCCGACATGGCGCAATTGGTAGCGCAGCCCGCTTGGCATTCCCCGGCCTCCCGCCGGGGCCTCATTGAAGCGTATTCAACTTCGGCAATACCACCTGCTCGTTCAAGAGCATTCCCCGGCCTCCCGCCGGGGCCTCATTGAAGCAGGTGCCCTCGCCGGTACTGCTCCCCGCCTTTATTGCATTCCCCGGCCTCCCGCCGGGGCCTCATTGAAGCTGGCTATGCAATGTCAATTGTGATAGCGGCAATACTGGCATTCCCCGGCCTCCCGCCGGGGCCTCATTGAAGCTTGCGATTTGAACCCCTTGCTGCTGCCGTTCTCGGGCATTCCCCGGCCTCCCGCCGGGGCCTCATTGAAGCCCAATTCTATTTGTCGTGATAAGACCGTTATCCGGCGCATTCCCCGGCCTCCCGCCGGGGCCTCATTGAAGCGATTGCACGGTGTAGACTTCGCCGCCGTCGAAAGGGCATTCCCCGGCCTCCCGCCGGGGCCTCATTGAAGCTATTGGTTGGGGATTTGTTATTTGCACTGCTTCGGTGCATTCCCCGGCCTCCCGCCGGGGCCTCATTGAAGCAATTGTTCTTGCAGGTTAAAAACTTGTTCGCGCCACGCATTCCCCGGCCTCCCGCCGGGGCCTCATTGAAGCCTGCTTGCATGACTCGGAACAATATTTTGCCGTGCGGCATTCCCCGGCCTCCCGCCGGGGCCTCATTGAAGCGGCGAGCTTGCGGGGGTTTTTTATGCTTTATCGACTGCATTCCCCGGCCTCCCGCCGGGGCCTCATTGCAGCTCAGTTGGCAATTGCACGTTAAACCGCCGGGGTTGAGATTGCATTCCCCGGCCTCCCGCCGGGGCCTCATTGAAGCAACATCCCGACATTACCGACCAGACCAACTTAACCGCATTCCCCGGCCTCCCGCCGGGGCCTCATTGAAGCAATTCGGCTCCGGCGTGGTGGAGCTTCAAGTGGAGTGCATTCCCCGGCCTCCCGCCGGGGCCTCATTGAAGCAGTTATCCGGGAAATGAGTCTTGATGATGTGACCTCGGCATTCCCCGGCCTCCCGCCGGAGCACTCAGCCCGAACGGCACATCCGTGATAAATAGGGCCGGGTCAATAATCCAAGCGTATTCCCCCCAACCATCTACCTGCTGCCAGCATTTAATTCCACATAAAAAGTGGCTAAACCTTACGCTGTTTGGGCTAGCTGCTATGTTTAGTTGTATCGGATTTAGAGAATCCAAATGCGGGTTATGCGTTAGCTAACGGATACGGGGCGACGGTATGTCGTTCAAGTTCCCTAAATCGTGCAAATCACTATTACCGATCTTCCTGCCATGAATGACATTCTAAAGTTCCTGACCGACAATAATTTTATGCCGCATGGCTATTGCCTGAGCTGGTCGCCGGGTTTGTTGTGGACCTTCGTGATTAGCGATGGCTTGATATTCCTGTCCTACTTTTTGCTGCCGGTTGCCTTGGGTTATTTCGCGCGGCATCGGCAGGATTTTCCGTATGTCCGGGTGTTGTGGCTGTTTGTGGTGTTCATTCTGGCCTGCGGTACGACGCATCTGATGGATGTCGTGGTGATTTGGGAACCACTTTACGGACTGGATGCGTTTGCCAAAGTGGTGACGGCGATAGTTTCGGTGATAACGGTGGCGGTGCTGATACCGCTGATTCCCAAAGCGCTGCAATTGCCCAGTCCGGCGCAGTTACGCGAGGCCAACGCCCAGTTGCAGCAGGAAGTGGCCGAACGTGAGCGGGTCGAGCAGGCTCTGAAGGCGGCGAACGTATTGCTTGAGCAGGGCTTGGTGGCGGAACGTACCCAGTTGGCGGCGCTGGTCAATTCTTCCGACGATGCGATTATCGGCAAAAATTTGGACGGAATCGTTACCAGTTGGAACCCCGCGGCCGAACGTATTTTCGGTTACAGCGCCGTTGAAATTATTGGTCAGCCGATCACGCTGCTGTTTCCCGCCGAACTGGTGATCACGGAAGCCGACTTGCTCCAGCGGATTTTAAACGGCGAGCGGATCAGCAATTACGAAACCCAGCGGGTGCGTAAAGACGGCAGCCGGATCGAGGTCGCCTCGACGATTTCGGCTATCAAAGATGGCGACGGCAAGGTCATCGGCGCGTCGAAGATCGTCCGCGACATCACTGAGCGTAAGCGTATCAAGGCGGCGCTGCGGGAAAGCGAAGCTAATTTCCGTAAATTGTTCGATGTGGCGCCGGTGCCGATGGCGCTGGTCGCCGCCGACGGTACTATGCTGGCTTTGAACCAGTCTATTGCCCGGACCTTTGGTTATACCTTGTCCGACATCCCAACCGTCGAGGATTGGTGGCAGCATGCGTATCCCGATCCGGTTTACCGGCAAACAGTTTTCGACACCTGGCAGAATTTGCAGCAGCGCGCGGCCGAGCAGCAGGCACCGATAGAATCTCACGAATATCAAGTGACCTGTAAAAACGGCGACGTGCGCACCGCCATCATCTCCGGGGTGACGATAGGCGACAATTTACTGGCAACGTTGATGGACATCACCGAGCGTAAGCGTGCGGAGGAGACGCTGCGCAAATTATCCTTGGTAGTCGAGCAAAGCCCGGAGAGCATCGTTATCACCGACCTGGATGCGCGCATCGAATACGTCAACGAAGCCGTGATCCAGACCACCGGCTACACGCGCTCCGAGCTGTTGGGCCAAAAAGCCAGTCTGTTTAAATCGGGCAAAACCAAGCCGGAGTATTTTGCGGTGCTTTGGGATAATTTGACGCACGGCCGGTCCTGGCAGGGCGAGTTTATCAATAAGCGCAAGGATGGCCGCGAGTTTGTGGAATCGGCTATCGTGGCGCCAATTCGCCAGCAAGACGGGCGGATTAGCCATTACATGGCGATCAAGGACGACATCAGCGAGAAGAAGCAGATGCTCCTAGAGTTGGAGAGCTATCGCGAGCATCTGGAAGAATTGGTGGTTGAACGCACCGAACAATTGGCCGATGCGATGCAAGCAGCGGAAGTGGCCAATGTGTCGAAAAGTGCATTTTTGGCGAATATGAGCCACGAAATCCGCACGCCGATGAACGCGATTATTGGTTTGACGCATTTGCTGCAAAACACCACGCTGGATGCCAAGCAACGTGAACAGCTGGCGAAAATTTCGGTCGCTGCCCAGCATTTGCTGGGCATCATCAACGACATTCTGGATTTCTCCAAGATCGAAGCCGGCAAATTGGTGTTGGACATCGGCGATTTCGATCTCGACCAGGTTTTCAAAAGTTTGAACGACCTGATTTGCGACCGCGCCGCCGAGAAAGGTTTGGAAGTGATTAACCGTATCGACCCGGCGCTACCGGCGGTGTTACGCGGCGATGCGCTGCGGCTGGGACAAATTTTGCTCAATTTTGCCAGTAATGCCGTCAAGTTTACCGACGCCGGACACATCGTGTTTCGGGCTAAATTGCTAGCCAAAAATCCGGTGGGGATTGTGGCTCGATTCGAAATCAGCGACACCGGCATCGGCATGAATGCCGAGCAATGCAGCCGTTTGTTTCAAGCCTTCGAACAAGCCGATTCCACCACGTCGCGGCGTTTCGGCGGCACAGGTTTAGGCCTAGCCATCAGTAAGCGTCTGATCGAAATGATGGGCGGCACGGTGGGTGTGCAGAGCAACTTGGGGCACGGCAGTACGTTTTGGCTGGAATTGCCGTTTGAGTATGCGGTGGGGTCGGCGCTGCAATTGCCTAAGCCGGATATTCGTAAAGGTTTAAAAGTATTGGTGGTAGACGATGTGGCCGAGGCCCGCGAAGACATCGCCCACATGCTGACGCGGTTCGAGGCGCGGGTGAGCGTCGCCGATTCCGGTTTGGCGGCCGTGCAACAGGTTGTCGATGCCCGGCAAGCCGATGCACCGTTCGATCTGGTGCTGATGGACTGGATGATGCCGGGGGTAGACGGCATTCAAACCGCGCGCCGGATGGGCGAAATCCTCGGCGAGGCCTTACCGAAAATTGTCTTGGTGACCGCCTATAGTTACGACGGCAGCGCCGAGGACTTGTACAGCGTCGGGATTGTGGGGCATCTTGCCAAACCGGTGACGCTGTCGGCCTTACACGATACGATTGCCGGCGTGCTGTCGGGATGGCGGCAAAAAGCGCCCGCGGATGCGCGGCATCCGGATTTATCCCGCCTAAAAGGCCGACGGGTGTTATTGGCCGAAGACAATCTGATCAATCAGGAAGTGGCGTTGGAGTTGTTGCAAGACGCCGGTTTGGTAGTCGATTTGGCCGAAAACGGCCGGATCGCTTGCGATATGGCCGCCAAACAGTTGTACGACCTGATTCTGCTGGACGTGCAAATGCCGGAGATGGATGGTATGGCCGCCAGTCTGGCGATCAGGCGCATGCCGGGGCGGGAAAAGACGCCGATATTGGCCATGACCGCCAACGCCTTTGACGAAGATCGGCGCGCCTGTCTGAGCGCTGGGATGAATGATCATATTCCCAAACCGGTGAATCCGGAGGTGCTGTACGACGTGATGTTACGCTGGATGCCGCCTTTGCCGCCCAGCCCGCCTGCCCGCGGTCATAAAACCCCGGATGAGCAAAACGACGGCAACGCGGCGCTGCTCGAGCGTTTGGCGAACATTCCGGGCCTGGATTTGCAGGCCGGTTTACACAATCTGCAACACAAGCTGCCGTTTTATTTGCGCCAGTTACGCCATTTCGCGCAGCGGCATGCGGCCGAAGTCGACAATATCCGGCATTTATTGGCGGTGGGCGATGGGGAGTCCGCACAAAGAGCCGCGCATTCCTTAAAAAGCAGTGCCGCAACCTTGGGAATAACCCACATCCGGGAGACCGCCGAGGGTATTGAGATCACGTTAAAACAGCGCGCGGCCGCAGCGGCCGAGTCCTTGCAAATTCCGCTCAAACAATTGACGGAGCAACTCGCCTGGTTTATTGCGCAGATTCTCGATGTGTTGCCGGCTGAACCTGCGCTTCAAGACATTTCGCCGCCCATCTATTCCGAGGAAGCGCTGCGTGCGGTGGTCGAAGGCCTGCGGATATTACTGGAGGAGGGCAATATTCAATCGCAAGTTTATGTACAAAACCATCGGGAGCAATTACGGCAAGCTTTTGGCCACGAGGGTGTCGCATCGTTGCTGCGGCATGTCGAGGTGTTTGCTTTCGACCAAGCCTTGGATGTTTTGCAGCGCGATCCGCACCTTTAGCCGGCTGAGACGGGTTTACCCATTTTTACAATTTACCTGCGCCGCTTGATACCGCTGTCGGCGATAATGCCGCACTCGAACCTGTCGCCGATTTTTTGCCGGAGTTGCAAAGTCATGTCCCAAGCTAATAAATTTTTTATGAATCCGGCCCTGTTTATCACGGGTATGCCGTTCCGGCTGGATGCGTCCAAGCCCAGGCGGCGGCGTCCTTCGATAAACTCCGTACCTTCAAGGGCATTAAGGCTAACGGGATTTGAGGGCTGGGTTAGCCATAAAGCGTGCCGATTGCTGTTGGCCTGTGCGCTCATGCTGTTGGTCGCCTGTTCCTCCAGGCCGCCGCTGCCCAGTCAGGAAGATCAGCAAGAAAAATTGAGTGAAATATTGAGCAATGGCGGCTACAAAACCGCGCGGAATTTTCCGGTGGATGTTACGCACGACGTCTGGATTTATCAGCAAACGGAACTGGAAGTAGAGCTGGTCGGGCCGAGTGCGCCGGGAAGCTATCCGTTGATTATTTATCTGCCCAGCTTGGGCGAAGATGCTAAAGCCGGGCGTTTGTGGCGGGAAACCTGGGCCAAGGCCGGCTACCTGGTGTTTAGTATGCAGCCGATGCCGGTCAGCCAAGCCTTGAAGGCCTTGGAGGCGGAGCGGCGCTTCGATGACCCGGAGGAGATTCCGGACGACGAAAATGCGGAGCTGGCTGATGAAAATATGGCGTTGCGACCCGAGCCGGCTGATGGCGGTTGGTTTGGTGACAAGCCGCGTCGGCAATCGCGGACGGCTAGGGAAAGCGAATTGCGTTATGTCGGTCATCAATACTTTGGCATGGAGAATCTGAAAACCCGCTTGGCGCAACTATTTTGGGCCTATGCGCAACTGCAAACGCGCGCCGGCTTACGGCAAGCTTTGTATGCGTCTGCCGATTTCAGCAAGGTGATACTGGCGGGCTACGACCTGGGTGCGCAAACCGTGACGGCAGCCTTGGGCGAGAATTTTGGTAGCGGTTTGCCGCGCGGGGACCAGCTGAAGCCGGTGGCGGCGATGGTGTTGAGTCCGTCGGTGGATTTGGCGGAAGGCAATGTGCGCAGCCGGTTTCAGGCTTTGCGTCTGCCGATGCTGACGATTACCGGCAGCGAAGATAACGATCCTTACGCGATTAGTTCCGCCGCCGTGCGTACGGCGGTTTGGGAACAGGCTCCGGCCGGCGGCAAATATCTGTTGTTATTGCGCGGCGCCGGGCATCGTTTGCTGTCAGGTAATGAGTTGGGCGGGCGGTTTGGCTTGAGCGGGGTGCGGCGCGGCGACTTTGGCATGGATTCCGGCGGCGGTCCGGGCGGACACAGTGGCGGCGGGCGGCGCGGCATGAGTGGTGGCGGTGCAGGTGGCGGCTTATTCGGCAAAACGGAGCGCCGCGATCCGAACTTGGGTTATAAACAAGTGGCAGCCATCGCCAGCGTGTCCAGCGCATTTTTGGATATGCTGATTAAAAAAGACGAGTTTGCCCAAGCCTGGCTGAATGAAAAAGCCGGCAAATGGCTGGATAGGGCAGGTACTTTACAAACGCGATAGCCTGCAAAACCTAGGCGTATCGCCTGTTGGCCTTGCCAGTGGACGCGGGCGAAAGCTTGCCCGACCGCTGTGTTTTGCGGGCTAGAGCCCGGGTCACTGTGGCAGTTACCACGCGGGCGAATTAAGTCCTGCCAACCACTGGCTGCGTAATTGTTCACGATGAATATACAGCCATTGAATGGCGAGGATGGGAATGCCGGATTCGATCTTGCCGTCTTCCAGCATTTGAAATGCCTCGTCGAATTTGACGGCTGTGACGCGGATGTCTTCATCTTCCTCGTCCAGGCCGTGAATGCCGCCGACCCGGCTGCTATCGACCCGGCCGCAGAACAGGGTAATCCACTCCGATGAGCCGCCTGGGGTGGTGAAGAACTGTTTGATTTCGATGAGTTCTAAAATCTCGCAGCCGGCTTCTTCGCGGGCTTCGCGATAAGCGACTTCTTCCGCGGTTTCACCTTCTTCAATGGCGCCGGCCACAATTTCCAGCTGCCACGCCCGTTCCGGTTGCAGCACAGCGCCGACGCGGAATTGCTCTATCAACACCACTTCGTCGCGGTTCGGATCATACAGCAGCACGGCCACGCAATTGCCGCGGCGGAACAATTCCCGCTTTAAAGGGGGGCTCCAACCGCCGTTGAACAGCGTGTGTTTCAGGGTGTATTGCTCCAGCCGGAAAAAGCCTTCATAAACAACCTGCGTATCCAGTATTTGAAATTGTTTGTCGTTCATCGGCCGTAGGTTACCCGGTAGATGACGCCCAAGCTGTCGTCGCTGATCAACAAGCTGCCGTCCGGCATTTGAATAATGTCGTTCGGCCGTCCTAGTACTTGGCCTTCCGCTGTCAGCCAACCGCTGATGAAGGGTAGTTCATTATAGGCTTGGCCTTCACGGAATTTGACCACATTCACCTGATAACCTTGCGGTACGGTGCGATTCCAAGAGCCATGTTGGGCGACGAACAACTGCCGGAAATAAGTGTCCGGAAATTGTTTGCCGGTATAAAAACGCATGCCGAGCGGGGCAATGTGGGCTTTATATTTCCAGGCCGGGGCCTTGAATTTGTAGCATTGCTTGTCGCCTATATATTCCGGGTCTGGAATGGTTCCGGCATGGCAATACGGGAAGCCGAAATGCTCGCCTTTTTGGTTCCATTCGTTCAGTTCGTCCGGCGGCATGTCGTCGCCCAGATAGTCGCGGCCGTTGTCATTGAAAAACAGATGGCCGCTGCGGGTTTCCCAATCGAACCCCACCGTGTTACGGATGCCGCGCGCTAGGATTTCCATATCGCTACCATCCGGATCCAGGCGAATTAGTGAGCCGTAAATCGGTTTGTCCGGGTCGCAGACGTTACAAGGCGCGCCGACGGCGGTGTATAACTTGCCGTCGGGGCCGAAGCGCAGATATTTCCAGCCATGGTGGCGGTCGGAGGGAAACTGGTCGAATACCGTGACCGCTTTGGGCGGGCTGACCAAGCGCTGGCCAACCTCGTCGAAACGAATGATGCGGTGAATTTCAGCGACATATAACGTGCCGTCTTTGTAAGCCACGCCATTGGGTAGATTGAGCTGTTGAATGATCAGATATTTTTGTTCGGCAACACCGTCGCCATCCTTATCCTGTACCGCATAGACGCTGCCTTGGCGGGAACCGACATAGACCAATCCATTGTCGCCCAGCGCCATTTGCCGGGCATTGGGAACGTCGTCGGCGAATATTCTGATATTAAAACCCGGCGGCAGACGTAATTGTTTTAGCACGGCTTCTTGTTCGGGGGTGGCTGCCAAGCAAACCGGTACAGCGGCAAACAGCATCAACAGCGACTTTATAATTTTCATTTTTATGTCCCTCAAGTAAACTTTGGCAGATGTTAACACTCTATAGTCTTGAATTTAATCTTTCGGCTCCCCAGATTAAACCCACTTTATAACAACACAGGAAAGTTACGCCATGATGAGAATATTGCTGTTTTTGGCCACCAACGTGGCCATCATGATTGCGATCAGCATCATATTTAGTATATTTGGCTTGCAAGGCGCACTGGATGCTCAAGGCGTCAACTTGAACATCGAAGGCTTGCTGGCTATGTCGGCGGTCATCGGCATGACCGGTTCGGTGATTTCATTGTTCATGTCCAAATGGTCGGCTAAAAGTTCGATGGGTGTGCACGTTATCGAGCAGCCGCAAAACCAAACCGAACAATGGTTAATCAGCGTGGTCGAGCGCCAAGCCCGGCAAGCCGGAATCGGTATGCCGGAAGTGGGTATCTTCGATGCTCCGGAAGCCAACGCCTTTGCCACCGGCGCCAACCGTAACAATGCTTTGGTGGCAGTCAGTACCGGTTTGCTGCGCAGCATGAGTGCCGATGAAGTGGAAGCGGTGGTCGGTCACGAGATTAGCCATGTCGCCAACGGCGATATGGTGACGATGGCCCTGATGCAAGGCGTGGTAAATACCTTCGTTTATTTCTTCGCCACCATCATCGGCTACGTGGTGGACCGAGTCGTATTTAAAACCGAACGCGGTTACGGTCCGGCGTATTACGTGACGCAAATGGTCGCGCAAATCGCCTTGTCGATTTTGGCTTCGATGCTGGTGATGTGGTTCTCGCGTTACCGAGAATTCCGCGCCGATGCCGGCGGGGCGAATTTGGCCGGCCGGCAAAAAATGATAGGTGCATTGCGCGCGTTACAGCGTTCGCATGAGCCTGCCGAACTGCCCGGCGAACTGGCGGCATTTGGTATCAATGGCGGTGGCGTACAACGCTTGTTTATGAGCCACCCGCCTTTGGAAGAACGCATCGCCGCTTTGCAAAACGCCCGTTAGGACGCTCCCCTGCCGCGCCGGGTCTACCGGCGCGGCTTTTTTTATGGCCAATCAATTTATCCGTTTCAAACTCGATTTAACTTACGACCAATATCTGGCCGTTTATCAAGGCGTCGCCAAAACCGTGGTGACGATTGCCGATGACGGCCGGCGCATCGTATTTCCCGCGGGCAACATTCAGCGTTATCTCACCAAAACCGGCATTCAGGGCCATTTTGAAATGGAACTGGCTGCCGGGAATAAATTTGTCGGCATCAAAAAGCTGGCGTGACGGCTTAAATCTTAGCCATGTTCGCGTTAATCGTTGATGTCGTCCCGGCGGACTGGCGGGACCCGGAAACCCCGAGTGCACTGGATTTCGGCAATCCACGCCAATGATGGCGTTGACGATCCTTCAATGGCTAACGCAAACATTGCTTAAATCTTTCCGCTATCCCCTCAAGTTAACCATCATCCAAGTTCGCGCCGGCCAACATGCGTCCGGTTTGGTACAGCACCCGCTCGACTTGGCGCTCCGAGATCTGTAATTCGGCGGCAATGTGCTGATGGCGCTTGCCGTCTAGCCGACGCAAGCACCAGATTTGCCGATTGAGCGCGGGTAAGCCGCGCAGCCAGCTTTCGGCCGCCAACCATTGCTGCTCGCCTTGCACCAACCGCTCAGGTAAAGGACAGGGACATTGCCAGTCCTGGTCCAGCGCCCCGCCGTCCCGCGCCTGTTGCCGGGCTTTGCTGCGCAAATAATCCAAAGCCAGGTTGCCGGCCACCCGGTACAGAAATGCCCGGCAATTGGTGATGGCATCCTGCCCTGCATAGTCGGCAATATGCAAAAAGGTATCTTGCAGTAAGTCGGCTGCCGCCTCCCGGCAATTGACCTGGCGCAGCAGAAATTGCTGTAGCTCGGCTTGGTGGCGTAAATACGCGGCGGTTAAGGGTGGGTAATGATCGTTCAACATTGGGCATGCCTAATTTTGCCGCATTTATAGCTGTACGTTGACGCGCGTGAGCACCGAGCAACGCTATTCGCTTGGTGAGCAAGCCACCGGTAACCTAACAGCGATTTAAAAATGATCCCTTCCTGATGAGTAATCAGTAGGGTGGATAAGCCGTGCGCATCCACCAAGATTGCCGGATAATTTTCTTTTTTGCGGGTTGGGGTGAGGTAACGAACCCCAACACGACAACCGTTGAACCACCAGCCAAACGTCAAAGCGAGACATCGCGACCCAAAAAATTATCAGCAAGGAGCAACGGGCAAACCGGTCGAAAATGTTGGGGTTCGTTACCTCACCCCAACCTACCAAAACCCAACTTACCAAGTTACGCAAACCCAACGTACAAGGTTAAAATTTCATTGTAATTTTAATGAAAACAATGAAAATTAAGCATTTAAGCCAATAAATTTAATACTCTACCCTGATCGATCCCATAAAGTTTCTTGGCATTCCAACTTCAATATCTGAGCGATCTTGTGAAGCGGGATAATAGGTTTTGTCCATAAGATTATTGACATTCAGTTGAGCAGTTAAATGACTTTTTCCTACTTTCCATCCATAACTGCTTAACAAATTGACCGTGGCATATCCAGGTAATATCGCTGTGCTCGAGTCATTATTAGTATTTCTAGCACCTCTAGCAATAACGCCACCGCCAAATTTCAAGCCTTGGAGAACGCCTGATTGAAGCTCATAAGTAGTAAATATGCTGCCACCGTGCAATGGCACTCCCTGAAAACGTCTGCCTAATTGGCCTGCACTGCCAACAGTTACGGAAGCGTCAGGGGTATAAGCATAAGCTCCAATAATATTCCATCCCGGTAATATCTCGCCTTTTAGATCTAGTTCTAAGCCTGCGCTTCTTGCTTCGCCAATCGCAAGAGAAAATCCTGGATGATCTGGATCAGATATAGCAACATTTTGTTTTGTTAAATCAAACCACGCGAGCGTTCCAAGAAACCTTTTATGGAATAGCTCGGTTTTTATACCTAATTCCCATTGTTGAGCGCTTGTTGGAGATAAGAATTTACCTCCGAATCCAGTTCCATTTACACCGCTGAAGTTTTCTGTATAGCTACCATAAAAACTAAGTTCAGGAATCGGCTGCCAAACAATGCCGCCTCTTGGCACTAAGCTATCCTGTCTTGGTTCTTTGGTAGACTGTCCATTAAAGTTACTGCTCGATTCAGTGCTGTCATATCTCATACCACCCAGAATTTGGATGTTATAAGGAAGCTTAATTTGATCTTGGAAATAGAGACCAAACCAATCCTGAATGCCAGAGTATTTTATATAATCTGCTGGATTCCCTCTTGCAGTAGCCAAGTCAGGATATTGTGGCTTGTATATATTGATACTATCAAATATAAATCCTTGGGTTGTATTAATCGAATATCTGTAATGATCGCCACCTAGTAATAAAGTGTGTCCTAATCCTAATGTTTCAAATTTGCCTGTCAAATTTAGACTATTAAAATAAACAGGCTGCTTACTAGGGTCTTGAAATTGCACTAATCCAAAGCGTCCCATGTTTCCATTTGCGTCTGGAGAACCGTCTGTATCTGATGCCACTCCGTCCGTTCCAATCCATTGCGCATTAAACCGATGACTGAGTTTCCAGTTATCGTTAAATGCATGAGACCAATTGATGCCTACCATTGTCCGCTCGTAATTGTAAGGGTAAGGGTTGCTTGTAAATCTTTCACGGGGTAGGTTTGCAGGGCGGTCGCCAATTGCCGGAATACCTCTGTCATAAACAATATGACCAGTGTCATATTCCATTTCAAAATTTACTTGAGTTTTTGGGCTTATATTCCAAGTGACAACTGGTGCTAAAAATGTTCTCTCACTATTGACGAAGTCTCTGAATGAGTTCGCACTTTTGTAGGCAAGATTAAATCTATATAAAAGCGACTTATCGTCGTTAATTGGTCCCGTTGCATCAACTGTTGTTCGATATAAATCAAAGGAACCAAATTGTTGTTGCAATGAATAATAAGGAGTTTCAAGCGGTTTCTTTGTCACATAATTAACCATTCCACCAGGGCTGGTTAATCCGTATAAAAGCGAAGCAGGTCCTTTCAATACCTCAACCCTTTCAGTACTTGCCAAATCTCGACCGCCAGTAACGTAACCGGCAATTGGAAAAGGCATCCCATCGCGATAGTCTCCTTGTGGATAGTTATCAAAACCTCGCCTTGTCGATGCTTCTAAAAAATCACCCGATCCGCCACTACGGTAAACACCGCTAACATAATCCAGCGCATCGTTTGGTCTAATGCCTTGAATATCTTCTAACACCTGTTTAGGCACGACTTGTATCGAATAAGGTGTTTCCATAATCGGCGTATCAGTCTTGGTCGCTGTAGACGCATTGGGCAAACTGTAATCTGGATTATAAGGATCGGTCGAATCATAAACCGCCTTCCCAGCAACCGTCACCGCCGGCAAAGTCGTCGTCGCATTGCTTCCGATTTCAGCCGCTTTAACTGCCACCGCATCCTCCGCCGTAAAGGTATAGGTCAACCCCGTGCCGGCCAGTAACTTTTGCAAGGCTTCCCGCGCGGTAAAGTCACCTTGAATGCCGCTGGTTTGCTTGCCTTTCAGCGCGTCACCATCACTAAAGATTTGGATGTGGGTTTCCGCTGCCAGTGCTTTTAATGCATCACTCATGCTTTGCGGGGCAATGCTCAGGTGGTGAGTTTGTTGTTCGGCAAGCGCTGCGCCGGTTGCAGACAGGATTGCCAGTGCCAGCAGGCTGCGACGCGGTTTCCATGTGAATTTTTTCATTATTGATCCTCTGATTGCTGAAAGGTCTGTGCCGTTTATTCCGGCTCATAAAGTAAGACAGCTCAGCGTCGAAAATCTGGTCAGCTTGGGAGAAGGTTTTTGCAAATTTTTTTCGATAGATGCTCTCTAAGGCCTGTGTTAAGATAATTTTGTGTGCATATGTGATGGCAATTTAACGAATCATGAGAGTCGTAATCGATACCAATGTATTGGTAGCAGGGCTGATAGGAAAGACAGGGCCGAATCGGGAAATCTTGCGGCGCTGTCTTGAAGGGGATTTACAGCCCTTTGTTGGCAACGCGCTTTATCTTGAATACCAAGATTTACTCAATCGTGAACATATCCAAGCATTATGCAATCAAACATCGGTTTCTTTGATGGCGTTTCTTGATGGCTTTGCGAGTGTCTGTACCTCTGTGGACGCGCGTTATCTTTGGCGGCCGAATTTGCAGGATGAAGCGGATAATCACCTTATTGAATTGGCTATTGCCGCACGTGCTTCTTACATTATTACCAACAATTTATCTGACTTCGCCAATGCGGAACTTAGGCACATCGGTTTTGACGTCGTTACACCGCAACAGCTATTGAGGTTATTAGAATCATGACTACCTTATCCATTCGTTTACCTGAAGACATGGCGGAAAGATTGAAAGATATTGCCAAAGTTAGAGGCATTAGCCTTAACAAATTAATGTTTGAGTTTTCCGCACAAGCGCTGGCGGAAGATGAAGCCAGGCAACGGTTTATGGCTGCACAGGTGCGCGGCAATCCGAAACAGGCTTTGAAAATGCTCGATGAATTGGATGCTATGGGGCTTTGATTGATCTTATGTCTAAGCATGTTTTGAAGGCTGTTTAGCGTTTTGACACACCATTTTATAACGCTCATACTCATAACTGGTATGACTGGACAGGAGAGATAGATGCATACTTGGCAATTACAAGAGGCGAAGAGCCGATTCAGCGAGGTGGTGGAGCTCAGCCTGAAAGAAGGCCCACAACTGGTGACTCGACGCGGTGAAGAGGCTGTTGTCATCTTGGCCGTTGACGATTATCGGCGCTTAAGCGGTCAATTGCCGCGTTTGAAGGACTGCCTGCTCAATGCGCCACGCGGTGAGGCCTTAGTGTTGGAACGATCCACAGAAGTGATTCGGGATCTGGCTTTGTGAAATATATGTTGGATACTTGTGCGCTCTCTGAGCTAGTCAAGAGTAAGCCCGATGCCAAAGTCCTACAGTGGTTTGAAGCTAGCAAAGCGCACGAGCTTTGCATCAGTGCGATGACTTTGGCCGAATTGCAGCGTGGTGTGAACCGGTTGCCAGAATCAAAGCGCCGATCTGAGCTTACGCTATGGCTACAAAAGTTGGAGATCGGATTTGAAGATCGAATTCTAGTATTTGACACTAGGGTTGTAAAGGTGTGGGCGCAAATGACGGTTGAGGCAGAGGAACAAGGGAAATCTCTAGCTGCCTTTGACTCGATCATTGCCGCGACTGCCCGAACGCATTGCTGTCGATTGGTTACTCGTAATGTTCGAGACTTCAGCAACGCAGGTATTGAAGCGCTTAATCCTTGGCTGTAAACATGATGGGCTAATCAGCCTCTTGGGACAAAGGGCTGGTTTGTATGCCTGTCAACCTCGGTTCGCATAAACCATAATCTTGCCATCTTGCAACTGCTGAGTTTTGATCGGCAATGCCGCCTGCAGGGTATTCAGTATTTTGGGCAGGTTGTCGATTTCGAAGCTGGCCGATACCCGAATTTGTTTAAGTGCTTCGCCGCTGTATTGGAAGCTTATTTTGTGATAACGCTGTACTTGGCTTAACACGGTTTCCAAAGGCGCCATCTCAAATACCAGCCGGCCACTGCGCCAGGCAATGATGTTGGCAGCATTGGTGGCAATCGGCGCGTTGACTTGGCCTTGGTCGTCGTAGCTAATTTGCTGGCCTGCTAGCAATGCAGGGGTTTCGTCATTTTTTGGCGTGCTGTTCAGGTGCAGCCAAAATGCCGATCGGCTGATGACATGATCCAGCCAGCGCGCTCCGGTTATTTTGCTGTCCGGAATGACCTGTACTTGACCTTCAGCGACGGTGACTTGCGTTGTGTTGTTGGCCGAATAGACATTAAAGCGCGTGCCAATATCATGAATGCGGCCATTGCCGGCTATCACATCGAAAGGCCGGTCTATTTCATGGGCCACACTCACGTAAACTTCGCCTTTTTCCAGACTAATCACCCGGCGGTTGCCGGTCATTTTCACCGACAGTTGGGTATCGGTATTCAGGGTGATTTGCGAGCCATCGGCCAAATCAATCGACTTGCGTTCACCGACTGCGGTGGCATAGTAATCGGTTAGCCGATAGTCATTTAAACCAAAAGTCGTGGTCAAAACCAGTAAACCCATCAACCCGGTTGTTTGCGCTTTGCGGATACGTTGTTTGCGCTGGATGCGCTTTGCCCGAGTTTCCTGTGCCGCTTGCCGAGCCGGAAAAGTGGCTGGTTTTAGTTGATCCAGCTGTTGCCAAAGCTGGAGCGCGCGCTCGTATTCAAAGCGGTTGCTGTCATTTTGTGCCAGCCAAGCTTGTAGCTGCTGTTCTGCAGCCGTCGTCCACTCGTCAGAATGTTGAGTAAACACCCAAAATCCGGCTTGTTCCTGTGGCGTACCGCTGAGTTTGTAAGTTTTGGATTTCATCTGGCCAGTCTTGTTTGCGCTTTACCTAATAAGACAGTTGAGCACTGCTTATCGGGTCAGATTATCGCCCAAAAAATCATGCCCCAGATGCTGAATAAGATGTTGCCAGGCTTTGAGCACATAGCGTTGCGCCGATTTGCTGGAAATGCCTAGCGCTTCGGCAACGTCCGGGTAACTTAAACCATCCAGTTTGCTCAATATGAAGGCGTGCTGTACGACTTCCGGCAGTTGCAGCAAAACCGATAGAAAACGCTCCAGTTGCTGCTGGATTGCGACCGTCGTTTCCGGCGCCGGCAGCTGGCAAACAAGTTGCTCCAGCTCTACCAGTTCGTCTGGCGTATACCGCAACCTGACCTGTTCGTGATCGTAGGCGTTTTTGCTGAGATTGGCGGCGGTTTTGAACAAATAGGCCCGGTGGTTTTCGATGGCCGGCAGATTGGGATGCTGCATTAATCGCAAAAAAGCTTCCTGGGTAATATCTTCCGCGATTGTGACATTGCTTTGGCGTTCAGCGAATGCCAGAAGCTCCTTGCCGTGTCTGCGGAATAGTTTGTCCAGTAATGTATTCATGCATTTTTGATCGAGGCTGGCTTAATGCAGTCAATCGGGTTGGTTTTTTGGGCAGAAAACCTGATAGAGCAGCAAAAAATATTCCATTTAACTGGCTTCGGGTTTTTTCATGGCATGTATTTTTCATAAAAACCCAATATATTCATGCGGTTAGATTATGGCTAAAGCTCTGGTCAAGCCGATATTTTGACAACGCACCCAGTGCTGGTAAGCAATTGTTTAAGAAAAATCGTGGCATATGACTTATTTTCTTGTCGGAGTAAGTGAAATCTCATATCCGATAGATATCAACAATCGTCCAGGCGGGCTTCTGCCAGCAATTTTCCGGTTCGGTACAAGAGGTGTTCGACCTGACGTGTCGAGAGCTTTGATTCGGCGGCAATTTGTGGGTGACGTTTGCCGTCCAAGCGATGCAAGCACAAGATTTGTCGGTTGAGTGTGGGTAAACCGTAAAGCCAACTTTCGATCGCCAACCATCGTTGCTCGCCCTGTACAAAGCGCTCCGGCAGCGGCTTGGGGCACTGCCAGTCTTCATCCAAAGCGCCGCCGTCCCGTGCCTGTTGCCGAGCTTGGCGACGCAAATAATCCAAAGCCAGATTGCCGGCCACCCGGTACAAAAACGCCCGGCAATTGCTGATGGCATCTTGTGCTGAGTATTCGGCGATATGCAAGAAGGTATCCTGCAATAAGTCTGCCGCCGCTTCCCGGCACTGGACCCGCCGCCACAGAAATTGCTGTAGTTCGGTTTGGTGCTGTAAAAACGCGGCAGTTAAGGGTGGGTGTGGTTCGTTCGTCATCTAATATCAAAAAGATTGCCGCTTTTAAGCTGTGCCTCGGCGCCCATGAGTTCCGAACAACTTTGAGTAATTCGTGTTTTGCATCAGCGTATGGAATGCGCGCGGCATTTGGTTTGACCGGGTTTTGGGTTCAATTTGAAAGTGGGCGGAAAATCGCCGAGAGCGTCGGTTGGAGTGAGGCACGAACCCCAACACGACAACCGTTGAGCCACCAGCCAAACCCGAACGCGACACATCACGCCCCATAAAGCCATCAGCAGGCAGCCAAGGCCGAACCGACGACGATTAAAAATACCGTCATCATCAGGCCTGTGTAGCGATGCAGCAAAACCGAAAACGGGCGAATTTTCATCATGACTCCCATGCTATATTTCCAAACATCCCAAACCCCAACCCAACGGCTACCATGCTATACCGACGTCATTTCAGCGAAGGCGGCAGTTATTTTTTTACCGTTAACCTGGCGGAAAGAAAGCGGCACTTATTGGTGGAACACATCGACGCACTCCGCGAAGCCATTCGCATTGTGCGCAGCCGCCATCCATTTCAAATCGACGCCATGGTGGTCATGCCCGATCATTTGCACGCCATATTTACCCTGCCGCCCAATGATTCCGATTACCCGACCCGTTGGATGCTGATCAAAGCCGGTTTTTCCAGACAAATCCCCAAAACAGAACGCATCAACGCTAGCCGCCGTAGCAAAGGCGAGCGCGGCATCTGGCAGCGCCGGTTTTGGGAACACACCATCCAAGACGAAGACGATTTTCGCCACCACATCGATTACATCCATTACAACCCCGTCAAACACGGTTACGTCACCCGCCCAGCCGATTGGTTACATTCCAGCATCCATAAATACATAAACGCCGGCACATTGCCCGCCGAGTGGGGCACCGCCTCCCCCGAAAACAACAAACGGTTTGGGGAGCGTAGGTTGGGGTGAGGCACGAACCCCAACACGACAACCGTTGAGCCACCAGCCAAACATGAAAACGAGACATTGCAGCCAACAAAACAGCTAATGATTTGTAAAGTTCAAACCGGTCAAATGTTGGGGTTCGTTACCTCACCCCAACCTACGCAAGCCCAACTTACCGAGTTAAAACTCCAATTTCAATGAACCAAGAAATGACCTTGGCGTACCGATAGTGACACGTGTTCCGGGGCCAGCAGGAGTAAAAGACACGTCTTGAAGGTATTCCTTATCCAACAGGTTATTAATATTCAGTTGAGCTGATATTTTTGAACGCCCCACTTTCCAGCTATATCCAGCCAGTAAGTCGACAGTGGCATAACCCGCGTTACTGTAGACATTTGTAAAATCAACGGAAGAATCTCTTAGAGAGACCCCTCCACCTAACTTCAAACCTTCAAGTGCCCCCTGTTGAAAATCGTATGTGGCCCAAAGGCTACCCATGTTCCGAGGAACGGCATAAGGACGCATACCTTGACGACCGCCGTTATCTTTTATAACGAGTGTGTCAAGATTCGCGTAAGTCGCGATCAGGTTCATTCCCGGCATAATTTCGCCACGAATATCAATTTCCGGACCTCGTGATCGCACTTCACCGGTGGCGACAGAAAAGAGCGGGTTAGTCGGATCTGTGGTGGCAACATTCTGCTTGGTCAAATCAAAATAAGCTAAGGTGGCGCTTAATCGACCGCCGAAAAACTCTGTTTTGGCACCCACTTCCCATTGCTGAGCACTCTCAGGTGGTAACGGCTTAAGTGAAACAGATTGAGCATTTGATACACCAAAATTTTCCACATAATTACCGTATAGGCTTAGCCAGTCCTTCGGCTGCCATAAAACACCAACCCTTGGAGTAACCGCATCATCAGCAGTCAAACCCTGATTCAAGATATTGTCTTTTTGTTTGACATATTGATATCGAAGTCCGCCCATGATGTGAACGCCAAACGGCAAAGTTATCTGATCTTGCCCATAAATTCCAAAATAGTCAGTGCTATTGTCATAAGGAGAGTAGGTGGCAGGATCATAGGCTAACGAGGATGTGTGAACAGGATTATAAATATTCACTGATGGGAAAGATGTACTGTTTAGAAAAGCCCCAGAATTATCAATACGATAGTAGTCGCCACCGACAATTAGGGTGTGATTGAGCCCATAGGTGTCAAAATTCCCACTTAAATCTAATGTCGTGTAATAAGTATTTTGATGCTGAGGTCCGGTATAAAAAATTCGGTCGAGCGTATTGTCATTCGTTAGTTCGAAACTGTTCGGTAGAACCGCTGCATCGGTACGATCCATTAGATTGGCATTAAAGCGATGACGGACAGACCAATTATCATTGAATTCATGTGACCAATTTATTCCAACCAATTTTTCTTCAACCGGATTTGGCGAACGCTCCATCAGGTTACGGCTCTTCGGCATATTGATAAATTGTCCGTTGACATAGGGCCAAACCATCGGATCGTAATTGAGATTATCGTGGCGATATTCCAGTTCTAAAGTCGCTTGAGTTCGCGGACTTAAATGCCATGTAATAACAGGCGCTAGAAATGTTCTCTCGTTATTAACCAGTTCTCGATACGACCCGCTACTTTCAAAGGAAGCATTAAATCGGCATAGCAGTGATTTATCCGCGTTTATTGGGCCCGTTGCATCAACGGTGGTTCGAAATAAGTCCCAAGATCCGAATTGTTGTTGCAACGAATAATAGGGTGTTGCTAAAGGTTGTTTCGTAACGACGTTTACCATGCCTCCTGGCTCCATCCGGCCATACAGGATAGATGCGGGCCCTTTCATGATCTCAATTCGTTCTATATTAGCCATTTGGCGGGTTCCAATGGATGAATATTGATTGTCGATCCTGAAGCCATTTCTGAAATAGGTGGAAGAACGAAAACCTCTTAACCAGATATCGTCAGATAGCCCCCCAGAACCTGAACTAGTAACAACTCCGCTAACGTATTTAACAGCTTCAGACATTTGAATAACCTGTTTGTCATTAAGCACCGCTTTAGGTATGACCTGAATATTTACAGGCGTTTCCATTAGGGGAGTATCCGTTTTTGTGGCAGTGCTAGCATCATGAATTGAATACGCTTTGTTAAACGGATCGGTCGAGTCATAAACCGCCTTCCCCAAAACCGTCACCGCCGGCATCGTCGATGCCGCATTACTCCCCGAATCCACGGGTTTGATCGCCACCGAGTCCTCACCGGTAAAGCTATAAGTCAAACCGCTACCCGCCAGCAGCTTTCTAAAGCCTTCTTCAACGGTGTACTCGCCATCCAGCCCGCTAGTGGTTTTGCCGTCGGTCAATGTGGCTTCCGCTGAAAATAGCAGTCCGGAGCTAGTCGCAAACTGCCTTAGGGCCTGACTCAAAGAGCCGCCGCCAATATGGTAGCTGCGCTTAATGCTGGCGTGGTCGTTAATGCTTTCCGCATGGACGGGGCCGGACAGGGTTAATGCGGAGGCCAGTAGAATGCCTTGTATAGCCAGGTGCAATCGAGAGGGCTGTGAGCCTGGGGTGCCTGGGCGTTGGGTCGATGACATCGGTTTTATCTCCTTTAAAAAATGCGGTTGTCATTACCTATGTCAATCGAGACTGAAAAAGCGGAACTGGAAATTGAAAAAATTTGAAATATTTTTTAAGTATTTGTTTTTTTGTAAAAAAAATTGAGTTTTTGGTGTAAATGCATAGGGTGGAGCGCGCCTCGAACCCCAACACGACAACCGTTGAGCCACGCTACGTAAGCTTGATTTGCAGGAGGTAGGGAGATGCCGGGAGCGATTACCGAGACGATAGGATCATTTCGAAATGCGTGACAGGATGATGTAGCTGGCTTATCAAGGAACGGCCAAGTCGATTGAGGAGATGGGAAGTAGCTCACTCATGAAACATCAAGATGAATTTTGTTAGACGTATATTGATGCACCAAAATTTGAATAATATTTTGATACGGCACGCCATTTTCCAGTCCCTTTTTCTTTAACGCATAAAGATCGTTTTCAGAAAGTCTGATGGAAACTGATTTTTTCTTTTCGTGTTTCAAAAAATCTTGCAGTTCTACCAGACGCTCCTGAATATTGCCTTTACTGCACCATTCATCGTTTTCAACACTATCGAGAATGTCTTGTTCAAAAGCATCTAAATTTAGCTTAGTCATCATTTGCCGCCTTGTTGTAACGTTTATTCATTTTTCGGGAAGGGATAATCGTCTTTAAAAAAATGCTGTTCTCTTCTTCAACGTAAGGCACGATGTAAACATAATTTTTTATGGCGATTAAGATGATAAAAACCGATTGATTGGGATATTTTTCAGAATTTGGATGCGCCAAATCATCGAGTACATGTCCCATTTCAATGGCTAATAAGACATCCTCAAAACCAATCCCTCTTTCCGCTTTTAGCAAAGCGTTTTTTTCAGGAGAGAAATATACTTGTTTTTGCCTGTATGCCATACGATGTATGGTATTTTCTCAAGCAAGGTGCAGTCAACTAATATCGGTGTATAGCGATGTTAAGTTGTCTGGCGCGCTTAGCGCGGCAAGACCTTAACCCAATACGGCAGCGGGTTTGTTATCTTGACCGGCAAGTTGGTAGCCAGCGAGGCGAGGATTTTGTCGGTATCCTTGAGCGGGAAAGAGCCGATGATGCGCATGTCGGCAATTTCCGGCGCGCAGGTGACGTAGCCTTGCCGGTAACGATTCAGTTGTAGCAGAAACTCGCTGAGCGGGATGTCGTCGGCGACGATGACGCCTTGGCTCCAGGCGGGTTTGTCCAGTTTGCTTGGCTGTATGGGTTCGATGCGATCAGCTGCAAACCGGGTATTTTGTCCGGCATGTAGCCGCTGTTTAGGGCTGTTCGTATGGGCGGGCTGGATTTCCACGCTGTCGGCAAACACTGTGACCTCGCTGCGGTCGGCTTGTTGGCTGACGCTAAAGCGGGTGCCCAGCGCCCGAACCCGGCCATCCTGGGTATCGACCACAAAGGGGCGCTGCCAACCTGCGTTATCCTTGGCGGTCTCGATATAAATTTCCCCGGATACCAGTTGCAAGCGCCGCAAATCAGCGCCGAATGCCACGTTCAAGGCGCTGCCGCTGTCCAGCACCACTGTCGAGCCGTCCGCCAAGGTGATCGTTTGGATTTGGCTTTGCGCGACATGGTAATCCGCCGTCCAGGCTTGCCAATAGCCGGCACGTGAAAACTGCCAGCTCGCCAAGCCGACGCCGCCGAGCAATGCCAAATGTTTGATAGCGCGTCGGCGCTGCAAATCCGGCGCCGTCAAGGCGGCTAAAGCGGCTTTGGGTGGCAGCGCTTTAAAGCGCTCGATATGAAATTCCACTCTGGACCAAGCGGTTTGATGGTCAGAATGTGCGGCTAACCAGGCTTGCCATTGTGCGGTTTCTTTGGGTTGCACTCGTCCGGATCGGAATAACGCAAACCACTCGGCTGCTTCAGCCAGAATGCGCGGGTCGATTTCCAGGGGGCGTTTTTGTTGCATCTGGGATTAAAACCCGGCGTTCAGGCACTGAAACATGGCTTGTGCCATGTATTTTCTGACCATGCGGTCACTGACGCCCAATTGCCGACCGATTTCGGCATAAGTGAGGTCGTCGAGTTGCGCCAACAAAAAAGCCTTACGCACTTTTGCCGGTAGTTGATTGAGTAGTTCGTCGATTTCCCGCAAGACTTCGAGCACGATGGCGCTATCCTCCGCCGAAATGACCCGCTCCTCGGGATAGGCCGCGAGTCTCGCCAGGTAAGCCTGTTCGATGCTGTTGCGCCGCCAGTGATTGATCAGCAGGCGTTTGGCGATAGTGGTCAGGTAGGCGCGGGGTTCGTTGAGACTTGGTGTGTCTTTTGCGGCGATGACGCGCAGAAATGTATCTTGGGCATGATCTTCCGCCTGCAGGCGGTCCTGCACCCGTTTTTCCAACCATTGCAGCAGCCAGGGGTGGTGGTCCTGATACAGGCGGGTGAGGTCTTGTTGGCCGTCGTCAATACACTCTGTGCTCATCGATTTAGTTTTACATGCCCAGTTTACAAAAGGTCTTACGGTTTGCCGTTAATGCTTTCGGCCTAGCGGCCCCGCTTTTTTTGCAAACTCAAAACTAAGCAAGAACTGCTCCGAAGTCGTTAATTTAGGCGGCTTGTCTGTTTAGGGTTTTAAAAAAGTAAATAAAATCATTTTCTTACAGTTGTTCACACTCAAACGCATTGTCGAGCCGGGGAGTGCGCTGCTTCGAAACCGGATGTCTAAAATGCGTGATTTGGCGTATTTTGTTTGGGAATGCGTGAAATCACCTAAATCCCCCAGGCCCCGCCGTTGAGGTATGGATCGGCTCTGTTACACGCCATCGAAATGGGTGTGGTTCAACGGGGGGCGTAAGTTAAGATGTGCAAAAACTCATCGGCTTAAACGACATGTCTCATTCCAATGACCCGTACTCGGAAACAAGGCGGCTGTTCAATATCTTCAGCGGCTCGGTTGGCAACCTGGTGGAATATTTTGATTGGGCCATTTACGCCGCGTTTGCCTTGTACTTTGCCCCGGCATTTTTCCCGGAAACCGATCAAACTGCTCAGTTGTTGAACAATGCGGCGATATTTGCGGTGGGCTTTATTTTTCGGCCTTTGGGTGGATGGTTGCTCGGCAGTCTGGCGGACCGTAATGGCCGCAAAAGCGCTTTGCTGCTTTCGGTCAGCTTGATGTGTTTAGGATCGTTAATCATCGCTTGCACGCCGGGCTATGCGGTAATTGGTATGTGGGCGCCGGCCTTGTTATTGTTCGCCCGCATGTTGCAGGGGTTTAGTATCGGCGGCGAATACGGCAGCTCCGCGACATATCTGAGCGAGATGGCTGCACCCCAGCGGCGCGGCTATTACTCCAGTTTTCAATACGTCACTATCGTCTTGGGGCAAATTCTGGCGTTGGGTTTATTGATGTTGCTGCAAAAATGCCTGCTGAGCAGCGCAGAGCTGCATGATTGGGGCTGGCGCATCGGTTTTATCGTCGGCGGCTTGTTGGCGGTGGTGGCGATGGGCTTACGCGGCAATATGGCCGAGACCACGGCTTTTGTCGAACAACAGACTTTTACTGGCCAACGCGCCCAGCTACGGGAACTGCTGAACTATCCCAAACCGGTAATGACGGTGGTGGCTTTGACCGCCGGCGGGACCTTGTCGTATTACACCTTCACCGTCTACATGCAAAAGTATCTGGTCAACACCACCGGCTTTAGTAAGGACGATGCCACCACAATCTGCACGCTGGCCTTGATCGTGTTCATGTTGCTGCAGCCGTTGTTCGGATTAATTTCGGATTACCTCGGCCGCCGTACGATGCTGATTGCCTTTGGCGCCGGTGCAACCCTGTTTACGGCGCCATTGCTTGATCTATTGGGCCACGCGCAAACCATGGCTTCGGCGTTGGGCTGGTATGTTTGTGCATTGCTGATTGTCTCGGGCTATTCGTCAGTTAACGCCATCGTCAAAGCCGAGCTGTTTCCGGTGCATATTCGGGCCTTGGGGGTGGGGTTTCCCTATGCCTTGACCGTAGCGATATTCGGCGGCACTGCCGAGTATCTGGCGCTTTGGCTGAAAAGCCTGGGACACGCGGAATGGTTTGCATACTACGTTAGCGCATGCGCGGCCGTGTCGATGCTGGTGGCCTTTACGATGAAAGAGCCTATGCGGCTGTCTCGCTTGGACGGATAGTTGGGCAAGTTCTTGTCCATTATGACCACGAATCAGCTAATCGACGCCCAAGCACATGCGGAACTTTAGGTGGATAAGCCTCGTGTATCCAGCATACTTGCCGGATACGCTTCACCTAAAAAAGCGCGGAATTTATTAAAAAGTGCGCAGCCACGCTGCCCAAATACCCTAGGGCAATCACCGGCGTCCATTTCAGATGAGTCATGAAGGTGTAAATGCCCTTGGCTTGGCCCATAAGCGCCACGCCTGCTGCCGAGCCGACCGACAATAAGCTGCCGCCAACACCGGCCGTCAGCGTTACCAGCAGCCATTGACCTTCGGACATCTCGGGGCGCATGGCTAAGATTGCAAACATTACCGGAATGTTGTCGATCAAGGCCGAGATCAGGCCAACTAAGACATTGGCAGGCGTTGCGCCGAGTTCGCCGTACAGAAACTCTGATAAATGGCGTAAATAGCCGAGAAAGTTCATACCACCCACACACAGCACCACGCCGTAGAAAAACAGCAAGGTATCCCATTCCATGCGCGCCAAATGATGAAAGACGTCGAAGCGCATACTATCCTCGCCGTCGGCAGTGGGGTTTTCCTCGCCGGACATCGGATCCAAGCCCAACTCCGGTTCGTCGCTGTGAGTAATATGCAGAAAATAGCCGAAAAATTGCAGATAGGTCAGGCCAGCCATCATGCCCACTGCTGCCGGCATATGCAGGCTATTCTGAAAGCCGACTGCCGTGAGAACGGTGAGCAGAAACAACGCTACGATACGCTTGGCGCCGCGACGCGTGACAACCTGGGCATGAAGAGGCGCCGGCAGGGTTTTCGGAATGGCAAAATGCATGATGGCAGCGGGAATCAAGAAGTTAAGCACCGAAGGCACAAACAACTTGAAGAACGCCCAGAAATCGATGATACCTTTTTGCCAGACCATCAAAGTGGTGATGTCGCCGAACGGGCAAAACGCACCGCCGGCATTGGCGGCTACCACCGTGTTGACGCAGGCAATGCCGACAAATTTGGGATTGTCCTTGCCAACCGCCATGACGACCGCGCACATCAGCATCGCGGTCGTCATGTTGTTGGACACCGAGGAGATGAAAAACGCCAAGACTCCGGTCACCCAAAACAGTTGGCGATAACTCAAACCTTTGTTAACCAGCCAGGCCCGCAAGCTATCAAAAACCCGTCTTTCTTCCATGGCATTGATGTAAGCAATCGAGACGATCAGGAATAGCAACAATTCACCATAATCCAACACATCGTGCCGAATCGCCGTTTCCGCGACCGGAGACATGCCTTGGTCTTTATAAACCAGGGCAATCGCCACCCAAATCAGAGCCGCAGCCAACATCATCGGTTTGGATTTGCGTAATTCCAAGACTTCTTCCAGCACTACCAGCAGATAAGCGATCGCAAACAGGCCGACACATAGATAACCTACCCAATGTTCGCTCAAGTCCAGGGATTGAGATAAGCTCTCCGCCAGCAATTTGGGCGACGATAACAATAGTCCGGCACCCGTTAAACAACCGAGCAAAATCTTGTTTAATTCTTTCATACAGTCTTCTATTTCAGTTACGCAGCGATTGTCTTCTGAGCCACTGGTTATTCTCGGGTATCAATATTCCGTATTGATGTCACAAAAGCAAACCCTGTTGCTATAGCTGCGGGATAGGTCGAAATGCTCATGCCTTCTTTCTAGGGGAAAGCGGTTTTTTAGGCAGCGCGTTAATCGGCAGCATAGCCGCCTCGTCATCCTTGATTTTCATCTCTTGGACAAGGACATCCAGATTCTTGGCCAGAGACTTGAGAACATTTTCCGGTAAGTCAAATAAGGCATGTTGCAGTATGCCCTGAGGCGGGGTGGGCACTTGGTTTAGTAAGTCAATACCCTCCTGGGTCAAAGTCACCGTGACGACCCGCTGGTCCTCACTCACGCGTTCTCGCAGGATCAAACCTTTCTTGGCGAGTTTATCGAGCATATTGCTGGCGGTGGAATGATGAATCGACATCGCTTTAGCCAACTCGGTGACCTTCAATCCGGGCGTTTTTGACAATTCCCAAAGTGCCCACAGTTGCGCGCTGGTGACACCGCAATGCGTTTCGACCCATTGGGAATGTTGTTGGACAGCCTTAAAAATCAGGCGAAACTGTTTCAAGACCTCATAAGGCCATTGTTTGGAGTCGTCGGTTTTCCGAGTTTGCAGTGCGGTTTTGTCCATTGCGTTACGATTTATGTTCGGCAAAATTGCCATTAAAAGACATCATTATCCACCAAAGCGTTAATGTGGTCAGGTTGATTCCAAGGGTTTGTGCGTAGTTTGTGGTTACCTGCTAAAACACAATTCATGGAGAAAACAAGGATTCCTAAGTTTGTCTTTATATGTTTACACAAACATTGTTTGCATCAACATTATGCGGTTATTATAATGCCCTCGGCAAGTCTAAGAGCCGATCAACCGTTGTGAAAAGGCTTGATGTGGTTTCAAAAATTTAACCTGAGTTGATCTGTGTCACTTAGCTTGCCAACTAACTTTTTGAGTTGACGCGAAACAGAAAGACAAATGCTGTTTCGCGCTTGCTCAAGTCCCCATGGTTTCCGTAGCAATACTTACAAAGCAGCATAGAATCCGAAACTAGAATGTTTTCAAAAAATCACATGAGACGGCTTATCTACTGGATTTGCCTTGCCTCCCTATTGTCGCTGGCATCCTGTTGCGCTCGACATGATGCGGTCCCTATCGATCAATCTTCGTCGACGACTGCCTAGAGCTCGATAAATTTTGCCGATGTCCGGAATGTCACTGTGGCCGCAGGGATAAGCTGAGTAGGGATTGCCTAAAATCGTGGTCTCAACTGCGAGGCCGCAAATGACTAGGAATAACGTATGAAATCGAAATATGGTCACCGGGTATCCGTTAAGAGACAGAAATCCAATCGAATCTATCTCCCCCGCGAAGCGAACGCCTGCGCCACCGTCGTGATACCGGCTTTGAACGAAGCCAAACGCATTCGGGAAGTGGTCGCTTACGCCCTGGCCGATCCGGCAACGGCCGAAGTGATTGTCGTCGACGATAGCTCCATAGACAACACAGCGATATTGGCGCAACAGGCAGGCGCCCAGGTTCTGACCAGCAGTATGCTAGGAAAAGGCGCGTCGATGCGTGACGGTGCGGCGGCAGCCGCTCATGATCTGGTCGTTTACCTGGACGGTGATCTGAGGAATTTGCGTCCCGGTATTGTCACCAGCCTTTGTTTGCCGCTGCTCAATGAAAGCGCGGACTTTGTCAAAGCCCGCTTCGGGCGTGGCGGTGGCCGGGTGACGGAACTCACCGCCAAACCGATGCTAAAGGTCTTTTTTCCCGAACTAGCTTATCTATCCCAACCGCTGGGCGGCATCATCGCTGCGCGCAAATGCCTGCTGCAAACGCTAAGCTTCGAAGATGGTTATGGCGTGGATGCCGGTTTATTGCTTGACGCGCATTTGGCCGGTGCCCATCTGGCAGAAGTCGATATCGGTTCGTTAGAACATGATAGCCAGCCGCTGCAAGACTTATCGCTGATGGCCAATGAAGTCAGCCGCGTCATTTTTAACCGCGCCAAACTGGCGGGACGTCTGCACGTTGAACAGGTGATAGCCATGTATGAGAGCCAACGCCAAGTCGCGGCTAGCATTGACTACGTACTGACCTTGCGCAAGGGTCGGCGCTCCCTGGTCTTGCTGGACATGGACGGCACCATAACGCCCTCGCGCTTTGCGCTGGAACTGGCGCGCAATACCGGAAATGAAACGGCACTGATGCAATTGCTGGATACGCCCCACGACGATGCCATAACCCGTAGCGAGCGGATAGCCGAGTTGTTTCGCTTTGTTCACAAGCAGCAATTCGAACAGGTGGCTCGTACAATGGAAATTCGTCCTGGCGTCATCGAATTCGTCAAGCAGGCAAGGCGAGCCGGTTTCATGGTCGGCATAGTCAGCGACAGCTATTTTGTTGCTGCCGATATCATCAGACGCCGCATATTTGCTGATTTTGCCTTGGCTCATACCTTGACCTTCGAGGGAAGCGTCTGCAATGGGCAACTTCAAATCAATCCGGCTTTCTTGCCTGACGAAAGTGATGCAATGACTTCCATTTGTAAAAGCAATGTTTTGCGTTGCTTCTTGACTGATAAAACACTGCCCCCTGTCGAACTGATCTGGGCGGTCGGCGATAACCTTAATGACCTGGAAATGTTGCGGCTAGCGGACAATGCCTTCGTCATCGATCCGAAGTTGCCCAAACTGCTTGAGGAGCCCGGTATCACACTGATCACTGAGTTCAATGATTTAGTGGAATTGTTAGTCTACGAGGCGTCGGAAAGTATGGAATCCTAATGGTAGCCGAGTTTAGTTGTTTTTAATGGTGTACCTAATATCGCGATTACTCAGCTAGTCCGAACGTCACCAAACCCTTGGTGTTTTTATGAGCCACATGCTTTATGTTGATGTGCTATTTCTTGTCAGTTTGCTATGTATCTTCGGTTGCGAACAGCACAATCCGCAGCCAGTAGCTCAATCTAGTCAATCAAAACGCCTTGCTGACAGTAACAAGCAAACGCACGTACATTGCCCTAAGTCGCATCCCTATACAATCAGCTCCGATAATTCAACCCGAAGTATCCGCGGACATGATTTTGAAACGGACCCGCATAGATTGTCTTGCTCAGACATTTATTATCGCAATCAGGGGCGAGTGGCTCGACACCCTAATACTCTAAAATAGGCGACAAAATATCCTCTTGCGATGTTGTTCTGTCCCCTGGCAACACCATTCACAATAAGCTGTAGAAGACGATAGTCTCCTCAATACACATGATTAGGATAGGTGATTTTTTGCGGCAATATGTTCATGCAAACATTGTTTGCTTCAACATTGAGTCATCACTAAAATGCTAACGGCCTGATCGATTTCTGCTGCTCCTCAATGCATTTAAAAAGACCAGGATTATCTAAAACCCGAGCCGCAACCTAATTCACGGCCATTGGAAATTACTTACTGTGTCGTGAGCCCGATAAACGTAAATTCCCCCACCTGAACCGGAGAAGGTTGTTGAAATGTGACTTATCAGAACACCAGCCGGCGTCAGCGGCGGAGCTTAACCGGCAGCGGAACCGTTTGATACCCCAAGCAATCGTTCTCGGCTTACTGACCGGCGGAACTTCGGTAGCATTTCATTTTGCGATGAATAGCGCCGAAGCATTTCGACATAAATTTTTCGACTTTTCCCATCAGAACAGCCACCTTGGCATGGGCATGGTTCTGGGGTTAGCGCTAGTCACCGTGAGTATCTCAGCCGGAATGGTCAGGCAATTTGCACCCGAGTCAAGCGGTAGTGGCATTCCCCATATTAAGGGGGTATTGATTGGGCACCGGCACTTCCGTTGGGTACGGGTGCTGCTTACCAAGTTCTTCAGTATGGTCATTGGCAGCGTTGGCGGCCTAGTCGTTGGCCGGGCCGGTCCCTGTGTGCACATGGGCAGCTCTATAGGGCAAGGGTTAGCCGATATTTGGCCTAAAGATGGTAAGCACTATCATACGATTTTGATCGCTGCCGGCGGCGGTGCCGGCCTCACGGCGGCATTCAATGCTCCGCTTTCCGGCTTGACCTTTGTACTGGAAGAACTTGAAAGGCGCTGCTCGTCGCTTGAATTCATTACCGCTGCCATTGCCTGTCTGACCGCTGATATGGTTTGCCGCTTAGCACTTGGGCAACAATCAGTCTTCCATTTCGCCCATGTCGCTGCTGCGCCGCTTAGTCAGCTCATTGCCTTCGTAGCTTTGGGCTTGTTATCAGCCCTGTTGGCTGGCTTGTTTACCCATACTTTATTGTGGGGACAGCGCTTGATCACCCTGGGACCTTGGTCAAGATCGATCTGGTGGCTAATCTTGGCTGGTGGGTTGACTGCCACAGCTTGGTATGCACCGCAGTTATTGGGCGGTGGGCATGATTTCGTGAATGATATTCTCGTCGGTCAAGAACTCACATTGCAGACCATCGGACTGTTATTTATCAGCCGATTCGTGTTGACTATTGGCAGTTCCTGCTCAGGCGCGGCCGGGGGAATTTTTATGCCGATCCTGGTGCTGGGTGCGCTGTTGGGGTGGGGTGTCGGTGTGTCCACCCAACTGGCTTTCCCCGCATTAGATGTAGACCCCAGATTATTTGCCGTAGTCGGTATGGCGGCGTATTTTAGTGGCGTGGTGCAAGCGCCCTTGACCGGCATTGTGTTAATCATCGAGATGACCGGTGATTACGCGTTGATTTTGCCGCTATTCACCGCCTGTTTTACCGCATTGCTAATCGCGAATTGGTTGGGGTGCCCGCCCGTTTATGAAGCGTTGTTGGAAAACGATTTGCGAAAAGAACGGATTCAGTGAATGGTTCATTGAAAACGCTTGATACTCCCCACATTGCCAACCCGCCCCATCAGGAGACAGTTATGGAATCTTACCGAATAGCGCTATTTGTCATTGCTTTGGTGGCGGCTTTCGCGCCTTTGCTCGCCAGATTACCCACTCGCCTGCGTATGCCGGTGGTGGTGGTGGAAATGCTTTTGGGAATGCTGATTGGCCCGCATATTTTCAATTGGGTATCCCCTGACGGTTTAGTGGGCATGTTGGGCGAGCTAGGTCTGACGTTTTTGCTGTTCATGGTGGGCATTGAAATTAATCTCGGCGAAATTCACGGCAAACCCTTAGCGCTGGCGATTGGTGGCTGGTTTCTGTCGTTTACGGTAGCCATGGTGTGCATGTTTTTTGTGCATGCCATCGGCCTGATTCAGGCGCCGCCCTTATTGGCTGCCATCGCCTTGTCGACCACTGCGCTGGGAATATTGGCGCCGATCCTGCGCGACGAGGGCATTTTGAATTCGGACTTTGGCAAGCTGCTTCTCTCGGCTGCGGCGATGGGAGAATTCGGCCCGCTCATGGTTGTCTCCTTACTGATCATCCCGACCCATAGTACCTTTTTGCATACTGTGTTCATCGTGGCCTTCGTGGGGATTACCTTTGTGATTGCGGATACGGCTATCAATGCGCGATCCTCTGCTTTAATCAATCTCCTGGCTCAAACCATGCAAAGCAGTGGCCAATTGCCGGTGAGAATCTGCATTGCGCTCCAAGCGTTATTAGTGGTTTTGGCCGGCGAGTTCGGGCTGAATGTGGTGATCGGAGCCTTCGCGGCCGGCATGGTGGTCAGCCTTGCCAGCCAAGGCGACCATGGCGTGATTCTGCGTCAGAAATTGGATGCCATCGGTTATGGCTTCTTAATACCCATCTTCTTCATCGTCTCCGGGATGAAATTTGATGTCAGTGCGCTTTGGGCGAATCCGTTGGTTCCCGTGCAGATTATCTGTTTATTGGGCCTGCTGATCCTGATTCGTGGCGCTCCGATACTGCTTTACCATCAAGTTTTATCAAAAAAAGACAGGCTGCCTTTTGCCCTTTATTCCGCCACCGGCCTACCCATGATTGTCGTCATTACCGAGATGGGGGTTTCGTCCGGCTTGATGTCTCCGGACCGCGCCGCAGTTCTGGTCAGTGCTGCGATGGTTTCAGTTCTGCTGTTTCCTCTCCTTGCCGAAAGGATAAGAGTGCACTCGTAGGGTAGTATGCAAACACCATCGATAAACCGACCCGTTTTCAAGCTCATTCCGTTACCGCTATATTTAAATTAACACCGGAAATAATCTCTTGTTCAGCCTGATTTTCTGATTTAGCGGTAACGGTTTGAGTGGGGCGTTTCAGGTTTCGGCCTAAGGTTGCTTTTTGCATGGCCTCGATCACTGTAGGATTGGGCGAGAAATAGTCCGGCGTGTTCCATCGACTCCATTTGGACTTGATCGTGTTGAAATCATCCGTAGCAATATCGGCAACATTGCTATTCTGCTCTGCGGTGTTGTACATGCCCCAATTATTGCGGCCCAACACCTTATACGACCAGGTAGTCCAATGGCTGCCGGATTCCGTAAATTGCTGAAGGCCGTAATTCCAGGATTCGGCATTGCCGAACAACGTGAACTCTCCTATAAAATGCGGTACGTTATATTCCGCACCCCATTTTTTCGCGTCCTGAATCCACCCGTCCACGGCATTCTTCATGACCATGAAGTCTTCATTGTTTTGCCATTGGTAATAGTGCAGAGAATAGACGACGTTCTCCCAGTTTTTTTCTTGAGGATTCGGCAGGGTGTTCCACCACCAGATGGCTTCCATAATGATGATATGGTCGGGATCAATCGCCCGGATAGCGTGATACAGGCGATCATATAGAGTGACCACCTCAGACCCCATCCCGCCGGGAAAGGTTTCCGAGGGTTCATTTAGCAGGTCATAACCGGCTACACCCGCATTGTCTTTAAAGCGCATGGCAAGGGTTTCCCAAAATTCCACCAGTTGATTCTGATAGAGCGGAGTGGAATAAAGCAGCGTGCCGTTTTGCCGGCCTGAGTGATGGGCTCCGTTTTGTGAACCCGGCGCACCATGCAGATCAAGGATGGTGTACAGCCCATATTCCCGAGCTTTGTTGACCGTCCACTCAATCCTGGATAAATCAATGGCGCCGGTATCGTCCAGTCGCCAGTTGCCTCCGTCATCCATATGGTTTAGCGCATAGATGGGCAATCGGATACAGTTGAGACCGGCGGCGGCGATGTTCTTAAAATCGGTTTCCGTGATCCATGAATCCCAATAAGCTTGGTAGAGCTCCCAGACGGCATCCTTACCAAAACGCTTGTTAAGAATATTTCGCGCATCCCATTCATTTGACGCGCCGGCTAATGGCGACATCCAGGGTTCATGCCCCCGCCAGCCACCCAGGTTGGTGCCGTAAAGATGAACCTCCTTACCCATACCATGATTGTCTTTGATAGTCGCGCCATCCACTTTCAGAAAATCTGCAGCGGAACGACATACAGGCGACCATAGCAGCAGCGTGCAGAGTAAGACAGAAATTGTCGGTAAGAGTGGGAGAAAAACAGAGTTCAGTTTCATAATCATCACTAAAGCTTGGTGGGCTCCGTCCCTTGGATCTTAGCATCGAACAAGCGACCGTTTATTCTCGAGCTAACGGTAAAAGCGTGGGCAACATAATCCGCATTATTAGCAATGCCGCTACAGATTTTACAGGCTATTCAGCCAATATACGCGATCATGGTCAGTCAATGTCGGGTGATCTAATGATTATATTTCCGTCAACCAATAGAACTGATAACCCTGCAACACCATCCGCCTATCATATTGCGCCGGCTTGCCGCCGCTGTACAAATCGACGAATTGCCCAAAAGGATCGATGCCCCGACTCCTGAGCAGATATAAATCAAGATATTGCGGGTTGGCGTCGAAATTGGCGACGACCAAAACGCGTTCCGATGGCCGGTCGTGATTGAAACGAATGAAGCACAGCAAATGCGGGTTATCGACCTCGACCAGTTCCCGGTTGTTGAAGTCGGCGAACGCCGAGGTTTCCTTGCGGATTGCTATCATCTTTTTCATGGCATTAAACAAGCTATATTCAGTGGTGCCCAGTTTTTTTCGCAATTCCGCTCGGTCCCAGTTGATTTTTGGGCGATGTATCCAACGGTTGTCGTCGCTTTTGCCGGGGTCGTCGCGGTAGCCATAATCGTTAACGACGCCGAGCGCATCGCCGTTGTAAAGTAAGGGAATACCGCCAAAAGACAATATCAGGCTATGCAATAACAGAATCTTTTTGATCGCGGTATCGATCAAGCCCTGGTCATTCATTTCCTGACCCGCCTCCAGTCCCGCCAGGGACGCCAGCGAGCCACTGATACGGGCATCTCCGGTGGTTTCGTTACGCATGAACACCATCCCTCTGGCTGGCGACGCCTCGAACTGGCCGCTGAAATAATTGACTAGAAACTGCCGGTGCGCATAGGGATCGTATCCTGCGGCCCGGATGTCGTTGTCGTCAAAGCCAAAGCCTATATCATCGTGGCAGCGCACATAATTCAGCCAAGTGGCTCGTTCCAGTTTCGCCGGCAGGTTTTTGACGCCTTGATAAAGCAATTTGGTATTTTGCGTGGCGATGGCATCCCACAGCAAGGCCATCAAGGTAGCGTTGTAGGCGATCTCGCATTCCTTGGCGATGATCGCGTCCTCGCCGAAATATTTGATGACTTCGAGCGGCGTGACGATGGCTTCGGCGATGAATAGCACGCCCGGCGCGGTGACCTGACAGCAATCCTTCATCAGTTGCAGAATCAGATGGGCATTGCGTTCGTTCTGGCAGGAAGAACCGATTTTCTTCCACAGGAAGGCGACGGCATCCAGCCGCAGGATGTCCACTCCCTGATTCGCCCAGAACAGGATGATATCCAGCATTTCGATGAAGACTTCTGGATTGCTGTAATTTAAATCCCACTGATAATGCTGGAACACCGTCATCACCCATTTCTGCATCTTCTCATTCCAGGTGAAGTTGCCAGAGGCTGATTCCGGGAAAATTTGCGGCATGGTCTGCTCGAACATATCGGGAATTTCCCGATTGTCGAAAACAAAGTAGTAATCCTGATAACGCTTATCGCCCTCGACCGCCTTGGCAGCCCAGTCGTGTTCGTCGGAGGTATGATTCATGACGATGTCCAACACCAGCAGGATATCGCGTTTCCTGAATTCCTCAGCCACCCGCCGCAGATCATTCAAATCGCCCAACCTGTCGTCGATTTGCCGAAAATCGCTGACTGCATAGCCGCCGTCACTCTTACCGGTCGGACACATCAGAATCGGCATGATATGCACCAAATTGATGCCAAGTTCCTGAAAGTACGAGATCTTGGTGGCCAGATCAGCCAAATTGTCCGCGAAACCATTGGTATACAGGGCCATGCCCACCCATTTCTGCGACAGAAACCAGTTGTGATCCTGTTCGCGTTCGATGTCGACCCGTTCCAACTCGGCGGATCGATCAATATAGCCCTTGGCCATGGTTTCCACCAGTCGCAGCATTTGTGCCTTGAAATCCTCGCGGTGACCATATAAGTTGAAAAACAGCGAATAAATCGCATAAAAATTAGCACCCAGCCGGGTGTAGAAGTGCCGAAGATCCTGGCGCCGAATCTCCGGCTTCAGATCATCCAGAATGGCGTTCAAGAGCGAGTGGGAAACTTGTTCGTACATGACCGTAACCTGTTCGAGTTAATGTGGCAACATGGCGTAACGAATGCGAAACTGGGATGGGCATTGGCGCCCATTGCGAGCTTAGTAGCCCCGCAGCAATTGTTGCATCATGCCGTTGTCTGCAAGACGCTTGAACTGTAAGGTGCAGAAAACGGCCATACTGCGATCAATCTTCATGGGTCTCCATCATCCAGTACCGGGTTTTCGGAAGATAATGGGCGATGCCTTCGAGTATACCCGCACTGTAATTGCCATTCATGCCCAAAAAGCCGCCTCGCGCCAGATAAAAAGCCACCTGGTTGCTGTTTTGCTCAATCAAGATTTGCGCCTGTTTGACCACGGCACGGTCAGCATTGGCGACCAGCACCGACGGTATCCGGCTGACAATCACCGGCAGATCGTTGCCGCTGTCGCCGGCAAATACCGTATCGCCAATATCGAAGCCCTGATGCCGCATCAAAAATTCCACGGCGTGCAGCTTGGTGGCGCGGGCCGGCAGCACATCCAGCAAACCGGTCGCCGAGGCTTCGTCCACGCTGTAAATCAGGCTGGCCGCCAGGTTTTGAGCCTCCAGCCGACTAGCCATTTCCTGGCGCAAAGCCTCAGTATCACACTGCATCGACAGATAATAACTAAGTTTGAAACGGTTTTGTTTGGCCTGTTCCTGCACGCGCAAATCCGGCAAATCGTCAAACAAGGGCCGCAAGTCCTTGGCCATCAGACCACGCCAGTCGCTGTTGATATTGTCTTCCCAGGCGGTCCAATGCTGCCATTCTGTGGAGCCCGCTCTGTAGATCGTGGTGCCGACGTCGCCGATGATCCAATCCGGTAACGGCAAATCGTATTCGAGCATGGCTTCCTCGACCAGTTCGCGGTGCCTGCCGCTGACATAGGCCAACGTCACCTCGGGGCGCGCAACCAAGCGCCGGAAAATGTCGCGCGCACCCGGCGATTCCGGCTGGCTGCCGTTGGGCAACAGGGTACGATCCAAGTCGGTGCAAATCAGGATACGCGTCTGCATGACACTGGCGCTTTGTCAGATATTGAAGAAATCATAATGTTCGATGGCCTCCAGTATGCCCCAGGCATTTGACCGCTCGGCGAAATAGACTTGCTCCACCTCAGCTAAATTCGCCAGTTCCTCGCGATGGCGGTTGGCGACCACCACGCCCAGCGTATTGCCTGCCACCATGTCGCAATCGCCGCCGGAGCCGCCCGTCGCCAGGATGCGCTCTAGTGGAATATTCCATTGCCGGGCAACATATCGCAATGCTTGTCCTTTCGAGGCTCGCGCCGGTACGATGTCCAGAAACTGCCCAAATGACAGGGTGGGATTCACCGATAATTCCTTTTGGCGCAACAAGGTCAGAATCTCGTCCATCGGCGGCGCACGCTCGCTATCGTAATAATAGGAAATCTTGAAGCGGCTTTGTTCTCGCTTGGGTTGCGGTGTCAGGCCGGGCAGACCGCCGAGAACACGGCGCAGCACCTGTGGCGTCCACAAATGATCGATATGATAGCTCCAGGCAATATCGGCAATCAGTTGTGACGTGAAATAGATTTCGGTACCCAAGCTGGTGATCAAAATATCCGGCTTGGGAATCCGCTTTTGCTTCAAAATCGCCAAAACTGCATCCAGCCGGCGTCCGGTGGCGATACCGAACAGACACTTTCGTCGCTTCTCCCTGATCAAGTTGACGAATTGTGCCAATCACTCGTCATCCCCCAAGAGCGTGTTGTCCATCGCCGTAAAAATCGCCTGCCGCCGCAGCCGGCCCACTTTTCCCACCGGCGGCGTTTTCGGCAGACGTTCGAAATGTTGCAACAGCGGCTGCAGTTTTTGTAGATAGGCTTGAGTATGCGCCTCCCAGGAATAATAGCGGGCTACATTCCGTAGTCCGTTGGCGGACAGTGTCCGCCAGCGCTCGGGATTGTCTAGTATGCTCAGCAAGGCCTCGGCAATCGCGGTTTTGTCCAGCGGGTCCACTAACAACCCGTTATGGCAGTTGCCGATGATGTCGACCGGGCCACCGTTTTCGGTGGCCACCAGCGGCAGGCCGCTGGCGGCCGCTTCCAGCAGTGTCAGTCCAAACGGTTCGGTCAGGGCTGGATTGATGAAAATCCCCTTGGCTGCCGCCGCCAGACGATAAATCTCCGCGACCTCGTCCGCGCTGTGGTGCTTGGGTAGCGCAACCCGGCCGTACAGATCATAACAATCGATCACCAGCAACAATTCGGTCAACACGCCTTGCGCTCCGTCGTTCATTTCCCGGATGTCGTCACGGTTGCCGGCGACGATCACCAGGTTAGCCATCGCCTGTAAACGCGGCGATTCGCCGTAGGCTTCCAATAAGGTGACAATATTTTTGCGTTCGTCGGGTCTGGACAAGGCCAAAATCATCGGCTTATCCGTTTCGTACAAGAATTTATTGAGTGATACGGCAAACGCCGAATCCGCGGTTTTGGCGCTGGGCGGGTGAAATTGCTGGAGGTCCGTGCCGGGCGGAATGACCGCCATCTTCTCCGGGGTGTAGTAATCGTAAAGTTCGTATTGGTCTTCGATTTCGTTGCGGGTACTGGTGATGATCAACTCGGCATTGCTCAGCGTATCTTCTTCCGCATTAATGCGCCGGGAAATGTGATAACGCTGCTCGATTTCCTCCATTGCCAGGCCCAGTGCCAACAACCTACGGCACTTGTCCCGCCCCAAGGAATGGCCGGTATGAATCAACGGCAAACCTGTCAAATGCGCCAGTCGCACGCCAACATAGCCGGCGTCGGCATAATGGCTGTGCAACACATCCGGCCAGCGTGGCTGACGATGCAGCCAACTCAAAAGATTATCCGCGAAGCTGTCCAGATGATCCCAAAGCTCTTCTTTGCGGATATAGCCTTCTGGACCGGCATCGATACGCACGATCTGCGCGTTTTCCGCCAATGCTTCGACGGCTTCTGCGTAATCGTCGCTGACGTCGCTGTCGACGATGCGCCGGGTAATCAAGTCCACCCGCTCGACCTGTGGCTGTTTCGCCAAGGCTTTGGCTAATTCCACGACATATTTGGTCTGCCCACCGGTATCGGCGTCGCGGCCCAATTCCAAATCATGCCCACGTATCAGGCCGTGGATGCTGATCAAGACGATATGCAGGCGTCCGGTATCTCCGTGTTCTAGCATGGTTCGCTCCGTGGACGACGTTGGTTTGCCCCGTCGACCTAGGTTAATACCGCTAAGAAATAGAGCAATCGACTTATTTCACGTAGCGGTAAAAACCTTTTAATAACACGGGCGCAAACAGGGTAGTCATGGCTATGACAATAATCAGCGCCGCGTAAACTTCGTTGACCATAATACCTGATGTGCGGCCGAGCTAGGCAAAAATCAGGCCGACTTCGCCGCGTGGAACCATGGCAATACCGATAGCCAGGCGCTCAGTCCAAGGTCCGCGTAGCACTAAGGCACCCAGCATTTTACCGAGTATAGCCACAGCCAACAGGCTGGCGGAAAACCACCAAATGAACGGCGAGGCCTAATCGATTTCACGCAGATTCAACGAAAGCCCGACCATCACGAAAAATATCGGCACGAATAATTGGATGATAGGCCGCATCTGAGCTTCGATACGCCCGGTAAAATCCGGATCTTCATGCAACGCCATAGCAAACGGCAGAAAAAAGCGCCGTGAAAGCGCTAGTCCCGCGGCAAACCCGCCCAACAATTCCGGGGCGCCCATTTCGTGGGCTAACCAGGCGAAAAACAGCACAAGAGAGACAATCAGCGTGGGGATGAGTCCGTCGGTCTGGCTGATTTTGGCAAATTGCCGGATCAGCAAGGAAATAGCTTTAGCAAACAACGGCGCCAAAACGAAGAACATGGCGATAAAGCCGATGACTTGCAGGGCATTGGCTGTGTTGATTTGTCCGACCTGCGAAAAATCGTACAGTACGGCCAGCAGCACGACGCCGAGTATGTCGTCAATCACCGCCGCGCCCAATACCACCTGTGCTTCCCGGCTGTGCTGACGTTTTAAATCGGTAAGCACGCGGACAGTAATACCGATACTGGTGGCGGTCAGGGTGCCGCCGATAAATAGCGATTCCAGCAAGTTACGATCAAACAGCCAATGGCTGAGACCGAAACCAAGCACAAACGGCCACAAAAAACCGCTGACCGCGACAAACAAGGCTTGCCAACCGGATTTTGCTAGTTGGCGTATGTCGGTATCCAGCCCGACTTCAAACAACAGCAAAATGATGCCGATTTCCGCCAATAATTTGATGACCTGACTTGGTTCCATCCAACCTAGTGCTTAATTCCGTAAGTTAGCGATAGTATTTCGTAATTGCGCACCGCGGACCTC
>NZ_PIZT01000011.1:0-107666 GCF_002834115.1 Methylomonas sp. Kb3 | reverse complement strand
AAATGGACTGGTGTCTCTATAAATATCGCCACCTCGTTGAAAACGTATTTGCGCGACTGAAACATTTTAGAGCTATTGCCACCCGATATGACAAACTAAAACGCAATTTTGAAGGTGCTATCGCCCTGGCTTGTGCATTTATATGGTTACCGATGTGAAACGGCAACAGCCCCTAATGAAACCCAGCTTAGAAGCGGATATGTTTTGTCACCCTGAGAGTATTTGTTGAATGTAAAGAACTCGTTTATTTCAAAGTATCTGCCGGGTTTCGCGTTGCTCTACCCAGCCTACGGCCATCGGCTTGTAATAGAATAAATATCATATGAAAAAAGCAAATTTTTCTCAACTAAATCACAAAACCTTTAAGCCTTCTGAATTTATGAAAGCTAGACGACCAGAACAATTTTCTGATTCACAAGTAAATTCAGAACCACTTATTCCAAAAGAACAATTTGATTATCATCTTGCAACGATGACAGAGCGTTGCCAAGAAAAGGATTTTGAGAATTTTTGCAGATTACTAGCACAAAAAGAAATTTGTCCGAATTTGACAATACAAACAGGTTCTACTGGCGGCGGCGACAGCAAAGCTGATACTGAAACCTATCCTGTTTCTGATGAAATTTCCTTAAAATGGTATGAATGTATTGATAGAAAGGCCGCAAATGAACGCTGGGCTTTTGCTATTAGTGTTCAAAAAACATGGAAGACAAAAATCAAAGGTGATGTTGAGAAAATTGTTTTAACAAACAGAGGTTATAAACGTATTTATTTTATGTCTAATCAGGCGATTCGTGATAAAGATAAATCAAAAATACAAGATGAATTGACAAAAAAATATGGATTACCTGTTTGGATTTTAGATAAGCAATGGATAGTTGACAAGGTATATTCTAATAATCGTTTTGACATTGCAATTTCAACTTTAAATATTTCATACATCGAAAATAAAAAGTTAATTGGATTTAATGATGCGGAAAAACTATCTGACTTAGCAACAGTTGAAAAACAAATTGATGGTTTTGATTCCTATATAAATTCAGGCTATCTATTTGTTGAAGATTGTTTGTATGCTGCTACCTTATCACGAGAATTAGAAAAACCTCAGTTTGAAGTATATGGGCGTTTTGAAAGAGCCAAGCGTGTTGCAGAAGAGTTTGGGGTTAACCAGCAAGTTATTAGAATCACATATCAACATGCTTGGACAGCTTATTGGTGGTTTAATGATTTTAAGCTTGCTAATAAACTATATGATGTACTTGAAGCTTTATCCATCAACAGCAATCAGGTGTGGGATTTAGAGAGGTTATGTAATTTATTCACAGTACTTCAAACAGCGACACACACTGAATGTTTAACATCTGACGAGGCAAAATTAGACAGCCGATATAGCGCTCTGCTTAATAAATTGTCTACCATTGCTAATGATAAATCAAGACCCAATACCTCAACTGCTGCCAAGTTTCATATATTGCTTTTAGAATTATCCAAAGCATTTATGGATAATAAGTCACTGTCTAATATATTTTATGAATTGCAACTATTGCTGGATGCAACTCATAATTTAATAGACGTTCCTATTGATCCATTAATAAAAATCATAAAAGAGTTAAATAACTTTATTGACGATAGTAATTTTGACAATTTGTTTGAAAAAATCATTGCGATAAGTTCTACGCAATTAAGTAATGAAGAAAAAGGGAGGCTACTGATTCAAAAAGGATTAAGAAAGCTACAGTCAAATAATGAACATGAAGCAATAAAGCTATTTGCTAGAGCAATAAGCCATTTGTTGCAATATGAACATAGGCATGACTTTATTCAAGCTCAAGCTCTTATTGCAAGCACTTATGAATCAATGGGATTATTTTGGGCAGCTCGTGGCTGTTATGCTATTGCTGTTCATCAAATAAATAAAGACTTTGACGAACATGGCACAATGCCTCAAGTAATGAGCAGTCTATTAAGTCATTTAGTTTGGATTGAAATTAGGCTAGGAAGAGTACCATGTGCACTTATGTGGTTAAACTTTAAAAATATAATTGACTTCCATATACTCGAATTAGTACCAGACCAGAAAAGCAACAGTAATAATGAACTTATAGATACAGTTTTAGGGATACTAATCCTTAAAACAAAATACACTGATTTAGACAATCTATCATTCCTTCCTGACTTACTCGATAGATTAGGTTTGTTTATGTCTGAATTTGCAGCATTATATGCGCTTGGACATGATAAAGTAATTAAAGCAGATTTTAAATTTGAAAATGATTTATATGAGTTTTGTACAAGCTGGCTTAATCAGCCTGCAAACACAGAATTACCAAAATACTCTGTTTGGAATGCAGATAAAATAATTTCGATTAGCTCTTTAGTTTTAGGTGTCAAATTTAATTTTGATTTACCTAATGACAAAGAGTTGCTCCTGTTTGCAGAGTCAATACTATCGGCGATAGAGTGTTTTTTAACAACTGGACTGACTCATAAATGGTTTCCTATTCAAGCTAATGTTAATTGCATATTAAAGACAGACAGCACATTAAGTTCAATTTATTATAAAGAAGTCGAAGATGATTGCGGTGAAATTGCAATACATATTTCAGCTCAGCCCGATATTTTATTTTTATTGCAAGATACAAAAGCCCATAAAGATATTTTCGAGCTTGTAATGAAAATTATTTGTGAGGCTGTAATATATCAAGATGATGATGGTATGAAAGCCATGATAGAAGAAGATTTAGCTTTGGATAGGATGAATCATTTGATTAACTTGCCAACAATTTTAGATAATATATTAGGTTCTCAGCTGAGATATTCTATAAACCAATAGAAGGCTTATGAAAGCGATAGAAAATTTGAGCTTATGAGAGATCAACCCTGGTCAAAAGACCTATATCATTCAAACACGACTTTCAATAAAAATACCTCTGAAATTGAACACAAAGATTCCATTTCTTATTTACAGGCCAAGCACAATAAAATTTGCTCGACTTCTATTATAAATGTGAGACTTTGGGATAAAGCAAAATGGTTTGGAACTCTATATGCATTTATACCTTACTCACCAATTCCGATACTAGGCTTAGGATTCAGAAACGTAACAGAGGGTTTAAAAATCTTTAACGGCTGGAGAAAAAGATTTGGTAATATTGACGCTAATGAAGAAATTAATATCTCCATCATTACAGGCATAGATAAAAATAATCCGCATAATTATAAAGTAATGGTAAGCCATAATATTGATATATTGGGAAATAAAAACTCAACATTACTCATGTGCGTGAACAGATTTCACACGATGACGCCCAATAACTCAATAAACTTAGATAATTTTAAAAAATACTTATCGAGAGGATTAGGTTATTTACTAATTCCTGCACAATATTCTGAAAACTCTCCACCAGAAATGGCAGAACAAAAATATTGGATTAAGAAAAACAAAATTAAGATAATTGAAGCTTGGAAAATAGGAAATCATGACATAGAAGCATCAGCGATTAATGAAAATGATATTCCTATTATTCCAGACAATGTAGCAAATCCCCCTGTATTTGAGATTCTTCATAAACGCGGTAAGGCGTAATAAATGATAAGGCCGTAGGGCGTCAATAGGTGTAGCCGTATTGCGCCGCATGTTGGTCATTAACGTTTCGGCGCGCTACTCTAAAGCTAATGCGCCCTGCGCGGCTGAGTTTTACCATGGATCAACTATTCGACCGCTTTCGTTTACACCAAAGGCAGATATACATCCGTAATCTGTTCGTGTTCGGGCGTTTCAGGCACCCGTTTGATGTAATGAAAAAACAGTGGAAATTCCCGCAATTCCTCTCCGCTTTCCGGCAGCCACTCCCGGTAAAGGTAATAAACACTGTCGCTAATCCGGTCGGTCGAACCGATATGGCGCACCACGGCGCAACGTCCTCCCGGAATCAATTTGTTAATCACCCCTTGCGAGTTTTCCGGCACGGGTTGCTTGACCTCGCCACATACATCGAATCGGAATGATTCAGCGGGCGTGACAGCCGGGTCGTCATACGCGATACCAAACGTCCGACTGCTGGCGATCGGCGACAAGCCGCTCTGCTTGCGCCAGTCTATGAAGCCTCTGACCGACTCCATTACCAGGCTGGGCGGGCCACGGTGCTCCAAGACGGCTATTGTGGTTTCTGAAAATTCGACGATGTTGACGTTCATCTGCGGACTCCTGATTCGTTGGGGTAATAGCATGCGCTCATTCCAAGGCTGCCATGCTGGGTGCTTTCGAAATTGAGTAGGCGTTTGTCCGAAGCATTTTTTGAATGCGCGGGAAAACGATTCCGCATTTAAGAAACCGGCCTCCAATCCAATATCGGTAATGCTGCGCTGCTCCTGAAACACTAGTTGGTAAGAAGCCTTACGCAAACGCAATAACTGGATGTAGCGTGTCGTGCTCAGCCCGGTGTAAGCGGAGAATTGCCGTTGAAAGTGAAAGCGGGAAAAATTGGCCTGTTTGCTCAGTTCATTGACCGACAGCGGCTGGAACAGATGCTTGTCAATGTAATCGAAAATCCTATCGAAGCGCATGGCATAGGCCGCGCTGGCCGTTTTATCGTCCACTTTCATACCTCCTCAATCGAGCGCTACTGTAACAAGCGCAGAATCATCTCGCCTGACTCAACGTGCTCAATTGACCGGAGGCATATCTAAAACAAATTCGCGCACTGCGGCGACGAATTCATCGGCCTGATCGTGCATGATGAAATGGCCGCTGTTGCCGACCACGATATGCCGCGAATGGCTGGACAGACGGGCCATATCATCCTGTTCGGCCAGTTGAATTTCGGCAAGCGCCTTTTCCGCTTCGACATCTTTACCCGCTCTCTCCGCTTCGCGCGCGACAATAGCCAAATCCACCAGATTGCTGGCGGTTAGCACCAATAACGGGAGATTGCCTAAGCTGCGTGGCGGCGGTGTCGTCGGATCAAGTCCTTGGCGCATGACGGCGATTTCATTGACCACCGCATGAGCGGTATCGGTGCGATTTTGTATCGCGGTTTTCGCGGCCAGGATTTCAGCCGGTAGCGGAGATGGCCGGCGGTCGGCATCGGCGATGCCCAGCAGCCTGACGATACCGAGCCGCGACAACGGTTCCGCAATTGCGATTTGCCGGGCTTGTTTCCGATAATCCCAAGCGGCATAAGGATAATGGTGCATGGGGCCTTGTTCGTGCGACGAATCGACTAGAACAATACCCTGTGTCTGTTCGGGAAACCGGTGATAGAAAGCACGCACGTAGATTCCGCCCCGCGAATGGCCAACCAGCACAAACGGCGGGGCAATGCCGGCTTTGTGCAATAAGGCCAGCAGGTTTTCAGCCACCGCTTCCGGCTGGATGGCGGCGGCTATGGGATCGCTCCAGCCCAAGCCTGGGCGGTCGTAGGCGCAAACGCGCATGGTCTGGGCCAGCTTGGCGTGAACCGGATACCAGCTCAACACGTTTTCGCCTAGGCCCGCTTCGAGAACCAACGTTGGCGAACCGGAACCCATGCAATACAGATGAAAATTCGCGCCGTTCACCGCAATCATCTGCCCGGGCGGCGGGAATGCGGCCAGGTCGGCTGCGGTTCTTTTGGCTTGATAAAAGGTGCCCGTTAGCGCGGCGAGACTGCCGATGGTCAAACTTAAGAGCAAGTAGCGCATACGCCGCGATAAAACGAATGTCATGTCAGCCAACGAAAGAATGAATTGCGAACAATGGAACCACCTACATAAAACAGATACGCGGTGCGAATGCATTCACACGCTCCCAATCGGTAAACTCAATCACTAGATTGGAATTGGTAGGCCTGTTAGTCATCCACATGATGCAACGGATGATATGTCTATCTAAGAAACGACAACTTGGATAGTCAATTTTTCCAGCAAAGACCGCCAACTCACAAGGCTGCCACGCGGATTCTTTCAGAAACTTTCTAATATAAGGATTGGTTTCCGGTCGATTTTTATCAGGCTTTCGTGCCGTCAGATTGACCGAAAAAAAAGCGCTGGGTTTGTTGATCAGGATCGCTAAATTTCGGCGCACCCATTCGTATTGTGTTTTTTGCCGATGCAACAAATTCGGCCGAATGACCTGTGACGTTGATTCGTTGACACTGCCTGCATTGGCATAAAAAGACAGACGCGGCTCGGATTTCACTGCGTATTGAACCGCTCCGCACATGCAGCCGCCTTCAAATTCGCTCATGCAATCTCTCGATGTTAGGCGTGGGGAAAAGCAAATGGCGCTGATTTGTATTCCATAAATTCGCTTACTATCTGCTTACCAGAAACTTACAAGCAACAAAAAAGGCCTAGGTCGTTAAACCTAAGCCTTTGATTTGTCTGGTAGCGGGGGCAGGATTTGAACCTACGACCTTCGGGTTATGAGCGCCAACCAATAACAGGCGAACACATCGGGACACGCTGAAACGTCCTATGGATCAAGAGGATAACAGAAATTGCCCGAAGGTCAAGCGTGTTTCGATGCGTTTGGTTTGTGTCTGAATGTGCCCTAATATGTGCCCTGCCTTGCGCCCTCGGGCAAAAAAACCGATGGTCTATAGTGCCAAAAAAAGCCGCCTGCATTACTGCCAGGCGGCTTTTGATCCGGCTAACCGATCAAGTTACGGCATGCCTAGATACATAGCATGGGTAAACCCATAGCCCACATCCACATTCGACCGAACCGGCCCACGGGTTTTACTCGGAGCCACTCGCATCGTTGCGGGTGAATTGTCGAACCGGACATTGACGTCAACCCCGCCTTTCACCGATCCAACAATATTTTTTTGGTAGCCCGGTGCCCGCATGCCTTCGCCGCTGGGTAATTGAACCCCCGAGAAATCAGGCAACAACGAGGCAACCGATTTACCCAAGAACATGGGCACGCTGCCAACCAGTTTTAACAGTGGATCGTTCGAAACCCAGTTACCGATATATTTGAACATATCGATTAGCGGCTGGAAAAAATCCTTGATCCTGCTGAATCCTTCCTTAAGCCGGTTGACGATGCTATCCCAGTTATCAATGATCAACGGTGCCGCGACGATGGCCGCTTGTGCCAGCAACATCAGTGGGTTTAACTTCATGGCCGCCGTTATTGCGCCGATACCGCCAGCCAAACCCCAGGCCGCAACTTTCAAGCCGACAAAGGCGCCGGCCATCTTCGCCGCTGTCATCACCGCCGGCCCATTTTGATCAATAAAGCCGGTGAGATTTTCCGATATACGGTTGACGGAGTCGGCAGCCGCTTTAAGTTCCGGCGCGTACTGGCTGCCGAATTTCGCCATGAAATTTGACCAGGTGCCGCCGGCTGTCTCCACCTTGTTAGTGAGCGTGCCGGCGGAGTTGGCGATTTTGTCCAGCAGACTGCCTTGGTTGGCCATCGCCTGCACTTGCCGGTTATAGCTTTCCAGGGTGATCAGCGCGGCTTTGCTGGCGTGCTCCTTGCCGAACAGGTTTTCCAATTTCGTAAAGCGTAGCTTGCTCGGTAGGTGGTTTATTTTGTCCAGGTCGGCAATCAGCTTTGGAATGCCGGAGAATTTATTCAGCTTGGTGGCCTGGTTGATAATCTCACGAATGCCGGTACCGGCCTCTTCACCTGAAATACCCGTGCTGGTAAAGACCGAGACCAACGGCAGCATTTGGTTTGCCGCCTTTAGGCCTTCTTCACCAGCGACTTTCAACGGGCCAGAGACACGGGACATAGCATATTGCAATTCATCCAGCTTGGTGCCGTTGAACAACACCCTTTGGATAGAATCGGCAAACGGCACCATATCACTGTCGGCAATGTTAAACGCCCGGCTGAGCTTACCCATTGATTCCGCCGCACTGTCATAAGTCACATAGATGTCTTTGCCAACGACGCCAAGGTATGCAGTGGCCCTCAATACGCCATTGGCAATAGAGTCCGCATTCACGCCAAAGGCTTTTAGTGTTGACGACATCGCGTTAAAGTCGGCTGTTGTTCCGGGTAACTGAGTTCCCAGCTTTATCGCTTCCTCGCTGATTTTCTGGAATACCGCCGGGATATTCCCGTTCTTATCCATCAAGGTGTTTTGCAGGTAGACTGCGGAATTCTCTAAATCCATAAACGCTTTGGCTGGTACCGCCATCGACGCGACAAAACCGGCGCCAAGCATCGGCGCACCATTGCCGACAGTTCTTAATTGTCTATGCAATATGTTTAGGTTTTTGGTGATTTGCTTCAAGCCTGGCGACATACGGTCAACCATACTTATCACGGCTTTTAAATCGAAGTCTTTTGACATGATAATTCTCCTGTCAGCTACTGGACGGAATACAAGCGGCCGTTCCGTTCGTGTTGGGTTTTAAACCAAGGTGGCGCGTCGCTCGTTGCCGACCGGCAGAACGCTTTGCCTTGATCTTTAAATAACTCGACCGCCCAAAGTTTTACTTCGGGATGAGCGGCTTCAAGTTTCTGCTTAATTTCAGCTAACTGTTTTAGCTTTGGCACGGTTACGCTTTTCACAACATTCTTTTCAAAGGATGTGTCCAGATAGATGCCTTGGCCTTCTTGCTTAAGCTCGCAGCGTGTCAAAAAATGCCCTTCGGCGGTGGTAATGGAAAATCCCATTTTTTTCATAACATAATCCTCGGTTAACGCTTAACCATTGGCTAAGCGTGGCTGACATGCCCGCCCTTGCGCGTGATTTAATGTCTTTAGCATTTGTCTGCTCAGCCAATAGTCGCCATAGGTAAAGAATCCGGCTCGCTGCCAGGGTGGCCTGTCAATAACGCCAAAGTGAATTAGCTCGCTTTTGATATGATCGCCAGCGAGTTTGTTGGACTGGCGCATTTAGCTAAAAATCGCTTGGATGCGGCCGTCAATATCGGCAATACATGAAAGCAATCGTTTGTCATCGACAACCAGGGGCAAGGCGCGCAATTCTTCATATATGCCGTTGAGCAGGCCCGTTTTATTGGGCGTTAACGGACCGGCAGACTGTACCCGTTCATGCAGATTATTGACGGCCTGCTGAATGATTAACGGTTTCAACTGCTGTAGTTTTTGTTCCTCGGCTTGAATAGCTGACAACAATTTGCGCCGTCTGCCTTCGATCTCCGTGGCCAGCTCGCTATATTTGCGCTGGGCTTGCGCTAGCTTAAGCGTCGAGTCGGCAACCTCTTTCTCGGCTTGTGCAAGCTGATCGGTTGGCAAATCGCGCAACGCTTTGGATAAACTCTGGATTTTTTCAGCACAAGCCTGTCTGTCGTCCGAGCGTTCTTGCAAATCGTTCTGAAACAGCTCATCGATAATTCGCGATTTTTTCAGGATACTTTCTAAGAATTTCATACTAGCTCTCCATCCATTAATGGCCGGGCTACGACCTAAGCCATAACCCGGTTGCGAGTTGATTACGCTGGGGTTAAATCACCGCCGCGAATTGCTCCTGTTTGCTCGATAGCAAGCGCCAGGCGGCGCTCGGCTTTCACAGTAAGCAAGCCCTTGGTGAAGTTGTCGCCATCGCTATCTGACACTTCAATCCCTACATCCTGCCGATCAAAGATCGACGCAGCGGCTAAGGCATCGAGAACCGCGAAGGTATCGATTGTCACCGAGCTTGTCTCGACGACCGGCACGCCGAACAAAATCTGCTGGAAGCCATTGGCGATATCACTTGAACTGACAGCCGCCGGCGTGGAGGACAACAGATCTAAATCAAACGCTAACCAGTCCGCCGGATTAAGCAATATGGCGCCCGGCGTATAGCCCGCTGAGCGCAAATCTGCTATCACCTTGCGGATTAAGCGATGCTTTGGCAACGGCGTGCCGACCTGTGCGGCGGTGTAGCCGTGCGCGCTGAAATTCCCGGTTTGCAGCAACCCGCTCATATTCGGCGCCACACCGTTACCGTTCACAATTTGTGCATCAACACGGCGTTGAACGCCGTACATCAGGCGGGCGTTGATGTACGCGGCCATGAGGGCGTTATCCGCCGCCAGTTGTTTGCTGACCTTCATAAAGTGCGTGACGATCGATACGGGTTGTTGAACCAGGGTGACAGTTAAGCTGGATTCACTCGAAGATCCCCCTTCCGCGGTCTCTGCAGCAGCATTGGTAAACACGTTCTCACGGCTGTATTCAATCAACGGCGAATCGGTCGGAAAATGCTGGAATAAATCCTCAACGCGCAGCGGCGAAAAGGCCCCCGGCACGATACCGGGGCGACGGTCGACGCCGCCAATATTACCGCTACCGGTTAACGTATTATTCTGAATATCGAATTTCGCCCGCGCCCGGCCCCCGCGCATCATCTCGTTGAAGGCCGCGTTGTTAACGATTTGACCACCCCAACCTTTAGAAAGCCCGCTAAAACTGCCGCCATCGCCACCAGCGACCGCTTTTTGTTGCAGTAACAAAACTGTGTCAGCCAATTCGCGCTGTTTCAATTGAACTGCTTCCAATGCGTTGCTGGTTTCGGTAGAGACCCGATTAGACTCCTGAAGCTCTCTCTGGGCTTTCATTTGGAAGTCGGCCAGTGATTTTTCCACGCCGTCCAGCAGTTTCATAACCGCGTCGGAGCTGCCAACCGTGCCCGCCATCAGCAGGCCAGTGAATAACTGACTGTGATCCAGTGCGGCCAGTCCGGACAGTCCGGACAGTCCGGCGGCGACCTCATGAGGTGCGGCGCCAACATTGAAAGCCAGGACCAGCAGCCCAAAGGAAGCCATGCAAAGGCCGATAAATTTAAAAGTCTTCATAAATATAATTCCTGTAAAAAATGTGTTTAGTTGAGGATCGATTTGGGTATTTTTAAATTTTCCAATCGTTCCATAATTTCGTCGTCGGCGTTGTCGACTGCGGGCCGATTGACCACGTTTTTCAATCTGCTCACAAAGGCGGTTGCTTCACGCTTAGTGAAATGCAAGTCTCGAAGCAGTCGCTCAAAGTCTCGCTCGTTCTCCACTTCATCGAAGTCCGGCTCACTCATGGGCGACATCTTGAAGCGGTGGTCAAAGGGCCGGGATTTGGCTGCCAAGCCAACACGACCTATAACCTCATCGCAAAACCCTAACGCCTTGGCTTCCGCCGCTGACATCCAGGTCTCTTTGCTCATCATGTCGACAATCGCTTGGCGGTCTAAGCCGGTACGCCGCACATAGATGTCGGCGGCGCTGCTTTGGATCTTATCCATCAGGTCCGCCATATCGCGCAGCTCTGCCGCATCGCCATAAGCCCCGCCTTGGGCGTTGTGGATCATCAGGAAAGCATCTTCCGGCATGCTGATCCGGTCAGCGGCCATCAGTATGATCGAGGCCGCGCTGGCCGCCAGGCCGTCGACATGTCCCAATATTTTGGCCGGATGGTTTTTCAGCGCGTTATAAATCGCCAAGCCATCCAACAGGCTGCCGCCAGGTGAATGAATGTTAAGCTCTAGCGTGGTAACGTTACCCAGCGCCCGTAATTCGGCAATGAATTCTGCCGCCGTAATGCCACCAAGCCCAATCTCGTTAAAGATGCTGATTTTGGCGATAGCTGCCGTTAGGTTTTTAATTTGATACCAGTTTTTCATTGGTTGTCTCGCACAAAAGACGACAGAAAGCCGTCGATTAAAATCGTGGTTTAAACAATACGATTGACATGTGCTGTTGCTGCATCTCGCAGCAGAAGGTTTGTCTGATCGCGGCCAGCATCTCACTGGTTCGCTAGCCTTACCGGAATCACTCCGGTAGAGGTTGATGCCAATCTAACACGCAGGATTGCCGATAACAGAAAGATATAGGCAAAATATGCACGATTATCTTTCCTTAATAATATCAATAACATAATGGGCTTTTTCTATTCAAAAAATCCTAAATAANTAGCTGGCTAACGGGTCACGGGTAACGAACCTCATGACTTTTCACCCCCCCCCATTGCTATACCCCCATCCCAAAACTCGCGCGCCTGCAAGAAACTAATTGCTATCGGTCTAGCCTGGGGTTGCGTTTGACTTTCCACCCGCCCCCTTGGACAGCAGCCCAAGATAACGGGACGGATCACCCGTATTTTTTCAACAAGGGGACGGCTACAAGCCGCGTCGTGCGTGGCTTTGGCGGCAATCCGTCCCCTTGTCCCCTGGTTTTTTTGATACTGCTTTCTTTCGTGTGTTTGCATAAGTGTCCTGTTATTACCGTTACTCTCTATATCTCTAACATGTGTGAAAAATAAGGGGACAAGGGGACACATGGCCCCTCAGCCCACGGATAGCAAGGTCTTAGCGCGTCCCGTTATCTGTCCCGTTGACAATAATAAATAGGGGCACATGGTGACTAATCTCTTCGTGCGTCATACTCATCCAGCCACTTGATGGCCGACTGCTGCCGCCACTCCTCAACATCCCGCACCGCAAATAAGGCAACCTTCTCGCGTTTGCCGGTCGAGCGCTTACACATCATCGGCAAACACCCCAACTCAGCCATCACCACCCCGATAGATTTGGCGCTGTATTTATCGCGCATGGCTTTGGCCACATCGATAGACCGCACACAATCAACGTTGAACGGATAATCGCCCGCAGCAATCATGTCCTCAATCTGGTGTTTGAGCGGTGACTTGCTTGTGCCGATCAGCTCTGATTTGAACCGGGTCAATGGTGCTGGTTGCTTGGGATTGAAGTCGCTAAGGTCTCGATCCAGCAACCAACGGACCACCAGACCATTGCCACCACCATCAAGCCAGACTCCTAATTGATCGTAATAGTCTTTTGGCATTGGTTTCGCGTCAGTCCACACCGCAAAGTATCGCCTATCGTTTTCAGATATATGCAGAGCATCTTTGTAGTTGCTCATAAAGATGGCCTGAACGATGTTTGGTGTTTCGTAAAAACCACGACCAAACAACCGAACCCTCAACATTTCGGGCGGCGATGCCAGCATGGGCTTTAATTTGTTTTCAAGGTTCAACCCCTCGAAAATCTGAATTTCTTGAAAAATAACCAACTTGGAATGGTGTAAATAATCGGTGAATGTCTCTTTCAATTCCCCCGCCGGCGGCTCACAGATATTGGCTTCCCCAAGCCCGTACCGCAGCGGGTTTAACAACATATCCTTACCCACTCCCATGTTCCCAGCGATTAAAATCGCATGATTAATCTTGGTCGACGGACGCTGCAACGTGCAAGCCATCCAATCTAGCAAATGATTCTGTTCCTCCCGATTCGGATACAGATAATTTAGGTGCTCAAGCCACAGCTCCACGTCCTCCCGCGTAGCCTCATCAGGTAAACTGACGCCAGGATCGCGCCAAATATTCCAAAGCACCGCACCGTCACGATGAACCGGGTTATCCGTTTCGCCAGGCAGATAAATCAGACCGTCAACCTTGATAGTGGCTGGATTTTTTAGAAAAACAGCCGATGGTTTGTGATCAGGAAAGACATGCAGAAACGCACCGTCGAAACCGTCTCGACTCAACTCGTTGCGCGTCACGGTATCGAATATCCGATTGTGATTTTTCAGAAATACAAAGCGCTGAAATTGCTCAGTATTGCCTGGCGGGGCCGCATTGGGTTTACGCTTTGATTTATTTGCCTGCGCTGGTTTTGATGTTTCTGTCTGAGTGGCTTCAGTCGCATAAACCGACAAAGGCGGCTCAGGTGGTCGAGATACTTCCGGCGGCGAATAACCGTTGCCTTTGGCAATACCAAACAAGGTAGCCAGGTTTACCCCGCCACCCGGCTTGAATGAATTCCAAACTCGCCGCTGATCAGCCAGGTTGAACTTGTCCGACTGCTGCGACCACTCACCCCACAACCCAAAAGCCTGATCACCTGCCCCGGTTGAGTGTAACGCCATGCCTATGGTGCGCCATTGGTCTCTGTCGTCAAAGTCTGGAATAAACCCCAGTGCCGCGCGGATTTTCTTAACTTCAACCGCCGCTAAAGGATTTGCGACCGCTGGTTCAGATTGCGGCAGGATCGCCCGCTTTTTAGCGCGTAACTTTGCTAGAAGGTTACTTGGCATATCCGGCAAAGATGCACCTTCCAAAGGCGAATCACCATCCCAATAATATTTGCCACCCGTCACATGATTGGATGGTTCGACAACAATAAACCCACCATCCCCGCGAAGATCGATCCCCGGGTAAAAGTTGGTTGTCGACACACACTCTTGACCGGCATATTTGAAACAAATATGACTACCACCTGAACCGGTCACCTGTACCACATCATCCGGGATTGGGCCGAGTTCACGCTTCATCTGCTCCAGCGCATCATCGCCACCATGGCGAGGATCAACATCGAGTACAAAAAAACCAGAGGCCGCGCCGGTTCGAATACCGATATTCGCCTTAGGCCATTTTTTAAACCAGGCATTTAATGTCTTTGTATCCGTAGCGGCATCAAGCAGCCCTTTCTGCAATAGCGGATGTTTGCCAGCAGACCGGCAATCAGTTTTGCCGCAGCTGCATATACCCCGCTCGGTAATCCAGTGCAACGGCAACACTGGCCAGCCCAGCGCCGCATACTTCAATGCGTACTCAAATCGGGATTCAATTGCTGGCATTGAGCGCCTTCTTGTAATGCTCGGTAACGAATGCCACCCGGTTACCCCGCAAGCACGTCACGCAATAGCCCTCACGCATTAAGCGCTTTTTGCAGGTGCCGCAGCATAGCCGGCATTGCCACATAGGTTCCTGCTTTTTGTAACAGTTTTTAAACTTCGTCATCAAAATCACCCATTCTCATTTGCCATCGGTCCGACTCGACCGCAATCCGCGCGGCCACGTTGATAAGTCGTCTGAAAGAGAATTAGGCTTTTTGACTAGCAAACCACTTCGTAAATAATCGCTCGTTGATGTAAAACTTTCTGGCCGACAAAATCACCGCGCCGGACTTTGACAATCCATTGCGCGCGCGATTACGCATGAACCAAGTCAATTGACCGGGTGTGAACTTGTCAGCGTACTTTTCCTGGAATTTTTCAAGAATAATAATCTCCCCTAGAGAAACATCATTCAAACCGGCGCAAGCGCCGGCAAAGTTGCCTTGTTGTTTTTCCATAGTTATTCCTCATTAATATTCATGGTGTTGAAATTTGAAAGCGACTCAAAGCGCCTGGACATATTGTCGCGCAGATCAAAGAATACAAAGGCAGTCAAGGAGTTTCAGGGTCCAAGCGAGGGAAAATCAAATGGTTTTGATTTGTTTGCATCAATGCCGCCTCTAGCGTGTGAAGTTCTGCCGCGTTTCGCAGCATTACGGACATTATGCGAATGGTTTGGAGCGATGTAAGAAAGATAATATGTCTGTTTTTACATATTATCTTTCCCCTTATTTATCAGATATTTGCTGGAGATTTTGCGGTATTTATTGCCTTATTTTTGCGTTTATCTTCCTTTTTCTGCTTGCGTTCATGTTCTTCAGCAGTTGTATCTATATCTTTCCGCCAATCCGAATCGACATATCTCTTAAATTCAACCACTGGAAAAGGAGGATTGAACAACCTATCGAAGTCAACCCGGCGGAGAGTTTTGATTTTCTCCGGCAACAGCCCATCATCAACCATACGGCTAAGCAACCCGAGAAACCCCCTGGCAAAAAATGCAGGGTTAAACTCCTTTCGTTTTGAAGCCTTCAGCGCATCCCGATAAGGAGAGTTACGACCAAAATCTTCAGCAACTTGTTGCCCATAGGCAAGCATCAAGCTTTCAAATGTCGGCATAGGAAAATCCGTGCCATAAAAAGCCCCAATATCACCACTAAATTTCTGGAATTTTTGCGCCAAGACACCGTCGGATGCGTCATAAGCGACCCAATCTGCCCACTGTCGAATAGGCTCAGGCAGCGAGTTTGATTGAATATCGACCGCGCGTTGTAGCAATGCAGCATAAATCGAGGATTGAGGGCCACTAATCCAATGAACGCCACCAATTTCAGCCAAACCATTGACTAACCCAACAATTTCCTCCGTTTTTTGTTTGATTTGCCCCCTGATCTCATCAGCTTTTTTACTCCGTGAACAGCCCTTTGCTAGGGGTGATAAGCCTAATTCACACGCACTTTTTTCTTTTCCGATTCCCCAAATCATCCAAGCTCTATGTAAACAGAAACAAAAAATCATCATGTGTTCGTCACTTTCTAAAAGCTCACAAATCTTTCGCAACGACTCGACACAGTGATTTTTTGAGGCAATAAACTGACTGATTATTTCAAGGTGGCCACCTTCGTGCGCAGCATAAACAGTGAATGTACGAATGATATCGTGAGCTTTTTTGAAATCCTGAAAATGAGGATTTTCGAAACCAAGAAACGGATACCGAAACAAATACCCCGCCCTAGGCGGCAAATTTTGGCTAGCGACCCATCTATCGATCTCGCGCTCAGTCATACTAACTATGACCACATCAACACCTCTCTAGTGTGATTCTCAAAAAAGATACCAAGCCAGGCGGGTGAGAAATCCGCTTTTCGCCCCGTCGGGCTAGGCTTGGTAAAACAGGTTAAGCCGCCTCTGGTCGAGCTGCCGGCGTGACATTGGGGCGTGGTTTCTGGCGGGCCTGCCATAGGTCATACTCGGCCTGCATACGCACCCAGGTTTTGGCAGCAGGGCCACTGGTCCAGGCTTCCAATCGAATCGCCATTTCCGCACTGATCGCAGCCTTGCCGTTAATGACCCGCGACAATGCCACGCGCGACACGCCCAATTGCGCGGCCGCCTCGGTAACGCCTATACCCAGCTCGGGCAAAATGTCCTCTTTCAAAATACTGCCTGGATGGGGCGGGTTAAATTGGGCGGTCATGCTGCCACCTGCCGATGTACCGACAGTTTCAGCCCGACCGCCTTAGTAACAGCCAGCAGGGTTTTGATGGTGGGGTTGCCTTTGGGGGACAAGGCCCGGTATAAGCTTTCGCGTTTAATACCGGCGCGCTCGGCAACTTCCGCCATACCTTGCGCTTCCGCAATCTGGCGTAGTGCTGCCAATAACGCTTCGCGGCCGCCGGGCTGGTCCACCTCTTCTAACGCTGCCGCTAGATATTCATTGGCAAAATCAGGATCTTCGCGTAATAGCTCGATAACCGTTTGGTCGTGTGGTTTTGATGCTTCACTCATGGTCTGTTCTCTGCTTCCAGTCTTTCCAATAGGCAACGGCTTTGTCGATGTCGCCCTGCTGTTTGCGCTTGTCGCCACCGACCAGTAACAGCAGCAGCTTGGCACCGGCCTGCGCGTAATACACGCGATAGCCGGGACCGTAATCAATGCGCAGTTCCCATACGCCATCTTGTATGGGCTTGCAGTCGCCAAGATTACCGGCGGCCATGCGTTGCACCCTGGTTAATACCCGGGCTTTCGCTTGTCTATCCGCCAAGGTTGACAGCCAATCCTTGAAGGGTAGGCGCCCATCGGCGGCCTGGTAGTCTTCAACATGATACATTGTGAATTATAAGTTACAAACAGGCAACCGCAAGGAATTTACCGTTATGCGCTGGCTTCGCTGCTAGACAACTCCGCCGCAATGCTTTGCATGTAAACATCGAGAATATCGGCAATGTCTTGTAAATCCGACACGATCGCTTGGAATATCACCGACGTTAGAGGCCGGGTTTCAAATTCACCATCCATGGCCCACAACACAGCGTTGGAGCGCTGCACTAAGCGTGTTACCTGATCGGCCATCGTTGCTTCAGCACCCTTTTCGGCGGCGGCGCGCTGATAAAAGTGGCCAACAACCTCATCGATCATAGACAAATCATCGATCACGCTGGCCAGTAACGTGGAACAGATTTTATGGCCTGATATTTCGGGGGCCAACAGACTGGATATCGCCTTGGATCGCTCCACGATAAGCCCAATGGCTTCGACACTTGCCGATTCAATATCGGCAGCATTTGAGGCGAACCTGTGTGAAAAAAGTGGTTTATTGGTTTTCATAATTAGCTCCCTTGCCGAATGGCGGCAGTCATAACACGCTCGACTAACTTCGATTTGTGCTCGGTGGATAGATGCGCGTAGCGTTTGGTGGTTTGAGTGGATTTGTGGCCTAACACTTCGCCGACTTCGTATAACGAAGCGCCGGCCATCGCCAGTAAACTGGCTGCACTGTGGCGTAAATCGTGGAACCGGAAGTTTTCTATTCCCGCTTCTCGCAACGCCTTATCCCAATGTTTTTTGAACTCGAACGGTCGTTCGGGCTTGTTCTCGCTGGCAAAGAGTAAGCCGGCACCCACCCGGCGCTGCGGGCGTAGATGATCCACTACAAAATCCGGCAACGGACACCAGCGGGGTTCGCCGTTTTTGCTGGTTGCCAACCTCGCCAGATTGTTCTCGAAGTCGATGTCACTCCAGCGGAGGTTAAGCAGCTCGGCTTTACGCATGCCGGAGGTCAGCGCCATCAACACCAACAAATGCAGCTTATCCCAGTCTGATTTTTGACACGCAGCCAGCAGCCGTACCCGTTCGCCTTCATCCAGGAATCGATTAATCTGGTTGTTCACCTTGCGAGCGGCCACCCGGGCGACCGGGTTGGCAACAACATAGCCCTCGAAAATCGCATATCTGAAAATCGCCGACAGCACGGTGCGATAACGATTGACGGTGGACGGCGAGCGGTCGCGATTAATTGCTTTGGTCTTGCCGGCGCCATCGCCACGCAGCACCTTGCCAGCCTCAAAAGCTTTTAGCCTTTGGCGAATCATATCTGCGCTGATGTCGACCAACTTATAATCGCCCAGGCAGGTTTGCCAATACTGGGCCCGCCTGGCTTGGTTGACTGCGTCTTTGCCTTGCCATTGCCGCATGTATTCGTCGACCAGATCAGCAAACCGCAAACCAGCACCGCGCGAGCCCAAGGCCTCCATCATTTCATGGTCTGACTCGATGCGCTTTACCCAGGTTTGCGCATCGCCTTTGCGGGTGAAGGTTTTGGATTTTATTGCAATGCCGCGCTGGGTGATGATCGCTTTATAGACGACACCTGACTGGCGTTCAATTTTTCGGATGGTGGCCATTAGGCGGGCCTCTCGTCGCTGAAAGCTGCCGAAAATTGCGGCAAAGCGTAGTCTCTCAGGTCGAGTGATAACGCAAGCTGCCGCAATGTTTCCGGATCAGAGTCTACCGGTAACGATTCAAGCAATCGCTCATATACGTCTCGGCCCCGTGACAGGGAATAAAGTATGCCTTTTCGTGGATCGTCATCACCCTCGCCAACATAAAAACAGCGCAGATCTTGAAGGCAATACCCTGTCAGGCCAAAAACGTTGCCAAAGCGCCGCGCCTCACCCTCTGTGGGAAAGCCGGGAGAGGCCAACAAATGATTGTCAGGATGATGAACAGTCCAAAGTCGAATGACTGGGTGGTCGTAGGCGCCGCATGTCGTGCACTGCACGCTGCCGCCGTCGGGAAAATACGGATAAACCTCAGCAGGCAAGAAAAACCCTTCAGGATCACCGCATGAAGGACAATGCGCAAACCGGTCAAATAGAAAATAATCTGAAATGACACAAGTAACGACCGGACCCGCGTTGTGTTGACTTTTAGGAATAGTGGTCATGTCATTCCACCCCGCGGCCAGTTAACGGCTCCACGGCCTGTGGAAACCTATCGAAGACCAAGTGGCTGCTTTCCGAATAATTGCAGCCAACATCCTCAGCCAAACAATTGATGGTGTTCTGTGCATCAACGGCAATTGAGTGTATTGCCTGGAGCGCATTACGTAAAAGGCGTGGGTTGGTATGAAATTTTGTACTTTCAGACGCGCAAATAAGCAAGTCTGAAATTAATTCGATTAAATCAAACGCTTCTTGCGAAGTTTGATCGATTTGAGTGATTGTTTGTTTGAACGTTTGGACATCAGCACCAGGTTCTGGTCGTGATGTTGATGGGGTTTGTTTTGAATTTATTGCGGACATAAAAAAAGCCCTCGATGTAACACAGGTTCTCTGGAACCTTTTTGAAAAAATCCACATGTGCCCTAAACGGTGCCCTGTGGCGTTTTTTTCAACGTGTTAAACCGATGGCTTTATGATTCTTATCCTTAAGAATCAATCAGTTATCTGGTAGCGGGGGCAGGATTTGAACCTACGACCTTCGGGTTATGAGCCCGACGAGCTACCAAGCTGCTCCACCCCGCGATTGATTTGACTTATTATACAGACCTTAAATTATTTAGCAAGCAATAAACATGCTATTTGTTAAATAATGTCACCAGATAAGTTCCTTATCTGCTTGCCGTTGCTTTTAAAGCGGATGATTAAGGTTGGCCGGCAGGCAAATCCGCTGTATTCAGATCGGTATTTAAACAGGTGGGATGGCCGAAACCTCCTGCGCTAATTCCGGTACCACCGTTCGGATTGGCGGTAATGTCGAAAATGATATTATCAGGACGCTGTGGATCGCCACTCACTCCCCCGACGCCGACAATGTGGTCAAGCCCCAGATTATGTCTGACTCTCCAAGCGATATTATGATCGGCACAAGAGGTGTCGCCGCTTAAACCGACGCCACCGACCAGCGTTTTTCCGACTGAGTACAAGCCCAGGCCACCACCGAATACATTAACACCACCAATTTTCGACCCTACCATAGGATCTTGAGGAGTACCATTTAAGCCTGGGTTTCCGCCGTAAGCAGCGCCCGTTTCAACGGGATTGCTCTCTTGAAGTCCAAACAAACTACCACCAGGTTGCACGGCTGAATATAAATTCGCTGTCGATAACGCCAAACCATTGGGTTTGCCGGAACCCGCGGAATCTGAGGAAGAATCGAGACTCAGCGAATTGGCGGTATTGGCTTTTTGCGCCGAGATAACTCGACTGGCCGGCCACTGTGCACCCCGATTGGTGCCGGAAAACGCTACGGCACAAACCACGCCGTCACGGTTGACTAAAGTGGCCCACATATGCAAATTAAGCCCGCTTTCCTCCGCACTCACTGCATCGTCAAGTGCTGCTTTCAATGTGGCGTGATTAGGCAAGCCCCTACAGGCTTGCCCCACTCCTTTATTGTTATCTTTATCGGCGATTGCCGCACCAGCGCTGGTCAGCATCACAAGTGAAGCAGCGAATAGCCATCTTGTATTCATAAAAAAGTCCTCCTAAGTGTTTGTATAGTTATTAGGTTTGAAGCTTAATATTTGCGGCATTCGCTGCACGCAACTAATCCCCCAAACCGGCATGGATTTTAGTCGCATGAATTATCATGGGTCAAATGAGAACAATGCCCCAAAACCACTGGCTTGTTGAATGAAAACAACACTCACTCAGTTCGCCGGAAAATCAAACCAGAAGTGCATAATCAAGCCGGCAAAAACCCCTGCCACCACGTCGTCCAGCATAATGCCGAAACCACCGTGGACATGCTTATCAAGCCATTTAATCGGCCATGGCTTGACGATGTCGAACAAGCGGAACAGCAGAAAACCGGCCAATAGACTCTGCCAGGAATAGGTTACGCCGGTCATCGTAATCAAAAATCCTGCGACTTCATCCCAAACAATACCGCCGAAGTCATGGACTTCCAATTTTTTAGCGGCTTGACCACAAATCCAGATGCCGATGCAAACGCTGATCAGCGTCACCGACAGATAAATCCACTCATTGGTTTGCAGTAAAGCAAGGTATAGCGGAATCGCGGCGAGCGTGCCCATCGTACCGGGCATTTTCTTAGCCAACCCAGAACCGAAACCAAACGCCAGAAGCAAGGTGGGATCTTTGACGATTTGTAACGCAGTCAAACGTGCGTTGCCGTAGTGCTCTCTAAGAAAAATGCTCAAAACCCTTCACCTCGAATGCCTCCACGCGCCCAGCCTTACGCATCCGCAAACCCGGCTCGGCTTCGATAATCCCCACGCAAGTAGCCCCCGGTAATGCGTGAGAACAATCTGCCGGCACCGTAAAACACAATTCGTAATCGTCCCCGGCAATCAAGGGCATACGCCAATCGCCGCTGTGATTGATGAACTCTGCCACTGAAGCGGATAGCGGCAAGTTGTCCCATTGCAAACACGCACCGACGCCGCTTTGCTGCAAAATGTGCCCCAAATCGGCGGCTAATCCGTCAGAAATATCGATACAGGCATTAGCGATGCCGCGCAGCGCCAAACCTTCCGACACTCGCGGTTGTGGCTGATTAAAGCAACGCAAAGCCAACTCCGGATCTGCGCAGACATAACCCTGTTTAATTTTTAAACCCAAGCCGGCGTTACCAAGCTGACCGGTAACGTATATCAAATCGCCAACCTGGGCACGGGAACGCAATAGCGCCCTACCCTGCGGCACCGCGCCCATCGCCTGCACCGTCAAAGTCAACGGTCCGGACGTCGTATCGCCGCCAATCAGGTCGACATTGTGCTGACGCGCCAGATTGATAAAACCTCGTGAGAACGCTTCCAGCCAGCTTTCATCGACTTTAGGCAAAGTCAAAGCCAAGGTGACCGCGAAAGGCTCGGCGCCCATGGCCGCCAAGTCACTAAGATTCACCGCCAGTAATTTATGCCCCAGCAATTCAGGATCGGCATCGGCAAAGAAATGCACATTCTCGACCATCGTGTCGGCGGTGACCGCCAATTGAAGGCCGGCCGGCAGGTTCAGTAACGCGCAATCATCGCCTATGCCCAATTGATTAAACGGATGCCTAGGAGCATGCACCGCAAAATAGCGGCGGATCAAATCGAACTCGGCGACTGCCATCAGTTTTGAGATTTCGCCTGCTTGGCGGCAATCTCGACGGCACGCTGTTTCTGTGCGACTTTATCTAGAATGCCGTTGACATATTTATGACTGCCGTCGGCGCCGAAATCCTTAGCCAGATTGACGCCTTCGTTGATGATGACTTTATACGGCGTTTCCAAGCGGTTCATCAGTTCGTAAGCGCCGATGCGCAGAATCGCCCGCTCCACCGGATCGATTTTTTCCACCGGCCTATCGACAAATTCGGCCAGGGCCGCGTCGATCACAGCCAATTGTTTCGGTACGCCATGAAACAATTCGCTGAAATAGGTTTTTTGCGCGCCTTTCAGATGCTCTTCTTCCAGAAAATACGTTTCGATACGGATCAGGCTCTCGCCGGACATTTGCCATTGATACAGCGCCTGTACCGCGCACTTTCTAGCGTTGGTTTTTGCTTGACTCATTAACGACCCAGGTTGTTGAACAGACTGACCATTTCGATCGCCGACAGCGCTGCTTCCGCGCCTTTGTTACCGGCTTTAGTGCCGGCACGTTCGATAGCCTGCTCGATGCTGTCTACGGTTAATACCCCAAAAGCCACCGGTACGTCGTATTGCAAGGCAACCTGAGCGATACCTTTCACGCATTCGCCTGCCACATACTCAAAATGCGGTGTACCGCCGCGAATCACTGCGCCCAAAGCGATAATCGCATCGTATTTTTTGGTAGCAGCAATACGTTGCACCACCATCGGCAATTCGAAAGCACCCGGCGCCTTGACCAGAGTGATGTCGTTTTTATCTGCGCCATGGCGCACCAAGGCATCGATCGCACCACCTTCCAATTGTTCGACGATAAAGCTGTTGAAGCGTGAAGAAACGAGGCAAAACTTGCCGCCTTGCGCGGAAAAGTTGCCTTCCAGAGTAGTGACTGCTGCCATGTGTTTACCTGTTGTTGAATGATTAAAATGCTGTAAAACGTGTCGAATGAATCGACCCTGCCTTAATGCGTTGAATCGATATGTTCGACGACTTCCAAATCGAAGCCGGACAGACCGATGTATTTTTTCTGAGCCCCCATCACCTTCAGGCGCCGCACACCCAAATCCGACAAGATACGTGAGCCGGCTCCCGTGGTGCGCCAATCCGAATCGGCACTTAAATCCTGACTGTTTTTGACGCCATGATCCTGCATTTGATAGGCATGTATCAGTTCCACCAAATCCTTGTTATTTTCTTTTTGGCGAATGATCACCAAAACCCCGCGCCCAGCTTCGGCGATATTTTTCAAGGCTTCCCGCACCGGCAAACTGCAATCGCTGCGTTTGGAAAACAATAAATCGTCGATCAAGTTGCGGGCGTGGACCCGCACCAGCACCGGCTCGTCGCCGGCCACATCGCCCATCACTAAGGCCAGATGCACATTGTCGTCGTTACAATCCTGGTAGGCATACAATCTGAAATCGCCGAATTCGGTGGGATAGACGCATTCGCTGATCCGCTCCAGGGTGTTTTCGTGTTTGATACGGTAGTGAATCAAATCGGCAATCGTGCCGATTTTAAGGCCGTGTTGTTCGGCAAAAACTTCCAGATCGGGCCTGCGCGCCATCGAGCCGTCATCGTTCAGAATTTCCACAATCACCGCCGCGGGTTCCACGCCTGCCAACCTGGCCAGATCGCACCCGGCTTCCGTGTGACCGGCCCGATTCAGTACGCCGCCGGCTTGTGCCATCAACGGGAAAATATGCCCCGGTTGCACCAGATCACTCGGCTGGGCGTTTTTTGCTACCGCCGCCTGCACGGTCAACGCGCGGTCGGCGGCGGAAATACCGGTGGTCACGCCTGTAGCCGCTTCAATCGACACCGTGAAATTGGTGGTGTACGGCGTATTGTTGTCGCTGACCATCAAAGGTAAACGCAACTGTTGACAGCGTTCGCGGGTCAAGGTCAGACAAATCAGGCCGCGGCCGTATTTAGCCATAAAATTAATATCTTCCGGCCGGGCAAAGGCCGCCGCCATCAACAAATCGCCTTCGTTTTCCCGATCTTCGTCGTCCATGATGATGACCATCTTGCCTTGACGAAGGTCGGCTATGATTTCTTCTATGCTATTCATTTAATAAAGCCTGCGTTTTGTAATAAGGCCTCGGTGACGCCGCCTTGACTGTAAGCAGCGACTTCCCCTTGCATCAGACGTTCCAAGTAGCGGGCCAGCAAATCGACTTCCAGATTTACCTCGCTGCCGGCTTCGGTTTGACCCAAGGTGGTTTCTTGTAAGGTATGCGGCACGATATTCACGGAAAAATAAGCGCCATCAACTGTGTTGACAGTCAGGCTGATGCCGTTAATGCAAATCGAGCCTTTTTCGGCGATGTATTTGGCCAGCGAATCCGGCGCCTTGAATTTGAAGCGAATCGAGCGGCCATCGGCCTGTCTCTCAACCACTTTACCAATACCATCGACATGACCACTGACAATATGCCCGCCCAACCGACTGGAAGGCGTCATCGCCAACTCCAGATTCACCGGCGTACCGGTACTTGCGGTCTTTAAAGTGGTACGCGACAAGGTCTCATTGGAAACGTCGGCGCAAAAATAATGTTCGCCCAACTCCACGGCGGTCAGGCAAATACCATTCACCGCGATGCTGTCGCCCAACGCGCATTCGCGCAGCGACAGCTTGCCGGTATCGATAATCAACCGGCAATCGCCGCCTTTAGGCTGGATGGCCTTGATTTTGCCGATGGCTAAAATAATCCCGGTAAACATGGTTATCACTCTAAAAAGTAAAAATGTCCGTTACGATCAGCGCGGAGCGGTCTCGGTGGATGGCTTTGGGGTTTGGGAGGCCGTGTCTTTGTTTGGCGACTTGGCCGGCTTACGATAAACATCAAAGGTTTGATAGGTGCCGCTATGATAATCGTAGACTTCGATTTCGTGCTTTTCGCCGATCACTTTGCCGCCTTGAATCTGCAAGGTGCTGGTTTCCGGTTTATCGTCCTCATCCGCCGTCGCCCAAGCAGGCAGCAGGCTAATTAACAATGTCATTACAACAATACTTTTCATCGTTTCAATCAGTTTTTGCTTGATAGCGCAATCTCAAATCCGGTCCAATTTGCCGGGCTTCTAGCAGGCGCAGGCATTTTTTATCCTGCATGGTCAATATGCCCGACAGAGTGAACAGGCCGCGCGCTTGATCGCCCAATACACAGGGCGCCATGTAAATCAACCATTCATCGATCAGCCCACTATCGAGCAGCGCACCGTTTAGTGTGGCACCTGCCTCCACCCAAACCGTGTTGATTTGTAGCTCGGCCAACAACTTAAAAACCTGAACCAAGTCCGCACGCCCATTCCGCTCATCGACTTGAAAGACTTTGCAACCCACATCGCGTAATTTTTGCTGTTTAAGCGCATCGTCGCTACAGGTCATAATCCAGACGTCTACCGCATTGTCCAACAGCTTGGCGGACAAAGGCATGCGTAATTGCGAATCCAGCACCACTTTGACCGGCTGCACTGCATCGAAATCCACACGCGCGTTCAATTGTGGATCGTCGTACAACACCGTGTCGATGCCGGTGACAATGGCGCTGCTAGCCGCCCGCCAGATCTGCACATCTTGCCTGGCGGGGGCGGACGTAATCCATTGACTCTCGCCGGAGGCCAGCGCGGTACGGCCGTCCAGGCTCATGGCCAGCTTGCTGCGTATCCACGGCAAACCCAGCCGCATACGTTTAAAAAAGCCTTGGTTTAGCTTTTCCGCTTCTTGCTGCAAGACGCCGACCAGCACCTCAATGCCAGCTTCGCAGAGTTTTTGCAAACCGCGGCCAGCCACCAGTGGATTGGGATCCTGCATCGCCACGACGACTCGGCTGATGCCGGCAGCGATTAATGCCTCGCAGCACGGGCCGGTTTTACCATGATGGCTGCAAGGCTCCAATGTCACATAAGCTGTCGAGCCTCGTGCGTTGTCTGTTTTGGCCAGCGCATCAACTTCGGCATGGGCAAACCCGGCGCGTTGTGTCCAACCCTCGGCAATCACCTTGCCGTCTTTGACCAACACGCAGCCGACATGCGGATTGGGGTCGGTCGTGTATTTACCGTTCTGCGCCAATTTGACGGCACGCGCCATATAGGCAGCGTCTTGGCTAGACGTCATGCTTTTGCAGATTTTCGATCATCGCGGTAAATTCGGAGACATCCTGGAAGCTGCGATACACCGAGGCGAAGCGTACGAAAGCAACATGATCGAGTGTTTGCAATTCTTGCATCACCAGTTCACCCAATTCGCGAGCCGGAATCTCGCGCTCGCCTTTTGCCGTCAGGGCTTTCTTGATCCGGCTGAGTGCTGCCTCGACAGCGTCTACTTGTACCGGGCGTTTTTCCAAGGCTCGCTGCATGCCGGCCCGCAGTTTAGCTTCGTCAAAGCTCTGCCGAGCGCCGTTGCGTTTGATGATGCGCGGCAGGGTCAATTCAACCACTTCAAAGGTGGTAAACCGCTCTTTACAGGCCACGCATTCCCGGCGGCGTTTGACTTGATCGCCATCGTCGGCCAAGCGGGTATCGATTACCCGAGTATCTTGTGCTGAGCAAAACGGACAACGCATATTAAAGAGCCAAAGCCAGGTTCAAAGGGCGGCCATTTTATTACAGAATGGCTTTATATTGAAATCGGCTAATAAACCGCACCTCATTCGTTCAATATGCCTTTCGCGACCGAACGGATGTGTACATCGCGCTGCGGATAAGGTATCTCAATATGATGGGCCAGCAAGGCTTCGTAAATTTTCGTGTGCAGACGATGGGTAACCACCGTCCTATCGCTGAGTTCGCGGACAAATACGTTAATTTTGAACTGTAGGGCGCTATCACCAAAACCAATAAAGATTACCAACGGTTCCGGGTCACTCAGTACTTGTTCGATACTTTTTACCGCATCAGCCAGAATTTTCTCGACCATCTCCACGCTGGTGCCGTAGGCCACGCTGACCGGCACCACCACCCGGGTGACGGTATCCGATAACGTCCAGTTAATCAATCGATCGGTAATAAAGGTTTTATTCGGCACTACCAACTCTTTTCTATCCCAGTCGACAATATGCGTGGCCCGCATTTGAATGCGGCTGACCCGGCCGGTCACATCGCCGACCGTGACCGTATCACCCACACGAATCGGCCGCTCGAACAACAAAATAATGCCCGACACCATGTTCGCGAAAATCTCCTGCAAACCAAAACCTAAACCCACCGACAACGCCGCCACCAACCATTGCACTTGCGACCAACTGCCACCAAGCTCGTTGGCAATCGCCAGAAAGGCCACGGTAATCAGTGAATAGCGCACCAATTGAATCAGCGCGTAACGGCTACCGGCGGTCATCGCGAACTTGCCGGCGGTTATCAAATCGACCAGAGCCGGAAAATTACTGCAAATATAAAAGCCAGTCCGCTATACACTAAACAAATCAATAGATTGATCAAGGTAATGGGCGCTAATATTTCCTTGCCGTCCACCATTTCACTATGCTGCCACAGCACCACCTGATCGAATACCGTCAAAGCCGGTAAAATATCGCTCCAGATCATCCAGAAACCGACCAACATGATCACCATGACCACCGTGGTCAACAACTTATGGCTTTGCTGATTAATTTTGGAAATATCCAGCAACTGCTCCTCGACAGGATACCCCCCTTCCAGATTGGCGCTGCTAACGGCGGCTTGCTCGACCTGCTTGCGTTTTTTTTCCGCATTCTTCAACGCCAGCTTGCGTTCGGTATTGCGCAACCAACGCAATAACAAGCCTTGGAACAATACGGTGAGAAATATCAAACGCAAGCTCATTATCAACTTGCCTTGCAGTTCCAGCGCACTTTGGTAATAACCCGTCACCCCAAAACCGATGATTACCAAGGGTACCAAAATCGCAATTGCGTACCACACATAGCGCAAGCGGCTAATCCAGCCTTCCGATTGCAAATACCAGTTTTTTGCCAATCCCGACTGCGGGTGCATCAGACGGTGAAACAAATAGGCCATCGTTGCCATCATCACGATCAACGCAGTTCGGCCCAATGCATAACTGTGTTCGGAGAACAGATCACTACCGGTCATTGAGATAAGAAACACGCAGGGCACCAGTATGAATCGGGCCCACTTCATTTGCGTGTACAACAACAAAATAGCGTGATCAGACCAATGGAACAGGGTATCCGCGACACCTCTCGGCCTAAATAATCGATAGAAGAATTGCACCAGGCACAATGACAAGGCCGAAGCGATTAAACCGGCGGCGAACGAGTGACTGAAAAAATCGGCTCGCGCGTTCAATATCAGCACGCCACCGATCCAGGCCATCAACAAGGCCCCGTAAAGAGACATCAATAACAGATAAAGCAGACTGGAAACAATATCGCCAAAATTGTGATTGATAGCTTTTTTTGCTAACAGCACGGCGAGTTGCTGCTTGATTCGAACCCGGAAACGCCAATGTAGTATTACGATACCCAAACCCACCAATACCAGGAGCGGGAAATGGTTGATGCCATCCCAAAAAGCCGTCGCCACACCTAGCCAATTGCTCGGACTCATGAACCATAGCAATGAGGAAAAAATTTCCTGGAAATAATGTTTGTCGATAACCGGCGCACTAGGCACCCACAATAAACGCTGATCCAGATAGCCGCTAAATTTATCGGCGATACTCAACATTTGCTGCAAACTGAAATCAACGTCACCCAAGAGCCGGCCGTAGTCGTTATACCCGCCCGCCAGTCTTGCCACCAGGTCTTTCTGGTCGTTCAACAACATGCGTAACTCGGTACGCACCCGTAGCCTTTCCGACTCGTCCGTCTCCGCCGGCAATTGGGCAATGCGCGTCAGCAACACCTGGTTAATATCGGCCAGACTTTTTTTGGCCTCGTCCAACTTGAACATTTCCAGACTGGTCAAGGCAATCTGGTTTTGAACCTCTTCACTCAAGGTGCCGTATTGTTTACGTTGGGGCAAGTTACGGCGCTGTTCGCGCAGTAAATTGCCCAAAGCAGGACTTAAGCCCGCCAGGCTGATTTTTTGCTCGGCGCTCTGAAAATCTTTCTCCAGCTGCTTATATCGAACGTCTATTTCATTTTTTTGGAGCGAGTACTGCTCCATGTTTTTATTGATTTCCTGCAAACTGCGGTTGAACTGCATGTTCTCTTTCGTGGCAGCCCGAATCAACGGATGTTTGCCCTCCGCGTCCTTTTCGGCCTGCAATAATGCTGCCTGCTCTTTATCAGTTTCCTGTTGGCGCCGCTCCAGCAAGAAATTATCGAGGTCAGCAATTAGTAAACTCTGCTGCTCCCGTTGCAGGGTCAACAGATGTACACGATCCTTGTTAGCTTGCAGTTGCAAGGGATTACTAAGATTTTCCAATTCCAGCGTTTTCAGCGTGCTGTTTAACAGACGAATCCGGCTATCTAGTTGTATCTGCCTGGCCTCTTTTTGATATAGATTGTCGTCAGCCCTGGATGCCAAACTCTGCTGTTCCTGCTGACTGGAAGTCTGTTTGCTCTTGATTTCGGAGACTTTTTCCCGAATCCATTGCGGCCGGCTGTTCAATTCGCCCAAAGTCGCTTCAATACGGCTGATTTCGGCGTCTAAATCGCTAAGCTTGGTTTTTTCGATAAGCAGGCGTTGCTCCAACTCATCCGTCGGAAAAATCACCAGCTTCTCAGACTTCCTATTTTTTAAATTGCTCTCGGCCTCAGCTATTTGCCTTGCCAATTGCTTCATTTCTATCGGTAGGCTGTTTAAAGCCTGCTTGAAGGATTCGGCTTGCGCGTCCTGTGCCTCCAATTCGTTGAGGTTATCTTCACTTTCGTGATACGCCGCCAAAATCCGGTTTTTCTGTTCTTCAGGCAGATTCTGCTTATCTTTGATGACTTGAATACGTTGCTGTATATCGGTATGCGACAGCGTTTTGTTGGGCGGGTTTTGATTTGCGGCGTGGGCAAGGTTTAAACTGATCAACAAAAACAGCAAACAAAAGGCAAAGCCGGGTCTTAAAAAATTTGGTTTCATGCGTTGGCTGGATAAAAAATAAATCTTAAAACACATTATAAGAATGGAAAACGGATTGAGCGAACTGGAAGGTGTTATTAAATATCGCCTTGATCATCAGCATGGCGAGTTCGCGGCAGACATTGATATCAGCGAACTCAACGCCTGGCGCAGCCTGTTTTATCGCTTGCGGCTGATTGGGCAAATCGCCGAAAAATACGCTGGGCTGGGATTTGGCAATATCAGTCGACGCTTGGCTCCCGGTGGTCAGGCGTTTTTGATCTCCGGCACACAAACCGGACACTTGCCGGTCCTTAACAAGCAACACTATGCGCTGATCGAAAGCGCATCGCCGGAACGTAATACCATCAAGTCGCGCGGCTTATCTCAACCGTCCTCGGAAGCACTCACCCACGCCAGCGTTTATCGTCAACACCCGGCAATTGGTGCCGTGATACATGTGCACTGCCCGGAGTTGTGGTTGCAGACCGACCGGCTGAATCTGGCTTTTACTGCGGCAGACGTGCCCTACGGCACCCCGGAAATGGCCAACGCCGTTGCCGAGTTATTTACCTCAGGTAGACTGCAACAAACTGGATTATTCAGCATGCTTGGTCACGCTGACGGGATTGTGGCATTTGGCGCGACCTTACCCGCAGCGTCCTGCTTATTAATCGAGGAACTCGCCAAGGCCATGACTATTGAGCAAAAGCAGCCGTCGCTTTAGAATACCTTCATTCATTAGCATTTATTAATTTTTTCTCATGCCGGAAATTATCATTTACACCGCGAAGCTCTGCCCGTATTGCACCATGGCAAAAAAACTTTTTGATCGCAAAGGCGTCGGCTATACGGAAATCAATGTGGATGCCGAACCTGGACTACGCCAGCAAATGATGGAAAAAACCAAACGTCGCACGGTACCGCAAATCTATATCGGTGAGCGGCATATTGGGGGGTTTGATGATTTGCATGCGCTGGATATGAGCCACGAACTGGATCCGCTATTAAACGCTTAAGCAGGTCAGCACGGGTTTTGACATGAATTTTTGGACTCGTTTCTAACTAAATGAGTCCAACTGCGATATACATATTCGTATTGTGCACGTTAACGTCTGGCCCAAAACTCCCCAGAGCGAATGAACCGGCGCAAGCGGGTTAACCTGACTTTATTTAACGATGACCAATTGCAGACCAAGGCGAGTGGTCAGCTCGTTGCTCTCGACCCAAACCACTTTGCCCAAAGCGCTCAATCCCAGTTCAGCAGCCAACAACTTAACCGGAGCATTGACCTTAATACAGGAATGATGACCGCTTAATTTCAGGCACATACCCTGTACCGAACGATTCACACCTTCCACGTTGAATCGCTCCTTGTCGATAAACAATTCGGCTTTAAACGCTTCGAGTTTGCGGTAACCGCACCGCTTGCGCCAGAGTTTGTGGGCGTTATGCACGACATCCCGAAACTCCAGGCCCATCATGATGCGGTTGCGTTCCCTTTTAACCCAAACAATATCCACCTCGCCGGCCAACATTAATTCGGCGACAAATATTTCAGCTTGCCGGTCTTCGTTCAGCAACGCTTCGAAATCCTGGATAGTGGTGAGCAAATCGCCAGGACTGACTTCGACCATCGCGCCTTTCAGCGACACATCGTAGCAATTTAACTGCAAGGTTTCGCCACCCACAAACAGTTGGCCTTCCGCGTTAAAGTTTTTTCGGTACTCTTTTCTATCCTGAAACATGATCGCAATCTCTCTATAACGTCGGTCAAAGATAGCTTAATTTTGGATTTGCGTGGCGAGACAGCAGGCTTGACCGAACCGCACCATCAGCAATTTGTCAGTCCGTTAAGCAAATCGGCCTTGATGTCATCGACATTTTCCAAACCCACCGAAATTCTCACCAAGCTGTCTTTGATTCCAGCCTCGGCGCGCGCTTCCGGCGTCAACCGGCCATGTGTGGTAGTTGCGGGATGGGTGATAGTGGTTTTGACATCGCCTAGATTCGCCGTGATCGACAACATGCGTGTCGAATCAATCAACTGCCAGGCGTGATCTTTGCCACCTTGCAATTCGAAACTGACCACTGCGCCGAAATGCGTCTGTTGGCGCTTAGCCAACTCGTGCTGGGCATGCGATTCCAATCCGGGGTAATGCACCTTGGCTACGGCCGGTTGTTGCTCCAGCCATTTGGCCAGCTCGAACGCATTATCGCAATGCGCTTTCATGCGTAACGCCAGCGTTTCCAGTCCCCCTAAAAACACCCAGGCATTGAACGGACTCATCGTCGCACCGCCGGTACGCAGATAGGGATACACGTATTTTTCGATCAATTCTTCGTTGGCTACCACCGCACCGCCGACGCAACGCCCTTGGCCATCGATGTATTTGGTCGTGGAATGCACTACCAAATCGGCGCCCAAGGTCAATGGCTGTTGCAAGATTGGCGTGCAGAACACGTTGTCGACCACCAAGAGCGCACCATGCCGATGGGCTATATCGGCTATGGCCCGAATGTCGGCGATTTCAATTAAAGGATTGGACGGCGTTTCCAGAAACAGAAACCGGGTATTGGGCTTAATCGCCGCTTCCCAGGCCGCCGGATCGGTCAAGCTGACGAAATCGGTCTCGACGCCAAATTTGCCGAAATAATTTTGGAAAGTCAGTACCGTGTTGCCGAACACACTGCGCGAACATACTACATGGTCGCCGGCCTTCAGTAGAGCCATGCCGACCGCCATGATCGCGGCCATTCCCGACGCAAACGCCAAGCAACGCTCGCCTTTTTCCAGATACGCTAAACGCTCCTGAAACGCGCTGACGGTCGGATTGGTGAAGCGTGAGTAGATATTGCCGGGTTGCTTTCCGGTAAAGCGCAGCGCCGCTTCCTCAGCCGATTTGAACACATAGCTGGAGGTTGCAAATATAGGAATGCTATGTTCGTCTTCGTGAGTACGCTTGTGCCCAGTGCGGATGGCCTGAGTTTCTGGGGCATAATCTTGCCAATCAAATTCACTCATTTCGGGTCCTGTTACTTTGCAACCTGCATCTCTATGATAAAGCTGCTGCTGTTGCGCAATTCCTGCGCATTGTCATTGCGCAAGGCTTCGATGCGCGCCAGATAAGCATCGTCGATATCGCCGGTAATGTAATCGTGGCTGAAGCACGAGGTATCGAAATGCTTGATGTCCGGATTACCTCTACCGACCGCTTCGATCAGATCGTCCAAGCTTTGATAAATCAGCTTATCCGCGCCCAAGGCCTGGCAAATTTCCTCCTCGGTACGGTCGTGCGCTATTAACTCATGCGCGGCCGGCATATCGATGCCATAGACATTGGGATAACGTACGGGTGGCGCTGCGGATGCAAAATAAACTTTCTTGGCACCGGCATCGCGGGCCATCTGAATAATTTGTTCGGAAGTGGTGCCGCGCACGATGGAGTCGTCCACCAGCAATACATTCTTGCCATCGAATTCCAGTGAAATCGCATTCAGTTTTTGCTTGACCGACTTTTTGCGCATTTTTTGTCCAGGCATGATGAAAGTCCGGCCGATATAGCGGTTTTTCATAAAGCCTTCGCGAAACTTCACACCCAAGTCATGGGCAATCTGCGACGCAGCGGTGCGACTGGTATCCGGAATCGGAATCACCACGTCGATGTCGTGGTCCGGCCATTCCCGCTGAATTTTTTCCGCCAGTTTTCTGCCCATCCGCATTCTGGCTTTGTACACCGAAATATTGTCGATGATCGAATCCGGCCGGGCGAAATACACATATTCGAAAATACACGGGCAATGATCGACTAATTCGGTACATTGCCGGGTATGTAACTGGCCGTCCGCTTCGATAAACACGGCCTCGCCCGGCTCGATGTCGCGTATCAATTGAAAATCCAGCACGTCCAGCGCCACGCTTTCGGAAGCGATCATGTAATCAGTGCCATCCTCGGTTTTGCGTTTGCCGAACACGATGGGCCGAATACCGTGCGGGTCGCGGAAACCCAATACGCCGAAACCGGCAATCATCACCACTACCGCGTAAGCGCCGCGAATCCGCTTATGTACCGCGCTAACCGCTTGAAACACATCATCCACGGTTAGTTTGAGTTTGCCGAATTGCGCCAATTCATGCGCGAATACGTTCAACAATACTTCGGAATCTGAATCGGTATTGATGTGACGTTGGTCATCCATGAACACCTGATATTTCAGTTCTTCGGTATTGGTCAGATTGCCGTTGTGCGCCAAGGTCAAACCGAACGGCGAGTTCACGTAAAAAGGTTGGGCTTCAGCCGAACTGGTGCAACCGGCGGTCGGATAGCGCACATGGGCAATGCCCATATTGCCTTTCAGCTTCATCATTTGCTTGCTGGAAAATACATCCCGCGCCAAACCGTTATCCTTACGCAAATGCAAACGGCTACCGTCGCACGTGACAATACCGGCGGCATCCTGACCCCGGTGCTGAAGTACCGTCAGGGCGTCGTATAAATCCTGATTAACACTTTGATTGGAAACAATAGCGGCAATACCACACATAGCAGACCCAAGTTATCGATAATGGATGTAATCCGCCAAACCGGTCGGCATGTGGGTTTTCAACCACATCGCCAAGGCTTGGAACGGAGGAATGAGAAGGGATTGTTTCCACCAGGGATCTTCCGGCAACGGCGTTAGCCCGGCCAGCATCACCAACAAGGAAACCAGTACCGCCCCGCGGGCAATACCGAATAACATACCCAGCAGACGATCACTACCGGTCAAGCCGGTCTTCTCGATAAGCTGACTCAGCAAAAAACTGATTAAACTACCCAAAATTAAGGTGGCGAAAAAAAGCAACGCGAATGCCGCAGCGATTCTGGCCGAAGGATAGCTAATGGTGGATTGCAGCAGTACCGAAACATCCCGGCAGTACTGCGTTGCCACCCAAACCGCGACCATCCAAAGCACCAATGCAAACGCTTCTTTAACAAATCCGCGCAGTAGGCCCATTATCGCCGAAATCAAGATAATGGAGATGACGACGTAATCCACCCACAGCAACTTAGCCCAGGGTACAAAATCCAACATGGTCTAGCCGGCTAAATCAAACAAAACGACGTTGGCAAAGGGCTATTCGTCCGCCGAAACAAAACTGTTGACGTTAATTTGCGCCAATTTGGCCTTCACCGCCTGAGCCTTGGCTTTATCAACGATAGGCCCTATGCGTACTTTAAACACAGTACCTTTATCGCTGGCAACCTCTCTAACCGATGCGGCGAAACCTTGTTGCTTGAGATTATCCTGCAAACTGACGGCGTTGGGTTTTTGACTGAACGTACCCACCTGCAAATACCAGCGATTGCTGTCCTCGGTAGCGGCGGCCGGTGCTTTGCCGGCCGCGGTAGCCACTGGTGCCTGAGCCGGAATTGCCGCCACCTCTGTTTTAGGTTCAGGTAATTTGTTAACCGGTTTAAGCACTTTCGGTGTTGGGCTCACCGCTTGTAAAGGCTGGACGGCAGGCGCCGGCGATTTGCTGGGCTTGCTAAGGACTGCCGGCGGCACGTCTTCCGCTTCAGCGGGTTCTTCATCGACTTGCGCCACGGCTGCCGCCTGTGTAGCAGGTTTGGCGGCCGGCAGACTCCGTGGCGCCGGCGCGGTCTCTTTGGCAGTCAATTTAACTTGCGGCTTGGGCGCTTCCAACTGGGCTTCCGATTCGCCTTCTTCCAGCACTTTGATCGTTTGTTTGGGCGCAGTCTCGGCCGGCAGAGTTTCCGCTACCTCTTCAACTTTTTCCGGCAGAGGCATGATTTCCACATCTTGAGCCTTGGCAGGCAGCTCGGGAATTTTCAATTCATTGATGCTTTTGCCGGTTTCGTCTATCGGGTCGTCAAATAACATCGGCACGAAAATCGCCGCCAACGCGGTAATGACCGCCGCACCAATCAATCGCTGCTTTAACTCTTGATCCATTCTGATCACCTCTATGAAAATTTCGATAAATATTCGGATACTAGAAAAAAAGAACCAAAAATCAAAAGCAAGTCGTCCTGTCCGGTATTTTGCCGGGCGGCTTGAAATGCCTCGGTAAAATCGGTAAAACCGCTACGGACATTATCCAGGCCTTGTTGCTGAAAAATGGTTTCTAACATATCCGGAGTTGCAGCGCGAGGATTAGCAAGTGGCGCTAAATACCACGTAGCCACTTTGTCGCGCATCATGTTCAATACGCCGGCAATATCTTTATCCCGCATCATCGCAAAAACTGCATGTATTCTGATCTCGGGGAAGTATTCAGACAAATAGTTGATCAATGTCTGCACAGCCTGCGGGTTGTGCCCCACGTCAAGCAAAATGCGCGGCGCGCCGGCAATCAACTGGAAACGTCCTGATAGCCGGGCACTTTCCAATCCTTGCCGAATTGCATCGTCACTGACCGCTAATTGAGGCTGTAGGGTGTTTATAGCCATAATCGCCGCGGAAGCATTTCGATATTGGTGTTCGCCCTTAAACGCCGGCGCCGGCAAGCGATCTATTTGCTTATCCGCAGAGCGCCATTCCCAGCTATCGCGCTGTTTTTGATAACTGAATTCGCTGTCCATTTGCAGCGCAATGGCTCCGACTTGCTCGGCTACTTCGACTACTGAGCGTGGCGCTTGCGCATCGCCGATTATAGCCGCCACACCGGCTCTAAAAATGCCGGCTTTTTCCCGACCGATGGCTTCTTCGGTATGCCCCAGCCAATCCACATGATCAAGTGCTATCGTCGTCACAATCGCTGCATCGGGGTCAATAATATTCACCGCATCAAGTCTGCCGCCTAAACCGACTTCCAGTAACTGAATATCCAGATCTGCCTCGGCGAAAATACCCAAGGCTGCCAACGTGCCAAACTCGAAATAGCTCAAACTGGTCTCGCCGCGCGCCGAATCAATGCGGGTAAAAGCATCGCAAATCAAGGCATCCTCGACCGGCACACCATCAATACGAATGCGTTCGTTATAGCGCAAAATATGCGGCGATGTGTAAGCGCCAACCCGGTAGCCCGCGGCCCGATAGATCGCTTCCAGAAACGCCACGCAGGAACCCTTGCCGTTGGTACCAGCAACGGTGATGGTTAGCGGTTTTTTTTGTTCGGGATTAAGCTGCCGATATACGCCAGCAACTCTTCCCAACCCTAAATCGATAGGCCGAGGATGTAGTTTTTCCTGCCAATCCAACCAGGCTTGCAGCGAATCAAAACGTGTCATTTCGACCGTATTTATTCCTGAGACTGCAGATTATCGCTCTCACCCTGATTGCTTAATGGCTCGCTGGTGGCAATCACTCCGACCACGTCGGCACTGCTGCTACCGGCGCACATAATAGCCAGAATGCTGGCTATTTTATCGCGCATCTCGCGGCGATCAACGATCATGTCTATGGCCCCGTGTTCCTGCAGAAATTCGCTACGTTGGAAACCTTCCGGCAGCTTCTCGCGCACGGTTTGCTCGATGACTCGCGGGCCGGCAAAGCCGATCAAGGCATCCGGCTCTGCGACGTTAATATCGCCCAACATCGCCAAACTGGCGGAAACACCACCCATGGTGGGGTCGGTCATGAAGGAAATATACGGAATCCCGGCTTCGGCTAGTTTGGTCAAGGCCGCGCTGGTTTTGGTCATTTGAAACAGGGAGAACAAAGACTCCTGCATTCTGGCACCGCCGCTGGCAGTAAAGACGATGAACGGCACACCCGAACGCAAACTTTCGTTCACGCCGCGCACGAATCGCTCACCAACCACCGAACCCATCGAGCCGCCCATGAAACCAAAATCAAACGCCGCCGCAACGATACCGACACCTTTTAGCGTGCCCTTCATCACCACCAACGCATCGTTTTCGTTGCTTTGTTTTTGCGCCTGACTAATCCGGTCTTTATAGCGCTTGCTGTCCTTAAACTTCAAAGGATCGCTGGGCTTTAATCCAGCACCGATTTCTTGACGGCCGTCTTCATCCAAAAACATATTCAAGCGTTTACGCGCCGAAATGCGTAAATGGTGATCGCATTTTGGGCAAACGCTTAAGTTTTTCTCCAGCTCGGCGTTAAACAAAATCGCATCGCAACGCGGACATTTATTCCACAAGCCTTCCGGCACGGTGGTTTTCTTCTGCGAGGATTCGGTTCTGATGGCAGAGGGAACCAGTTTTTCAAACCAACTCATTCGGTGTAGTCTCCGCTTGAAAGCTTAAACATCCATGGCTGCGCGCATGGATTTCAATAAAGTGATGATCTCATGCTTGGCTTGCTGAGGATCATCGAGATTCGCTTCTATTTTACTGATCAGCGCGCTACCCACCACGACGCCGTCGGCAATCGCGGCAATGGTTTTCGCCGTATCGGCATCTTTAACACCAAAACCAACACCTACAGGCAGTGCAGTATTCTGGCGAATGAGTTGCAACTTTTCTTCGACATCGGCGGTATCCAGATGGCCGGCACCAGTGACGCCTTTCAGAGACACGTAATACAAGTAACCGCTGCCCACCGCATCCATTTTCTGGATCCGTTCAGCATTGGTGTTCGGCGCTAATAAAAAAATTTGATCGATGCCGCGGTCGCGCAGCATGCGAACACAAGACTCGGACTCTTCCGGCGGCAAATCCACCGTCAATACGCCATCAACCTCAGCGCGCTGTACGGCATTCGCAAAGTCTTCGTAACCCATGATTTCTATCGGATTTAAATAGCCCATCAACACCAATGGGGTGTCCTGATCGGTTTTACGAAACTCCATGGCCATGCTCAATACTTTCCGCAAGCCGACATGATGAGATAAAGCCCGCTCGCTGGCGCGTTGTATCACCGGTCCATCAGCCATTGGATCGGAGAAAGGCACGCCTAGCTCGATCACGTCGGCACCGGCTGCCACCATTTCATGCAGCAGTGGTACGGTAAATTCCGGATAAGGATCGCCGGCGGTAATAAAAGGGATCAAGGCTTTGCGCCCGGAGGCTTTTAAGTCAGCAAATTTGTTGGCTAAACGGCTCATAGACTGATGCCCTCGCGTTGCATAATGGTGTGCATGTCTTTGTCGCCGCGTCCGGACAGATTGACGATAATAATTTGATCCTTGCGCATGGTGGGCGCCAGTTTCATCGTGTAAGCCATCGCGTGGCTGGACTCCAACGCCGGGATAATGCCTTCCATTTTGGTCAAGGCATGGAAGCCTTGCAGCGCCTCATCGTCGGTAATATTCGGATATTGAGCGCGGCCGGTATCTTTCAACCAGGCGTGCTCCGGGCCGACACCGGGATAATCCAGACCGGCGGAAATCGAATGGGTTTCAATAATCTCACCGTCGTCGTCGGCCATCAGATAGGTGCGATTGCCGTGCAATACGCCGGGTCTGCCGGCCGATAACGGCGCGGAATGACGACCGGTTTCGATACCGTCGCCGGCAGCCTCGACACCATACATCTTCACGCCGGCATCGTCGATAAACGGATAGAACAAGCCAATGGCATTGGAACCACCACCAACGCAAGCGACCAAGGCGTCGGGCAATTTGCCGGCTTGATCCAGGCATTGTTGGCGCGCTTCCCGGCCTATCACGGCCTGGAAGTCACGGACCATGGCAGGATAAGGATGCGGACCAGCTACGGTGCCGATAATGTAAAAAGTATTGTCGATATTGGTGACCCAATCGCGCAAGGCTTCGTTCAGCGCGTCTTTCAGGGTTTTGGAACCTGACTCGACCGGCACCACGGTAGCGCCAAGCAACTTCATCCTATAAACATTCAAGGCTTGGCGCGCGACATCGACAGCGCCCATGTAAACCACGCATTCCAAACCCAGGCGCGCGGCTACAGTGGCAGTAGCAACGCCGTGCTGGCCAGCGCCGGTTTCGGCGATGATACGAGTCTTGCCCATGCGCTTCGCCAGCAAAGCTTGCCCAACAGTGTTATTTACCTTGTGCGCGCCGGTGTGATTGAGATCTTCACGCTTCAGATAAATCTGCGCACCGCCCAGATGCTGGCTCCAGCGTTCGGCGTGATACAGCGGCGACGGCCGGCCAACATAATCGCGCAGATCCGCATCCAGCTCGGCAATAAACTCCGGATCCAGCATATAGCGCTGGTAGGCTTCGTTCAGTTCGGTTATGGCCGGCATCAGCGTTTCCGCAACAAAAATACCGCCGTAAGGCCCGAAATGGCCCCGGGTATCCGGCATATCGTATCTATCTGTCATAGTTCTCAAGTCGCTTGATTAGTTATTCTTATGAAAGCAGCCATTTTCGCCGCATCCTTGATGCCTTTCCCGGCCTCAACACCGCTGCTGACATCCAGCGCATACGGTTTTACCGCTTTAATCGCTTCCCCGGCATTTTCCGGCATCAATCCACCCGCGAGAATGATCGGCAAACTGCGGGCCTTAGGAATCAAATCCCAGTCAAAACTGCTACCGCTGCCGCCCTGCACGCCCGGATGATAAGCATCCAACAGTAACCCGGCCGCATCGTGGTACTGCTGTTGCAATCCTACGACGTCGGTATCGGATTGCATGCGAATGGCTTTGATATACGATTTATCGTAAATCCGGCAATCCTCAGCAGGCTCGTCGCCATGAAATTGCAGGCAATCCACCCTTACTTTATTCAATACTTCGCGGATCAAAGCCGGCTCAGCATCGACGAACAAGGCTACCACGTTAACAAAAGCTGGCAACGCCCTACTGATGCTTGCGGCTTGTTCAATACTGACGTTTCTTGGACTAGGCGGATAAAACACCAAACCAATCGCGTCGACGCCCAAATTGGCCGCATAAAGCGCATCCTCCACCTGGGTAAAGCCGCAAATTTTAACGCGGGTACGCATCTAAAGCCTCACAAAAAATGGCGGCGTAGGATAACACAGCTATCCGATATGTCATGTCCGGACCAATAAAAAAAGGCTGACCCTTGTCAGCCTTTGTCCGGCGGCTCTTCAGGCGGGCGTCAATGGGCATGATGATGGTCGTGATGATGACCGGCAACGCCATGCGCCGCTTCATCATGATGGCTATCTTCCGGCTTCAAATCTTCGACTTCGGCTTCTTCATGCGTTGCCGGCAAACTATCTTCAACAGCACCTTCGTGTTCATGAGCGCGCGCCGCCGCTTGATTGACTTGATCCGCAGCGTGCACCGAGACGCCATGTTTATAAACCATCAGACCACCCAGATCGGCGGCAAACGCCAACAAGGCGGCTAAAATCGCCGCTAGCAACAAGTACAGCGTGTTAGCTGGTCCGACTATCAGCCCTTTGCTAAACAAACGCCACGCCGACAGCGCAGTAGCCAGACTCAATACCGAAATACCCAGGTGCTCATGATGCTCCATGATCTCGTGAACATCACCACCATGCGCCACACTCCCTGCCGCCACCAAACCGGCCGCCACGGTAAGCGCTGCAAACACGGTACCCAGATACAGAAATGCGCCGGCTATCTGCCGCCACTCCGAGCGCTTCGCCACGCTGCCGATCAAATCCAGAGTGAAGAACATAGTCAACAACGCAATCGGGAAATGCACCAGCAAGGGATGAATATTTTGTAACGCAGTAACGCCCGGCAATAAACTATCCAGACTTTCCGAAGGAGATTGCCGCACCAACACTTCCATGAAGGACAATAAGCTCTCCACCCCACCGGCCACTCCTCCACCGTTGTCGCCGCCACCATGCACGGCGAACGTCAAGTGATCGTTTAGACCCCACATAAAATCTCCCCCGCTTCAGTTTTGCGCGGATACTACCACGATAGGCCTTAGCCTAGTTAATCGTCACTTGGGTGGACATAGTCAAGGCCCTGGTTTTACTTTCCAAAAACTCGGTGCCTTGTTGCTGGATAAACATCACTTGCAATTTCTCCGCATCGGCAAGTTTCATCCCTTCTTCCTGCCCCAGGCACAATAAAGCGGTAGACCAGGCGTCGGCGATAGTCGGACTTTCGTTAAACACGCTGACCGCTACTAAGTCGTGAGTAACCGGTGCGCCGCTGCGGGCATCAAGGATGTGGCTGTAGCGTTTACCTTTGACATCAAAATAATGCCGATACGTGCCGGAAGTCATCACCGACATGGGGCTGTCTTTCGGCAAGGTCACGACCTTATGCATTTTTTGTTCGCCCGGCAGCGGTTTTTCTACCGCAATCCGCCAAGCCTTGCCGTCCGGTTTGCTACCCAGCGCTTTCAACTCGCCGCCTATTTCCACCAAGTAGTTTTGGATACCCATAGCCTGCAGCGCATTGCTGATTTTCTCTACGCTGTAACCCTGGGCTATCGACGACACATCGACACGCAACCTCGGCAGTTTTTTTGATATATGGCTATCGTCCACCAACTGCAATTTGTCCATGCCGACATTCGCCAAAGCGGCCTGTAGCGTTGCATCGTCGGGAATAGTCAAATCATCACCCATGAAGCCCCAAAGCTCGAACAAAGGTTTGATCGTCAAATCGTAACACCCCTGGCTCAGGGCGCTGACGTTCTGCGCGATTTTAACCAAAGCCACGATTTCCTCGCCGACTGGCTGAGCATCGGTCGAAGCGTTGGCATTGAACTGCTCGATTAGCGAGTCAGGTCGGTAATTGGATAAGGTTTTATCCAAATCCAGGAAAACTTTTTCAACTTCAGCGCTGACTTGCGCATCATCCCGCGCTTGCGGCGTCCAATAACTGATGTGATACGTAGTACCTTGCGCGAAACCGCTAAAAGTCTTTACTGGCGGCAGCGGCTCCGCACATCCCAGTACCAGCAACAATCCCAGTATTACCGCGATCCATCCTTTCCGTAGCATTAAACCCCCGTGCAATTAACGCAAAAGCGCTGAAATAGTTTTGAAATGGCTATGCCGAGCATCCCGCAACCATTCGAACAACACCGATTCGTGACAGCTCAACGTGACACCTTGCTGCTGCATGCGCTGCAAGGCGTAATCTTTGTGCTGGACTTGGCGCGAACAAACCGCATCAGCCACCAGATGAACTTGATAGTTTGCACTTAACAACTCAAGCGCGGTTTGCAACACGCACACATGCGCTTCCTGACCTATCGCCACAACCTGATTCCGACCGGTATCAGCCAGGGCTTGCTTGAAGCCGTCCGCGGCGCAACAAGAAAAACCGGTTTTACTAAAGATACGGGTATTGCCGGGCAAACACTCGCTAATCTCCGCTTGAGTAGGCCCAAGTCCCTGCGGATACTGTTCGGTCAACAGCACCGGCACATTCAACAAACCGGCGGCTTGCAGCAAGCGTTGGCCGTGCTTAAGCATCTGCTCTAGGTCTAATGCAGGCATAGCCGTCGACAAACGTTCCTGAATATCCACCACCAGCAAAACGCTATTATCCGCGTCCAATAAATTGGGATGCATCGTCATCGAAATTAGCCGTGCTTCATGATGCGCGCTCGGTCGCGCTGCCAATCCTTGTCTTTGGAAGCTGCGCGCTTGTCGTGCAATTTTTTACCTTTCGCCAGACCGATTTTCAGCTTGGCGCGGCCCTTGATCCAATACATCGATAGCGGAATCAGGGTGTAGCCTTTGCGTTCCACCGAGCCGATCAGCTTGTTCAATTCACGTCGGTGTAACAATAATTTTTTCTTGCGTACCGCGTCCGGATTGACGTGGGTGGACGCCGACAATAAAGCCGACACATGCGCCCCACTCAGCCAAGCTTCGCCGCGTCTGATCTCGACATAGCTCTCTTTCAGCTGAATCCGGCCGTCACGCAAGCTTTTCACTTCCCAGCCTTCCAATACCAAACCGGCTTCGAAAGTCTCGTCTATGGTGTACTCGTGGGAAGCCTGGCGATTAACCGCAATCGTGTTATCGGTGGCTTTGTTGTCCTTCTTGGATTTTTTGGCTGCCATTGCGTAGCGAAGATTTTTTAAACTGACTGAAAACGTGAATTTTGATATTTTACTCACACACCCGTTAAATAACGACATAAAAACACAAGGGCTCCCCAACATGACCGATAAAACCCCATCCATCCACGGCGAATGGTCCTCCCGCTTCGCCTTTATTCTGGCCGCCACCGGTTCGGCGGTCGGTTTGGGTAATATCTGGAAATTTCCTTACATCACCGGCCAAAACGGTGGCGGCGCTTTTGTGATGGTGTATTTAATCTGCGTGGCAGCCATCGGCATACCGATCATGATTGCGGAAATCATGCTGGGCCGGCGCGGCCGGCAAAGCCCGATCAACACCATGCAAACCTTGGCCGAAGAAGCCAAAGTCGATCCGCGCTGGGGCTATTTGGGCTGGATGGGCATGATCGCCGGTTTTTTAATCCTGGCCTACTATAGCGTGATTGCCGGCTGGTCGATGGCTTATATCTTTAAAGCATTCTTCGGCGGCTTCTTCGGTACCGACGCCGGCGAAGTGAAGGAAATGTTCGACAATTTGATGGCCAGCCCGATCCAGCAGATTTTCTGGCACACCGTGTTCATGTTCATCACCATGCAAGTAGTGATGCGCGGCGTGAAAGGCGGCCTGGAAAAAGCCGTGCGCTTTTTAATGCCGGCCTTATTTGTGATCCTGATTATTTTGGTGGCTTATGCGATGGCTTCCGGCTCCTATGCGCAAGGCATCCACTTTTTGTTCAGCCCCGATTTCAGCAAAATCAACGCCGACGCGGTGCTTACCGCGATGGGTCACGCCTTCTTCACCCTAAGTTTGGGCATGGGCGCGATCATGGTTTACGGCTCTTACCTGCCCAGCCATGTTTCGATTGCCAAAACCACCTTTTTTATTGCCGGCGCGGATACCGCGGTAGCCTTGCTGGCCGGCATCGCCATTTTTCCCTTGGTGTTTGCCAATCAACTGGAAGTTGCCACCGGTCCGGGCCTTATATTTCAAACCCTGCCCTTGGCTTTTGGGCATATGAGCGGTGGTTGGTTATTCGGCGTGCTGTTTTTTGTACTGCTGTTTTTCGCCGCCCTCACCTCGTCAATTTCTTTGATTGAACCGGCCGTGGCCTGGCTGGTGGAAAACAAAAATATCGATAGGCAAAAAGCCTGCGTCTGGGCAGGCACCGCTTGCTGGGGTTTGGGTATGGCGGTGGTGTTTTCCTTCAACATCTGGTCAGAATTCAAAATCTTCGATAAAAATCTGTTCGAACTGCTGGATTACCTGACCGCCAACCTGATGCTGCCTTTGGGCGGATTTTGCATCGCGGTGTTTGCCGGCTGGATGATGAAACAAGCCCATGCGGAGCAGGAACTGGAACTGCCGGCGCAAGGCTTTCAAGCTTGGCAATTTCTGATCAAATACGTAGCGCCTGCAGCAGTGTTTATCGTCTTCTTACATGTACTCGGGGTGCTGTAAATGATCACGGTTGTACAAAAAAGCGCCTTGGTCAAATTTTCCGCCAAGCAGATGTTTGATCTGGTGGATGATATCGAGTCGTATCCCAAGTTCTTACCCTGGTGCTCCGGCAGCAAAATATTGAAACGAGAAGGCAATATCGTCGAAGGCCAAATCGACATTGCCAAGGCCGGCTTTCATAAATCCTTCACCACCCGCAATAAAGTCGATCAAGGCGGCAGAATCCAGATCAGCTTGCTGGACGGGCCGTTTTCCTCGCTGGAAGGTTTTTGGAGTTTCATGCCCTTGCGCGAAGACGCCAGCAAAATCTCGCTTGACCTGGAGTTCGAGATCTCCGGCATGCTGGCCAACCTGGCCTTTGGCCCGGTGTTCAATCAAATCTGCAACACCATGGTCACCTCCTTCACCCAACGCGCAAAAGCCTTGTATGGCGGATGATTTGATTGCGGTTGAGGTGGCTTACGCCACGCCGGAGCGACAACTGCTTATTCCCATTAGCCTGGCGGCGAATTCCACCGTCGAACTAGCCATAGAAGCTTCCGGCATCTTGCGGGAGTTTCCGGAAATTGATTTAAGTCAGCAGAAGGTCGGGATTTTTGGGGTGGTTTGTAATTTGGACAAAAATCTCAGCGCCGAAGATCGTGTCGAGATTTATCGACCTTTAAAGCAGAATCCGATGGATGCGCGGCGGGGGCGGTTGCAGAAGTAGTCTGGGTAGTCTGGATAATCTGTTGATGGTTAACCAATTTGATTTAGGCAGTGCTAAATGCAGACACACAGTTGAAATGAAAAGATATTTTTTATTTTTTAAAACTTTTTGACATCGTTTTGACGCAATGTTTTGCGTCATTTAGGATGTCTAATTGTAGTTATACGCAAGGAGGAAATCGTGAAAGTTGACCTAGATTACATGGCAAAACTACTAGAAGTTTTTATAAGCGCTGACACAGCAAGAATCACTATTGAGAATTTAATAAAATCGGATCTACCGGCCATAGAAAATGATGAATTTACTGAGAAATTTATATTTCACATTGAGTTGGCAATTGATAATCAGCTAATTGGAACCGATAGTGGCTGCGCCTTTTGCCTAAAAGACATCGGAATAATTCAATCATTGAGTGGCAGCTACCACTATGGAGCTATACCAATAAGGCTTACTCAGATTGGCCATGATTTTGCTTTGTCGCTCAATAACAAAGACGTACTATCCAAGCTTAAATCCGAATTCAAAGACGCGCCATTTAAGGCTATTTTTGAAACTGGGCAAAAGTTACTGGAGTTTTATGCGCAAAAGAAGCTGGAATCAATAATGAAATGAATGCGTATAACAAGTCGCTCAAGGTCTTTCCTTGCTTCGCTCGTCACTGGACAGTTACAAACTGCGCATGCTTCGCATTTTATGCGCCGTCTGTAACTGCCCATTAGCTCCACGTTTGCATGCTGGGGCGTATTATGAAACTTGAGATTTCATTTCTCCTTCTGGCAAGCGCTATTGTCCCTGCCTCTGCGGAGACAAGCCAGCGCATGCTTGTGACTTCTTATGCAACTAGCCCTAGGCTTTGCCAAGAATTTCAACAGATGTATTCATCTTTCAATGTGTGTCCTCTCACCGATAACGACTGCTTCGTGCTCAAGTGGGGAACGGAAGGTAATTCAAAGCTTACGAAAACGCCCTTCACTGAACTTGCTGTTAACCAGTATGGCTACACCACCATATCGATAGCCCATGCACCCGGTAAGCCATATTCGATTGTGTACCTAGACGGCTTTCAAGGAGATAGACACCCGCGACAACTAGAAACGTGGAAGGTCAACACAGAACAACTTATGGCGCTAGTAAATAAAGATCCGCGACCACTTCAGTACGAGGAATGGGTAAAGGGCGCACACCAGATTAAGAGGGAAACACTCGCTACCGAGTTTGCTCAAATACTCGCCGTCGGCGAGAAACTTTCTGATGACTGGTCGCCTATTTGGATGCCGATATTTAACACCAAGGGCACTGACTACGCTATTGGCAGAGAGTGCTCTGGCAGTTGGGCCTATGGCGGCTATTACGGCTGCAACAAGGTTATTAAGGTTACCGTCAAGCGTGTCGCCGCCGATAAGACATCCATTCCGGTATGCGAATTCGTAAGGCGGAAAGGGCGTTAGTTGAAAGGCATGCATAATCCTACGTTCAATCGGGACGGCGCAAAAGCGCGCCGCCGGTTAACTTACCGTTAGACGCCATGCCAATCACTATCCGGCCCGTTTCTGCCCAGGACGCGGACGACTTTGTCTCTGCCGCTAACCGCAGCCGTCGACTTCATCATCCCTGGGCTACTGCTCCCTGCGACGAGGCAGCCTTCACTCGCTACCTGGCTCGCTTTGACAATCTCAACCACTTTGGGTTTGTTGTCGTCCTCAAAGACACCGGTGAACTAGTAGGCGCCATCAATCTCACCAACGTCGTCTACGGGGCGTTTCGCAGCGGCTATCTGGGCTACTTCGCGTTCAGCGGATACGAGGGTCGTGGCCACATGAAGCGTGGACTCTCACTGGTCGTCCAGCATGCCTTCCGCAGGCTACGGCTGCACCGTTTGGAAGCCAACATTCAACCAGGCAATTTGCCGTCAATTGCGCTGGTTCGCGCCTGCGGCTTCAGCAAAGAGGGCTACTCGCCGGCATACCTCAAGATCGGAGGACGCTGGCGAAACCATGAACGCTGGGCGCTCGTAAGGGGCCGCACAAATCCCGCCTAACTGATCGTTCAACCGAAGCGCCAACGCCAGGCCAGCAGGACCGTCAACTGGGATGAACAACGTGAATCGCAGCATAAAAGCCGTCAAGCTGGGTGTCGCTACCCATTAGTTTTCCTAAACTTCAGGCTATTGGTAAATATGCTAACCGGCATTAATGCCGATCAATTTCCTTCGCTTGTGCCCCGCTATCAATGGCTTTATCAATCAACATCACGCTACCCCGTATCAAGGCGGCAAAGAGCAATATCGAAAAGACCAATCCCATCGGTAGTATCCCCAGCAAACCGGCAATGACAACGATCAGCATAGCTATGCCGGTATTTCCTATCTTAGCGATCTTCATTTGGCCTCCCGGACCGTTTGTCGGTCGAAACGAAATCTCGCATTCACTATATCGGCTTATTAAAATTCAACAATACACGCAAGCGGTAATTTATTGTTTTACTTAATAAAACAGTAACAATACTAAGTGTATTTGTGATTCACCCCTTATCCGATGCAAACAGCCACCCGATTTTTAAATTAAGCAGCTTCATCCAACAACTCCAGGCCTCTAAACACCGAGCAGCGCTTGAACACATCCAGTTCCGGCGCCAGTTGTTTTTGCTGGCAGAACTTGGCGACCAGTTTGGTCAGACCCTTGATGTCGCGGCCGGTGGCACCCGGAAAGATGGCCGCCAGTTCGTCGATCAACTCTTCCTTGACCGGCAAACTAAATTGCTCGGTCATCACTCGCCAGATTTTGCATCGATCAGCGTGATCCGGGGCGTGATAGCGCAACATGGCGATACAGCGGGATATGATGGCTTCGTCGATGTCGTCCACTCGATTGGTGGTCAGGAACAGCAGGCCGTTGAAATACTCCAGCACCCGCAAAAACACGCCTACCACGGCATTGGAGGCCAAGTTGTCGGCGCGGCTTTTGATGTACACGTCGGCTTCGTCGATCAACATCACCGCCCCCCAGCGCTGGGCGCGGATCAAAGTGTCCTTCAAGGTTTTTTCCATCTCCGCGACGTTTAAACCCAACTGCCCGGAATGCACTCGGTACAAAGGCCGTTTGATGATTTCCGAATACACCTCGGCTGTCAGCGTTTTACCCACGCCCGCCGGACCGGCGCACAATACCGTAGTGCCTCCGGATTTGCCGGCGACGATGTCGTCCATCAACATGTCCATTTCCGCCGTCAGGATATCGATCAGATCGGTTTGTTCGGGCGGCAGGATCAGCTTTTGTTTCAACTCCGGCTGATACACATAAGGCTGGGTATCATCGACATGCACCCAGACATGGTGATGCAATTCCAGATGAAACATAAGGATATAGCCATGCACCGGCATTTCTGTAAACATGCCCTTGGGTACCTCGGCTTTGGCGGCTTCCATGGCGCTTTCGGTTTTGCTGTCGTAGCGCATGCTTTTGCCGGCTTTGCGCAGATAAGTGCCAAGAATGTCGCCGGATGCGTCCAGGCTCAAAGCCCGTTCGCTGAGGATATTCTCGTCGTTGACCAAACGGCAGATCCCGCCGCCGGAGGACATGACTACCGTATTCTTGCGCGTCCAGTCGCTGCTGCGATGGCTGGCGGTTGGATCCTCGGCATATTCGCCGGTACCCCACCCGGAAAACTGTTCGCCATAGCGCGCCCGCCAGTCAAAATACCGCGCGGTAGCCTCATCGTAACTGGCTATTAATTCCGGGGTTTCTTTTAAATAACCTTTGGTGGCAAAAATCTCCGGGATGGTTTTGTTCGCCAGATCTTTGCTACGAATGATGAGGCTCTCAACCATGATTTTACCCTTGGTGTTGGCTTTTAATTCGATCAAGATCCGCCCGGCTTCTTCCTCCCCTGGTGGCGTGTAATCCAGGCGGGTGATCAGATAAGCCAAGGTTCTGCCGGAAGGCTGCACATGAAATAGCCAACCACGCAGCCCACCCTCCAATAAATAATTGGCAATAGCCGGCAACAACATTTCCAGTTGATCGACGTTGTAGCGATGGCTGTTGTCGGCCAGCGCCGCTTGCAAAGCTATCAATAGCGCCGCTTGCTGTTGTAAGGCTTCGCCTTGTTGCAAGTAGATGCCAGCCAGACTGGCTAATTCTGCCTCACTGAGTAAATCGTAAGGCACTTGCGCCTTGGTGCCAAAACGCAATTGCTCATTGATGCTTTGCAAGCGGGGGTGATCGTTAAGCAGTTGTTCGAGATGACGTTTGTCGATAGTTAGTTTCATAGCATCAATCCTGTGACGGTAAGGCTAAACAAAGTACTTCGGCTAAATGCAGCGGCTTGGCGAAACCGCCATTGCCGATCTGCTGCCGACAAGAGAAACCATTGCTGACCAGCAGTGCGTCAGGTTCGGCACGCAGTGCTGGAAATAAGGCCAACTCGGCCATGGCTTGGGCTTGGTCGTAATGCTCGGCTTCGACACCAAAATTGCCGGCCATGCCGCAGCAGGACGATTCGATCAGTTCGAATTTCAGATCGGGGAGTTGTTTCAGCAGTTTGCGCACCGACTTGATCGCACCAACGGCTTTTTGATGGCAGTGGCCGTGCAACAGCAAACTGTTAACGCCGGGGATGGCTTGAAACTCGATAGGCCAGCGTTTGCCGGCTTGTTCGCGGACGATAAACTCTTCCAGTAACAACACCTTTTCCGCCAGTTTTTGCGCCGGTTCGCCTAAACCCAGCTTTAGATATTCGTCGCGTAAACTCAGAATGCAGGATGGCTCCAGACCAATGATCGTGCGCCCCGCAGCGACATGCTCGGCGAGAGCCCCCAGCATGCGCTGCGCTTCGATGTGGGCCTTATCGATCAGACCATTGGAAAAATAAGTGCGGCCACAGCACAAGGGCCGATCCGCTTCATCGCCAGCCAAGGGTGTAGCGATATGCACATGATAACCGGCGGTATTCAGCAGCTTTTTAGCGGCTTCGGCGGCGGCCGGATTGAAGTAATAATTGAAGGTATCGACCAGCAGCACAACCTGTTTCTCGACTAACTCCGGATGCAAACTTAATTCGGATTGGGCCGGCACCTGAAACGCTTGCGCGGCAGGTTCCGGCAAGCGGACTTTGGCGCTGATGCCCAGCCAGGCTTCGCCTAAACGCGCCAGCAGCGGCATGCGATTGCGCCACTGGATTAAGGGTCGGAGCGCGCGCCAACGCAGTATTTTCGGTAACTCCGCCCACAGGCGCCGCCGCAGCGTCAAGCCATTGCGCTGCACTTGCTGCGCCAGAAACTCGGCCTTGATCAAGGCCATATCCACTTCGTTCTCACACTCGCGCTTACAACCCTTGCAACTGATACACAAGGCCATGGTTTCGGCCAGTTCCGGATTGAAAAAAGCCGCATCATTATCGGCGTTCAAAGCTGCCTTCAACGCCCTTACTCGTCCGCCCGGCGATAAACCAGCATTTTGCGTAACCCTATAGCTAGGGCACATCACCCCTTTAGCATCCCGTTCGCATTGCTTGCTGCCGATACACACCGCCACGGCCTTGGCGAAATCGGCGCCATGCTTGGGAATATCAGCATAGGCGTCGCCCATCCCGGCATTTTCATAAGACGACCAATCCAGAAACAGTTTCATAGGCACCAGGCTGATTAAAAACCTGGGTCAAGCAAAAACGAAGCCAGACTGTGCTTGACTGATGCGCTATGCGTATCGGCCCTGTCATTGGCGCAGTTGTGACATTTCCAAGCCTCCGTTACTTAACCCGCCATGTAGCAAATCCGACAATCAAGACCCGTAGCGGACGATTTACCACAGCGTTATCCGCTTAGACCGGCAAGAAACCCAGACAATTCGGCTCGCTTATTCCGGCACAAATATTGCGGAAATTAGTTTCTTTGACTTGGGAAAATTGAAGTGGAATTAGAAAACTGCGATACCCGCTATTTCATTAGCTATAGCGGCGTAAAACTACCCTTGAAACTGGTCAACGAACTGGCAGACGAAAGCCATCTGGAAAACCGCAACACCTACTTCCGCGGCTGCTACGCTGCCGATGAACGTCTGATGCTGCTGGAAAAACTGGTCTATGGCGAAGTGGAATTACGCCATGTCTACACCTATCATGCTAACGGGGTTCTAGCCGAGGCGGAAATAACGGATGCGGATGGCGAGATCGACCTGTTACGCTTTGACGAAACGGGAGCTGCATTGAAATTTGATTAGCTGGCTGGTTCATAAACCTTTGCCATAGGCAATTCGCTACCGCCTACAATACAATATGTCTTTCGCGCCTTAAGCTTGGCGACCGACATTTTGTTTTCATTCAACCGCAAACCAGCATGAGCAAAGACATCCGCATCCAGCGCCTCAGCGGCGACGCCTTGATTCAATACATTCCGGAACTGGCGCGACTGCGCATCGAGGTGTTCCGGGATTTTCCGTATTTGTATGACGGCGATTACGAGTACGAGAAGAAATACCTGCAAACTTATATAAATTGCCCGGAAAGCGTCATCGTGCTGGCGTTCGATGGCGACGCCATCATCGGCGCGTCGACGGCGATCCCGTTGAAATATGAAACCGACGAGGTCAAAAAGCCGTTCATCGAACATTGCTACGATCCGAATCAAGTGTTTTATTGTGGTGAATCGGTGTTGAACAAGGCCTACCGTGGGCTCGGCATTGGCGTGAAGTTTTTCGAACAACGCGAAGCCCATGCCGAAGATTTGGGCGGTTTCAGACACATCACCTTTTGCTGCGTCGAGCGCCCGCTTGACCACCCGCGCCGGCCAGCCGATTACGTGCCACTGGATGCGTTCTGGAACAAGCGCGGCTACTTCAAACATCCCGAGTTGAAAACCACCTACACCTGGAAGGATCTCGACGACGTCGCCGAAACCGCCAAACCGATGACTTTTTGGTTGAGGGAAGACCGTGCCTAAAATTGCCAGCGCCCAATACGACATCAGCTTCCTGGAAACCTGGGAAAACTTTGAAATCAAGGCCCGCCGTTGGGTCAAAGAAGCCGCCGATAACAAAGCCGACATTCTTTTGTTCCCGGAATATGCCTGCATGGAACTGGCATCGCTGTTTCCCAAGGAAGTGTATTCCTCGTTGAACGGCCAGTTAGATGCTTTGCAAACCTTGCTGCCCGGCTATCTGGACCTATTTAAAGCGCTGGCCGCCGAATACCGAGTCTACATTCAAGCAGGGACTTACCCGGTCAAACACGCCAACGGCGAATTTCGCAATCACGCCTATTTCTTCACCCCGCAAGGCAACTTGGATTATCAAGAAAAGCTGACCATGACGCGCTTCGAGAACGAGCAATGGCATATTTCCCGTGGCTTGGACATCAAGTTATTTGATACCGTATTCGGCAAAGTCGCCATCAATATCTGCTACGACAGCGAATTTCCGCATTACGCCCGCCAACAAGCGGAACGCGGCGCCACCTTGATTCTGGTGCCTAGCTGCACCGATACCGAGGCCGGTTATTACCGGGTGCGCATCGGTTGCCAGGCCCGCGCCTTGGAAAATCAATGCTATGTCGTACAAGCCTCCTTGGTTGGCAACGCCGATTGGTCGGAAGCGGTGGACGTCAACTGCGGCGCGGCGGCAATCTACACGCCGGTGGATCGTGGTTTTCCGAACAACGGGATTTTAGCGATTGGTGAATACAACCAGGCGCAATGGGTGTATGCCGACCTGGATTTAGCGGCGGTGGATACTGTGCGCCAAGAAGGTCAGGTGTTCAATTATCGGGATTGGCCTAAGCAGTTCGATTGCCAATAATCGTTTCTTGGCAGTCAAACTCTTGGCTTACCTGTCTTACAGTTCTAGGTCTTGCGGTCCGTGCCCAGCGGAGAGAATCCGCTCGATAGCAGTCAGCGCCGCCAATGCCGACATGGCAAGCGAAATACTGCCTTTGGGGGCCTTCGATTCGCTCGGGTTGATACGAAGCAATGTACCGGGAAAATTTTCTCCGACCCAGCGAATTGGGCCTATTGCCGAGCCGACACCCAACTCAATGATCACAACTTGTTGATGCACGGCCCGTAAGCGCCAATCCAAGTATCGCTTTTGTTGTTGCCGGGCACGATGCTCTAACCAAAAGGCATCGTCAAACATCAAAATATTGGGACGGGCAAATCCGCCGCAATCGGGGCAAAAAGGCAAGGAGCCCTGGGCTATCATACTGTGGCTGTCCACCGTTAGCTGGAGTGTTTTAATAGGCCAAATCCTTTGGTTACAAGGCATGCAACATTGCAAGTAATGGATTGAACCGTGACATTCGTAAATGCTCTCTTCGGCAAACCCCGCCTTTTGAAAATGTCCGTCCACATTGCTGGTGTACACAAACCCCGGATTGGGCTTGCTGTCTAACCAGCTTTTCAACAGTTTAAAACCGGCATGCGGCTGCGTATTTCCATACGAATGGTAGCGAGAACCGTAAAAGCCCCAGGCGCGTCTCGGTTCGTTAAAAAACCATTGCGGATTCGCTAGATCCTGAAACGTCAACCCTTCGGCGGCATAGCTTGGATGTGCGCGCCAGAAGCCTTGCTTGCCGCGAAAATCCGGTAAGCCAGAATCGACACCCATGCCGGCACCGGCGGTAATCAACAGAGTGTCCGCATCGGCAATGGCTTGGGCGGCACGCAAAATCGCGTTTTGTTGGTTCACGCAGCATTTCCCGCTTGCTGTGGCCTCTTGCGGCGCAAGTAACGATTATCTGACATCTTATTAGCTCCAGTGATTGCAAATAGACAATCTACGGGAACCATGCGACAAAACCGGTCGTTTAATCTCGGCGTTTTCGCATTGCGCGCCTTAGTTTAAAAACAACAAAGCTTCCACTTGCGCAAGCGTCACTTTTTCTCCAAACATATTGGTTAGGCTTGCGACTTATGCAATGTAATCTCCAACTCCCTGACATCCGAGCAAATCCGCCTAGCGATAAAGCACGCGATGTCCATGTCCAACTCGAAACCGGCGTTCATAGCCTTACCGCGCAGCATTTCAATTCGAGCACCATAGTCTGGCATGACGATTTCCACGGATAGGCTATCGAGAGGTTGTTCATACTGGAAGCCTACATACCGTATATTTTGCCCAGCAATCGAACGGTTTCGGCAAACATTTGCCTTAGCGAATCTGGCTCCAGCACCTCAATATCCGCACCGAATCCTCGCAACCACCACCGCAGTTGCAAGGTGTCTTTTACCGAAGCCTGCAACCGGAAATAACCGTCCTGGAGCGCCGTAATCTGCTGATCAGGGCTCAGCGGGGTTTCCGACAAGTGCTTACGCACCCAGGGAGAAATTTTCACTACCAGCTGAATGTCGGCGTCAGGCGCAGTTGGGTAGTCGAACTCGCCTGAGGCTATGTAAACATCCGGATCGTAATCCACGGGTACGGTAACCGCCTTATCCAGCAATATAGCCTGTTCGAAACGATGCAACGCCAATTGTTTTACATCCTGATAATCCCACAACGTCGCCAGCAGGTAAGCCACATTGCCCCGGAACATCAAGCCCAAGGGGTTGACTTCGTACTGTTTGGCGGCTTCGTCCCGCCGCAGATAGCCTGCTGAAAAACGCCGGTTTTTCAACAGCGCTTCGTACACTACCTTCAATACCTCGACGTCGATTTGCGGTGGCAACAAGGTTTGATTGGCGGGAATCGTTCTAACTTTATCCGGCCAATGGGCCAAGGGAGAATGTTTCAGCGTACCATCGGCCAACGCGAAATAATCGGCCAAATGCGCTCTGACGGATAACGGCAACAACGGAATCAAAAACTGCTCAACTAGCTTGAATGTCAGCGCCTCATCCGCCGACATCAACGGAAATTGCATACGCGCGGATTGCTTCGGCCAGAACCAGCATAAGGGCTTGGTTTCATCCGAACTGGTGAAGGGAAACAAGCCTGATGAAGACAGCTTATTTAAATCCCGCTGCACCGTCCTGATGTCCACCTCGTAACCTAAGTCTTGCAGTTTTTTCAGCAAATCCGGAGTGGTAATGGACTCCGGTTCTTTGGGGATGAATCTGAGCATTTCGAAGTAGCGGAGGATGGTGTCCATTTAGTTATTAAATGAACTATTGAACTCATCTATAAAATCATTCTTTGATCTACCTATGTTATCGAGATTCGGGTGCTTATAAAGGACGCCACTTCCTATCAACCAAAATACCTTATCAACGTCAAAAGCGGTTACTTTTGCGGCTTTACTTATTTGAAATATAACCTTTTGAACTTGGTAATTACTTGGATTCTCCTCACATAGACCGATACCAACGAATATGTCTTTAATGTGTACATCAGGTTTGCCATAATCAACAAATCCTAAATCTTTCAAAAAATCACAAGCAAGCGGATAGCCAAGGCCATATATCTCTTCAGCAATTATCATCGGTAATGCTGGCATTGACCTTTCATCTTGATAAAAATGATTAGCCCAATCATAAAACTCTTCACCATCTTTAAACTGGTTTAAAAAAGCAGCAGCCGAAAGTATTGTTTTGCAATATTTTGGCCAAATGCTTTTCGAATCATTTCTAATTTGTCCAGAAGGTTGAAGAACAACAATAATATGATCTAAAAGGCCTTCAGGGTTATTGAAAAATTCCGCTTCGACTTTACGTGGATTAAATGAAAAAAGAGCTTTTCCCAGATTGTCTATCCCATCTATCGATCCACCGACAACATTTTTCTTCATATTTGCATTTTGGGCTGATCTTAATAAACTTCTGAAAAGAACTTTTATATTGACAGACTCATCGCTTTTATCAGGCATATTAAGATAACTTTCAACAATATCTTTTGCCTTGGGATATGGTATCTGTTTAATTAAAAACTTTTTTGCGAACGAATAAGTTTTTCGCAATGATAATTGAGCGTTATTTTCCATAAATTTCTCCTTTGAAAAGCTTTTATTCTTATTGCACAAACCCAATCTGCGTAAACGTCTCCCCCTTCGCCTTGCACTCATGCTCCAGCACTTGAATCATTCTTTCCGGCTGTGGAATTACCCCTAACACCGCGACTTGCCGACTGACCACGGCAAAATCACCCGGTGTAAGCTTGGAAAGCCGCTGGACTTGCTGTTTGAGTATAGCCACGTTTTCCGGGTTGGACGGTAATTGTCCGCCAAGTCGTTGACATTCTTGCCGAAACAACGACCAACGCTGATCGAGAGTGAGGTAATCGAATTTCACCTTAAAATCGAAGCGGCGTAAGGATACCGCATCCAGTTTATCCATCAGGTTAGTGGTACAAATGAAAATACCAGAGAAGGTTTCCATCTGGGTGAGCATTTCGTTAACCTGGGTAATTTCCCAGCTTCTTTGGGCATAGCTGCGGTCGCTTAACAAACTATCGGCTTCGTCCAATAACAGGATACCGCCCTGGGCTTCGGCTTCCTCAAACATCTTGGCAATGTTTTTCTCGCTTTCGCCGACATATTTATCGAGCAGGTCGGAAGCGCGTTTAATATGCAATGGCAGCCCGGTTATGTCCGCGATATGCAGTGCCAATGCGGTTTTGCCCGTACCCGGCGCACCGTAAAAACAGAAGTTGCCGCGCGCATTGCGTTTAAGCCCGGCGATTAAGGCATCCAAATCCAGGTCGGTATTGGTAAATGTCCTGTCAAACTGCGTCCAAACTGTCGCTGATTGAGAGCTGTACTTTTGCTTGAGCAAGCGCATACTCGCTTTCAACACTCGCTCAGCAATCTGCTCGGTCTGATCCGGCGCATGCTTTTGGGTGTTCCGCGCCACCCGCGTTGCCTTTTCGATTTGAGCGGGAGTCAGTTGGTCGAAATTAACCAGATTATCCCGCCACTGCGCACTGACCTTTAAGCCTTTGCTGTATTTGTTGACGATACGACGACGGATGTTGGTGGGCATTTTGTCGATTTCCACCGAATAGCTAAAGCGGCGCAAATAGGCTTTGTCCATTGTTGCAACACGGTTGGAAATCCAGATGACCGGTACAGGGTTGGTTTCAAGTTGCTTGTTGATCCAGGCTTTGTCGCCATGACCGTTAGTTTGCCCGTCGTCTGCATCATCGAAAAAGACGCTATGCCTGCCGGGGAAGACATCTTCGGCTTCATCAAACAATAGCAAGCCGGGCTTACGGCTTTTGCTCAATAACTTTTGACTGACATTGCACGCCGTAAAGCGGGCATTGCCGCGCAAGGCGTTACCTTCCTGGTCAGCACACAGGACTTCATACAACGGTGTGTCCAATGTTTGCGCCAACAGCTTGGCAAGCTCGGTTTTGCCGACGCCGGGCGGGCCGTAGATGAGGATGTTGACTCCTACTTGCTTTTCTTGGAGTGCCGTTGTCAGGTAAGGCAGCAGCACATCAATGTCGTGCTGCAAATGAGCATAATCGTCCATCTCCAGTTGGGTTCGATTGACCAATTGATAAAAGTTGGCAAACAATTCATCCGTACTGGCATGGTCGCGGAGCAAGATGTCCAACAAGCCATCGGCCGGGATCAATTTGTCTTCCAGGTCATTAAGTCCCGGCTGAATAGTGAGCCAACCCATTTGCAATAATGGACTAGCAGGCTGCAAGGCCTTGCGGATTTCCCCGGCGGAACGTACCGTCATTACGCTAAGATACTCCACCATGGACTGCAAGGTGCAACCTACGCAAAGATCAGTGACCTTATCCCGGAAAGGTTCTATCAAGGGCATCAAAAGACGCAGGATTAGTATTTCCTGCTCCGCGTTATTTAATTTTAAAGTCTGGCCGATCAGCTTGATGTTCGCGAATAATGGCATATTGGCATCAATACCCTCTGCCAATAAATAGTCCAGATGGCGGCGCATGCGCTTTCGTAACCCCGCTGTAGAACTATGTGCTAGGGTATTCTTTTTATCGCCTTCATTGTCTTCAAAATCACCTTCACTTATTTGACATTCAGATAACTCTATAAGACTGAGTATGTCGTTCATAATAAAACGCAATGAACGGATTTGTTTCAGGCTTCCCGACATATTTAATACAAGCCGCAATAGGTAGATTGCCGCCAAACGTTGATAAGCATCGAATTGTTGGCGTTTAGCACTGCGCCTGCGAGTGCTGCGTGTAGGCCGCATAAATGTAGGGAAAGAATTTTTAATCATGACTGACTCCAAAGCGACAACATTTTGATTGGAGCTAGAATAGGGGCATAAGCGACAAATACGGTCGCTATGGTGACGAATCTTCCTCAAAAAGCACACCACGAACGGAATCAATAAACCTGCGGGCACTGAGCCTGTCGAAGAACTTAATCGCGCTTCATCAACATGTCTCAGCCCAATCTAAAATCGTTTAAAACTGAAGCCACTTGCTTTAACAACGCTTACCTCCTTGGTTTTTGCGCCAATTCTCCTAAACTTGCGCAGTGCCGAAAAATCTGTGCCCGCAATAGCCAAAGCCCGGTTATTATTGGCCGTTGTCCCTTTACACGCCCCGGTGGAGATATGCATGCTTGACTCAATCGCTCTTGATATTCAGGCTCTGGTCAATCTGCTCAGCAGGTTAAGACCGGAATTGCTGGATCAAATTTGCGCGAAGCATCCCGGTTACACCGAAACCCTCAGGCCCGGAAAATTAATCGGGCAAGACAATTCGTCGCAATCCCAGTTACTGGTCGATTTAGCCATGAGCACCAAAGGCCTGGTCAGACAGGAGTGTTTGAGTATTTATAATTTGCTGAGCACACGTTTGCGAGGCTCGGTGCGCTTGCGTTTGATCGGCAGCACCATCGCCACCCTGTCGGCGGGCGCATTGATAGCGGCATTAACCCAGGGTGTGCCAAAATTGGTATTGGCTTTTGCAGTATTGACGGTGTTTGCGGCAGCATTCATGCTGGTGGGTGAGTGCCTGGAGGGTTATTTCGGCCGGCAGCGCGGCTTGCGAGAAATGCAGGATAGGTTGCTGAAAAACCTGCTGGAAGTAGCCGATATTGAAGCCGAACTGCGTCTGATGGAATTTCGTGGCAATTTCGACGGCATCGAACCGCAAATCCGCAAATTAAATACCGTCGCGATTACCAGTCAGCAAATCCAACATTTGGTCGGCTAAGCGCATTTCCAGACTTGAATCTTGTCCGACCAACAGATACCTGATTTCAGTAACGAAACTTCAAGTCGCATGCCCCAACCAATCGACTGGACAGGGAATTGTCTTCACTGGCGAATTGGTTTACATCGACACCGCAACCCAAGTTTACTGGTCGGCTTTTGCGTTTTTCAGTCGGATTAATGTTTGCCGTGCTGCGCCCGGCATTACTCAACAAAAGATTCGAGCTATCAGTGGCATCGGCTGTCAGTGCTTGATCCGAAGGAGTCAGAATTAACGCGGAAGGCGTTTCAAAACTTACCGGCGGCGCATCTGCGAGGACATTTAGCGCACAAATAACCAGCCAGCCGCCAATGACGGCGGAAATGGGTTTGGACTGCTTCAGAAACGAAAAATCATAGGCTTTCATGATTTCCTCCTGTTCCAAAGTTGGCATTATGAGCTCGGCGAACAAATCCTCCTGTTACAGACGCTTGTCCAACCCGCTCGGTCTAAGCTATCTGCCGGTAGCGGCCAAAATTACCCTGACGATTAACAATCCGCTATGGCAAATGCGTTCCTATCTAAGCATCGATCGCTTAACACATTTTTAATTCCGTACTGCGAACCAGGCCGCAAAAGCATTCCTAGAAACAGGACTAATAATAGTCCGATACCCGTTGCGTGGCGAATTTTAAAACGCTTAGTTGCAAAATTTTTCTTATGATAGTCAATTAGTTGACGAACAAATCTCATAATTTTTCGAGCATAATTGATGCCAAACAACAAAGACACGCACCAAACCAGGCAAAGTCATGGCAAGCCGCGTTTGCTTCGCAGATCGAAACCGGGAAATATTTTCGACACTTTTTGTAAAGCCCTCTCAGGAACAAACCGATGAACAACAATCAGGCATCCAGCAATCCACCGCCGCCCGTGAGTTTGAAACAGGCTTTTGGGTATTGGCTAAAACTGGGCTTTATCAGCTTCGGTGGTCCCGCCGGACAGATCGCCATCATGCATCAGGATCTGGTAGAAAATAAGCGCTGGATCTCCGAGCGCCGTTACCTGCATGCCTTAAATTACTGCATGCTGCTGCCCGGCCCGGAAGCCCAACAATTAGCAACCTATATCGGCTGGCTGATGCATCGAAGCTGGGGCGGCATCATGGCCGGCGGCTTGTTTGTATTGCCATCCTTGTTGATTCTAATCGGTTTGGGTTGGGTTTATATGGCTTACGGGCATTTACCAGCCGTGGCCGGGGTACTGTATGGCATAAAACCCGCCGTGACCGCGATTGTGCTGTTTGCCGCGTATCGAATTGGCTCCCGGACCCTGAAAAACGCTTGGTTGTGGGCAATCGCCGCCCTAGCGTTTCTGGCTATTTTTGCGTTGCGAATACCGTTTCCGCTAATCGTGTTCGTCGCCGGCTTGCTTGGCGCGCTCGGCGGTAAATGGGCCCCCCAATATTTTAATTTGGGCGGAGGTCACGGCAAATCTAACCCACATTTCGGCCCGGCATTGATAGACGACAACACGCCTCCCCCCGAGCACGCCCGCTTCAATACCGGTAAGCTGGTCAGGCTGGCCTTTATCGCTTTGGGATTATGGGGTGGTGCGCTCGGTTGGCTTTGCACTCAGTACGGCTGGGACGGCGCATTAACGCAGATGGGTTGGTTTTTTACCAAAGCGGCCCTGCTCACGTTCGGCGGGGCCTATGCGGTGCTGCCTTATGTGTACCAAGGCGCGGTGGAACATTACCACTGGCTGACACCAACGCAAATGATTGACGGTCTGGCCTTGGGCGAAACCACGCCCGGTCCGCTGATCATGGTCGTCACCTTCGTCGGCTTCGTCGCCGGCTGGAACCAAACACTATTCGGCGGCGAGCATTTATTTTTAGCGGGCGCGCTAGCCGCTACCGTGGTGACTTACTTCACCTTCCTGCCCAGCTTTCTGTTCATTTTGGCCGGCGGACCGCTCGTGGAATCGACTCACAACAATTTGAAATTCACCGCACCATTGACCGGCGTTACCGCCGCCGTGGTAGGTGTCATTCTGAATCTGGCTGTATTCTTTGCCTATCACGTCTTCTGGCCCCAAGGATTTGAAGGTGTGGCGGACAAGGTCGCTCTATTAATCGGGCTAGCCGCCATACTGGCTTTGTTTCGCTACAAAGCCGGGGTTATTCCGGTTATTGTCGGTAGCGGTACAGCCGGACTGTTATGGAGCTTTTTAAAGCCATGGCTAAGTCAACACGGCATAAACTTATAGCTGCCGGCAAACTATTAACCCCGCCCTTACATACTGTTAGCCTTTATGCCTTTTGCGGAACGGCAACAATTGCAATCCAAAACCGCCTAACAAAGCTTGCGGCAGGTATTGGAATTGCTGGCGGACAAAAGCTCCGACCAAACCCAAAGATTTTCTGTAGCTGTCGGCATTGGCGACCCAAGCCGACAGCAGCGCGTCCTCGCCGGCTTACTTAGGCCCATCCCACACTCAACGCATGTTGTCGTTTGCGGCTAAGACATCTCTTGCACTTAACAACTGTTGCCCTGCAAACACCCTTTAAACACAAGCTCCGGAAAATTGGTGCTCAGCAAGCAATACGGGATTGAATATCCGCTGAAATTCCTAGCTATCCGCTCGCGCATCGCCCGGCGTTTTCCCTGAAAAACAATCGATAAATAAACCACTTAGCTCTCTAACTCGCCATCCAAGCCAGATATAGCGACGCCATCCGACAATCTGGCACAGCTCGTGCTCTATTAGAAATCAATAGCAGCGATCAAAGCCTATTCACCATTTTAAACAATCGCTTACTTTACGCGGCACAACGGGGAATATGGCCTTTATATTTAAGAAATGGGGAACATTGGCATGAGCAGTCCTTTAGCAACTTTTAATAAACTGGTACCGGCGGGAGCCCCCGCAGATTGGAACGCGGCAGAGGTGGTTTCATTAAAATCGCCTGTTACTCAGTTGCCGGAAGGTTTGACGCATTCACGGGTTGCAGTAGCCTTGGGAGACTTTAAATACGTCACCGAAACTCGCGATCACAAATGGGTCGATTTTCTATTAATCGGCGCACTAACCATCTTTATCCATAACACGGTAGTCGATCACTTCAGCGGCGCGGCGTTTGAGCAAGAAATTGTGGAGCCAATCAAGCCTGAGACCAAAGTCCAAATCACACTGACCAGGCCGCAACCCAAACCGGTGCCGCCACCACCGCCAAAAGTTAAGCCACAACCGCCCAAACCTAAGGTCGTACCGCTAAAGCCGCCAAAAATCCAACCGGTGCCTAAAGTCGTTGAGGAAGCGCCCGCGCCGGCGCCTGTTGAAGGGCCGGTAGTAGACAACGCCCCACCGGCTCCGCCAGCGCCTCCCGCGCCGGTGGTTGAGGAAAAAATCACCGAGCCGGTAGCCGACGCGGCTTACCTGCACAACCCGTTGCCTGAATATCCGGAAGTTGCGCAAGAACGCGGCTGGGAAGGCAAAGTGGTGATGAAAGTACACGTGCTGCCCGACGGCACTACCGATAGCGTGACCGTCAGCAAATCCAGCGGCCAGAAAGTGCTGGACGATGCTGCCGTCAAAGCCGTTCTCAAGTGGTCTTTCGTGCCGGCCAAACGCGGCGATACCGCGATTGCCCGCTACACCACGGTTCCATTCACTTTTAAATTGTAATTATTTTTTGAGGATCAAAAATGTCTGAGATAGCAACCAACGTCATCGTCGATGGCACCCTGAACACTTTAATCGCCGCCTCGGTAGTCACCTGGGGCTTAATTCTGATCAAAGGCGTACAACACATCCGCATTTCCTATCACAACCGCCGCTATAACAAGGAATTTTGGAGCGCGCCCAACATCCAGGCTGCCGCACATTTGGAAAATCAGGATGGTCCGGCCGCCCGAGTCGCCGGCATTGGTTTCTCCACGCTGATCGAAACCGACGGCGGCGCCTCTACTCACGACCTGGAACACACCTGGGACAGGCAGGAGTTGCTGGACAGACGCTTGCGTCAACAAATGCAGAAAGAACGCGGCTCGTTGGAAAGCGGTTTGGCGGTGCTGGCCACCATCGGCAGTATCTCGCCGTTCGTGGGCTTGTTCGGTACCGTGTGGGGCATCATGGGGGCGTTGACCAATATCAGCAAAACCGGTTCTGCCAGCTTGGAAGTGGTCGCCGGCCCTATCGGTGAAGCTTTGATCGCCACCGCAGTGGGTATCGCGGTCGCGGTACCAGCGGTCGTGGGTTACAACTTTTTCATCCGCCGCAATAAAGTGGTTTGGGCATTCCTGGACGATTTTGCCATCGACTTTGTGCATTTGGCCCTGAAAAGCTCGTTCATCATCGAACGCGCCGGCAGCAAACCGGTAGCGTCCGCACGTTTGACCGATGTTAGCGGCGGCAAAAAATCCAACATCAAAGACACCCATGAAGAATTAATCGCGAAAGAGGCGCACGCATAATGGCATTTAATACAAAAGAAGACGGCTGCGATGAGGTAATGGGTGAAATCAACGTCACGCCCCTGGTGGATGTGATGTTGGTACTGCTGGTGGTGTTTATCGTCACCGCGCCCCTGTTAACCCAGGCGGTACACGTCAACCTGCCGAAAACCGCGGAAACCGCGCCGCCGGATGACAAACAGGCGTCTTACTTGAGTGTCGATGCGCAAGGCAAAATCTATATCGATAAACAGGAGTTTCCGCTGGAAATCATCGAAGGCGAATTGCGCAACCGCCTGGCGGCTAACCCGGAGTTTGCGTTAAATCTGAACGCGGACGACGCGGTGCAATACGGCATCGTTGCCAAGGTGATGTCATCCATCGAGCGAGCCGGCGTCACAAAGCTGTCGGTTCTGACGGTTCCGCAATAAATCATGAACTGGCCGGGTAACAAGTTTGCCCGGCTAGTTAATCGCGGCGCCAAACGCTGCCGCACAAGCACAATCCGAACCACGCCAAAACCAAGGATGCAGCCGCTGCGTCCAGGGTTTCGTTGCGTTTAGGAACAAACTTTTAGGAGAACTGTACGATGGCGCGCAAGACCGCTCAAGACTTTCATCCGGAAGCCTTACAAGCTTTTGACAAATATGTGCACGGCGATATTTCCCGGCGGGATTTTTTATCGTCGGTACCTAAATACGCCTTATTAGGCCTGACCGCCGAAGCGTTGCTGGAAGCGCTGAATCCGCGTTTTGCCGAAGCGAAGCAAGTCGCCGACGACGATCCGCGCATTAAAGCCACGTATGTGGAATATCCCTCCCCACATGGTAACGGCAGAATTCGTGGTTACCTGGTGCAACCGGCCAAAGCGGCAGGCAAACTGCCCGTGGTGTTGGTTATCCACGAAAACCGAGGTTTGAATCCGCATATCCAAGACATCGCCCGGCGCCTGGCGCTGGATAATTTCATTGCCTTCGCACCGGACGCACTGTTTACCTTGGGTGGTTATCCGGGCGACGAAGACAAAGCCCGCGAATTGTTCCAAAAACTGGATAAAGAAAAAACCCAGGCCGACTTTTTGGCGGCGGCGCAAGCCATCAAAATATTACCGCAAAGTAACGGTAAGCTCGGCGCGGTAGGATTTTGCTACGGCGGCGGCATCGTCAACTTCCTAGCCACCCGGCTACCGGATCTAGGCGCCGGCGTACCGTTTTACGGCGCCCAACCCGCCGCCGATCAGGCCGCAAAAATCAAGGCGCCGTTACTGATCCATTACGCCGGCGTCGACGACCGCATCAATGCCGGCTGGCCGGCCTATGAAGCGGCCTTGCAAAAAGCCGGCGTCAATTACGAAGCCCACACCTATCCAGGCGTGCAGCACGGCTTTAACAACGACACCACCCCACGCTACGACGCCGCCACCGCCAAGCTGGCTTGGGACAGAACCATCAGTTTCTTCAACGCTTATCTACGCGACAGTTAAATCATCGGGAGAATTTCAATGAAAGTGGAAGTGCATATTTGGGATTGGCCATTACGCCTGTTTCATTGGTTGTTGGTCATAGCTGTGGTCGGCGCTTACGCCACCGGCAAACTGGGCGGCAATCTGACCGATTGGCATGCCCGCTTCGGTAGTTTGATTCTGGGCTTGCTGGTATTTAGATTGATCTGGGGCTTCATCGGCACCACCCATGCCCGTTTCGCCAGTTTCTTTCCGACCTTTTCCAGACTGGTGGAATACGTTAAAGGCGAATGGCAAGGCGTCGGCCACAATCCCGCCGGTGCGATAGCGATTATTGCTTTGCTGGCAGTCTTAAGCTTTCTGGCCGTCACCGGCCTGTTCGCCAACGACGATATTGCTTTTGAAGGCCCGCTGTTTCATAGCATCGATAAAGAACTCAGCGACAAACTGAGCGGCTGGCACATTTACGCGGTGAATATCCTGCTGGGCTTGGTAGCCGTGCATGTCAGCGCGATTGTCCTGTACCAACGCCTGAAAAAAACCAATCTGGTCGGCGCCATGCTGACCGGCAAAAAGCAATTGCCCAGATCCCTGGCGCCCTCCCCGGTCAAACCGGTCGGGCCGTTCCGTTTCGTCATCACCTTGTTGATCGCGGTGACGGTAGTCTGGGGCGTTTGGAGCGGCGGCTTTGTGAATTATCTGGCGCCGTTGGCCAGCTTCCAAACGGCTACGGCCCATCCAAAAACTTAAACGTTACATTTTCTACAACCACAAGGAGTTAACCCATGAAATTGAAACTGATAGTCGCACTGGCGCTGGGCGCTGCCACGACGGCGGCCGTGGCCGGCGAAGTGGAAGACCAAATCCGCTTCCGCCAATCGGCCTACTCGTTTTTGGGCTGGAATACCGCGAAAATCAAAGCGCAGGCAGCCGACCATCCGGAAACCTTTAACAAGGATCAGGTAATCGCGGCCGCTAACGCCGTTGCTGCAGTCGCCAATTCCGGCCTGCTCAGCCTTTACGGGCAAGGCACCGATAAAGGCACCGGCTGGAAACCGACCCGTCTGAAACCTGAATTTTTCGAAAAACAGGACGAAGTAAAAGAAATCGAAGCGACTTTCATCAAGGAAGCCAACGAATTGCAAAAAGTGGCGGCCAATGGCGATGCGGCGGAAGTTAAAGCCCAATTCGGCAAAGTCGGCGCTACCTGCAAAAGCTGCCACGATCTGATCCGGGTTCGCGAATAATTCCATCGGCTCCAAACGCCAAACATCCAGCGTTAAGGCATTTCCAGCCGGCAACTCGGCTTGTCGGGACTTGTCCGAGCCCTACTCGGACGAGTTCCATTTCCAAACTACGAATAGAAACACCCGCTCGTTCAGATATACCTACACGTCATATCGCGTTTGACCACTTTCCTAAAAATCGGCATGCCTGGCTTTGCGGCTGCACTTCTAATTTAGGCATATTAATTTCAAATATTATCGTTTTATTTAATGAGTTAGTTTCGCTACCCTCTGCGTTTATTAGCAAACCATCAGTTATTAGGGATTTACTGGACAGATACTCATGCCTTTACAACAATTAGTCGAATATTTTAACGATAGACTGGAGCAGGAACACAATAACGGCTTACGGCCGTTTGTGCTGGATAACGGCGCGGTGCACGGGGCATTCGGCCCCATCTGCATCGGCAGCAGATTGTCGCCGCTGCGCCAGACTTTGCGCACGGCCAATGTTATCGGTCACATTGCGCAACTGAACGTGTCCACTATTCACAAACAAACGATACAAAGCAGCGAGCTGGAACAATATCTGGCCCAGCCCCAGGCCGAACAGGCTAATGTCGAGTCCATCATCAACTTCGACCGGATGTCGCGAGCCGTGCATATGCTGAACTATTTGCCGCAAGCGCATCTCGACGAATTATTGTTTCTGGAAGTCGACCCTCGGCACATTCTCGGTGTCAAGGAAGATCACGGCGCCTATTTTGAAGAGGTCATAGTGGCCTGCGGCCTGCAAACCGCCAACGTCACCATCACACTGACAGCAAACAACGCCTATGCCGGTTTTTATCAATTGCTGCTGCGCGGCCTGCAAAATTATCAACGCCGCGGTTACCAACTGGCATTGAAGTTTGATTATCACTCGCTGGAAAAATCGGCCTTCGAGTTAATTACTCGCGCTGCGCCCGACTTCGTCGGCATCTCGGCGCTGGAATTGGACCGCATCCGCGACAATAAACTCCTGGAAAAACTCCAACAATTAAGCAGTTTGGCAAGCTCGATCAACAGCCGAAGCTTCATACTGCAAATCGATGACAAACGCACAGCCGCATTGGCTCGTAACACCGGCTTTGATCTGGTACAGGGAGACTATTTCGAACGAAGCGTCGAGCTCTCTGCGGCCAACGGCTAATTCAAAGCAATCGGCACAAAAAAGCCCGCGTAAAGCGGGCTTAGCTTTTAGACACGGCTGGGTAAATGGGCTATTTGAGCTCATAAATCTTGTCGCAGACGCCAAAATTAAGCGCCACCAATCTACCGCGGCTTCAGGCAGTCTGCCTGCATCCATTGCATAATCCAACGCAGCGCCTAGCTCGCATCGTAATATCCCAGCCTGCACGAGCGATATTGCAGCGTACTTTTGAATCAAATCAAAAGCCATTGCTCGGCTAATTAAAGTGGATCATAAATCCGCCATGTCGCTTAGCATCGTGTAAAACATCCTCGCAATTTCAGTTGAAGCCTCTGAGGCACTATGGCGGTAAACATGTCCAGTTGGCTTCTAATACTGGATCACTGCGAGAATCACACTGGTTTTTCAAAGCCTCCCAGGCGACAATAGCCAATAGAAACGACACAGCCGGCCAATGACCAATCGATACCTGCCGAATACATCCATCAATACAGCTTCTATAGCGACAAAATCAGATTCTCACCTTCGCAGACAAACATATTCCAGGGTAACCATCAAACGCCATTCCCGCCCAGGTTGCAAAGCTGTTGCGGTGCAGGCGTAGAATTGCATTTGGTATAGGTTTTTTTTACGAATGAAGGCACATGTACAACCTGAAGGAACCCATACTAAAACCTACACTACCCGCTAAAGTGCAGATAAATTTTTATAAGTGTCGATAATATTTTAATAAAAAATATTACTTATATATCAAATATTTAAAAATGAATAACCAGAAAACACAAGGCGCCAAGCAAGACGAGAAAATGCAACACACGCCGATGATGCAGCAATGTATTACCCATGAAATATAAGGATTTTTTTATATTAAACTTAATTTACTATACTAAAACCTATACTGTCACTAATGAAACGCCTCATCGTCTCAATTCCTTGGCTTTTAGGTGCCAGATCTTCACAACACACTCTTTGTTGTCAGAAAATTTCACACTGAAATTATGATGTTTTTCTGCTGACTCCGCATCCCTGTGGCTCGCCACTAAAGTCCAAGTCGCTCACGTTGGCTTTGACTCATTATCGGATGGCATGGTTGGCAGCACCATTGATTCGATTCTGTTGACGGATCTGGCCGCCGTCGTTAGCAATCGCTACAACTATGACGTCTCGGAATGGCCCGTGGCTGTCTTTGTCCACGAGGCGACGTAAGTCTCATCAATGATCTCTTCATTCAGGTTTTGAACAAAGGCCGAGGCGCCAAGATTCACCCGTTCATCGCCACGGAAAGCAGTTGTTTAACTTGATTCTCTGATTATTGGATAGTGATGATTGGCTTTTTGGAATCTCAAATCCGCTACACCACACAACGCTGGTTTGATCGATCGATTGTTCGTTACTACCGGCTTTCTAGTCGATGTCGCCGGCCGGGAACACGTGGCTTATTCCGGCTATTTATTGCGGAAGAAATCGGCGTAGGTCGACCAAGCGCAGGTGTTTACCAAGGCGATCGCAGTTCTGATTTTTTTACACCGATGACACGCCTGCTTACTCACTCTTCTCCCTGGAGGCCATCGGAAAAGCTAAATCTTAGTCTTCCGCTTTTTCACAAGGGATGGCAAAGATTATCTTCACCCGGCCCTGCTCTCCACGCACCCCGAGTTTTACCCTAGCTCGGCAGTTAGACCGCTTTCCGCTTACACCAAAGGCAGATAAACATCGGTAACCTGTTCGTGTTCGGCCGTTTCAGACACGCGTTTGATGTAATGAAAAAATACCGGAAATTCCCGCAATTCCTCACCACTTTCCGGCAGCCACTCCCGGTAGAGGTAATAAACACTGTCGCTGATACGGTCGGTTGAACCGATATGGCGCACCACGGCGTATCGCCCTTCCGGAATCTGCTTGTTGACCACGCCGTGCAAATTGGCCGGCACGAGTTGCTTGACCTCCCCGCAGACATCGAATCGGAATGAGTCCGTGGGCGTGTTAGTCGGGTCGTCATACGCGATACCAAACGTCCGACTGCTGATGATCGGCGACAAGCCGCTTTGCTTACGCCAGGTTATGAATTTTCTGACCGTGTCCATAAGCAGGCTGGGTGATGCACGGTGCTCCAGCGCTGCGACTAGGGTTTCTGAAAAATCGACGATGGTAACGTTCATCCGGGGACTCCTTAGGCGTTTGGGTAATAGCATGCGCTCATTCCATGGCTGCCATGCCGGGTGCTTTCGAAATTGAGTAGGCGTTTGTCCAATGCATTTTTTGAACGCGCGGGAAAACGATTCCGCATTCTCGAAACCGGCGTCCAGGCCAATATCGGTAATGCTGCGCCGCTCCTGAAATACCAGTTGGTAAGACGCCTTGCGTAAGCGCAATAACCGAATGTAGCGCGTCGTGCTCAACCCGGTGTAAGCGGAGAACTGGCGTTGAAAGTGAAATCGGGAAAAATTGGCCTGTTTGCTCAGTTCGTCGACCGACAACGGCTTGAACAGATGTTGGTCTATGTAATCGAAAACCCTATCGAAACGCATGGCATAGGCCGCGCTGGCCGTTTTATCGTCCACTTTCATACCTCCTCAATCGAGCGCTACTGTAACAAGCGCCTAATCTTCGCGCCTTACTCAACGTGCTCAATTGATACCGGAAATGCGTAGAACAAATGGAATGCACTGGCGCGAGTGCGGCAGATCGTCGGACGCCACCGTTTTGCCGACCACACGGGAGGCGGGGCCTGCCAGGGATGCAAGCGTGACAGAAGTATCGCCACTCAAGTTTCGGCGACACAATGGCCTGCTGTCCGCTGCGAGTGGCTGTCCATGTAGTCGTAAAAAGCCTGCCCGTGCGCCAATTCGAACGGCACGCCGCTGCGCACGCCCTGTTCCAATTGTTCGAACCACGGCCGGCTCATTTCCGGCGAATTGTGCATCAGCACCATCGCCCGCACGCTTTGGGGATGATCCGGGCGCAAACAAGACGAAAGCTTGTTGTTGCGGAAGCGACGCGGCGAGACTTCCTCGAACACCCCCACCGCCGCCAGCATGCGCAGCAAGCGGTAAAGTGCATCGGCGTCGGCGGCGACTCGTTCGGCCAGGGTTTCGGCGCTTAACGCGCCATCGGCCAGCGCGTCGGCGATATCTAGTCGCGCGGCGACATACAACGCCCGCGATTGCCAATAAGCCGAACCGATCTGGATCAGGCGGAACGGCGCCGGCACGAGTTTATTGGGCAGGTTTTGTAGCCAGGCGCCGAATCGAGCGAGTTTGGCGAAACGGCGCACCGCGCCGGCATTCTTTTGCAATCTCATGTCAATGCTCCCGGTTGTGCGATGGCCATGCCAGCCGCCAACAGTTTGCTGTTAAGCGCGGCGAGTTCGTCGAGGAAGGCTTCGTCCATCTGCCCGCCCATCTGTTCCTCGAAGATGTCTTTCAGCAGCATGGGCATCATTGCAAGGCTGACGAAAGCTATCCGCGCCACGTCGGGATTGATCGCCTGATCGACCTGACAGCTTGCCTTCAGTTGTTCCAGCCGCCGCGCGCCACCGCTGCGGCCACGTTCCAACAATTGCAGGATAAAACGTCGGCCCGGTCCGTGGTTGAGGGCAAGCACCTTGAGAATAAGCTTGGGAAACTCGGGATGCTTGCACATGGTGTCGTAATAGAAGCGCAGATATTCGGTGAAGCCGCCGACGTCGGACAGCGTATCGCTGTCGAGCATGTCCAGGATGGGCTTGAGCGTCTCACGTATCATCTCTTCATAGAGACCTTCCTTGTTGCCGAAGTAATAACGGATCATCGAGACGTTCACGCCTGCCTTGTCGGCAATTGCACGAGTGGTAACCTTGTGGTATTCGTCGGCAAGGAAACACTCCAGCGCCGCCTTGAGCAGTCGCGCGTAAACCGGATCGCGAATATCGTTCATCGTAAAATTCCTGCAAGCCAAGATGGCGGCAGATTAGCACCGGCGGCTCAGGGGCTCTAGCGTTTTCGCCAATCAAGATGCGCGGTTTGATTGAACTACGAAAGGAAGCCGTCGCAGTCAGCGTAGCAAGCGAACCCCAAGCAACATACAGCCCATGGCAAAGATGAAAATCCCAACGATAGACACGAATACCGAAATCGCAGGCCCTAGCGCGTAAACCAAAGCTCCGGTGAAGATCAATACCGCCGCGGGTTTGGGATAGATAGTCGAACGATAGATCGACAGACAAAACAACACGATGCCGATCAATATCGTCGCGGATGCCGAAATTCTAAACGCCAACACCGCCGGATCGTTTTTGATGACGGCGTCTCGTAACAGAAAAGCGGTTTCCGGATAGCGGGCGATCACTGGGTAAAGAAACAGCTCCCAAGTCACCTTGCAGGCCTGCAACAAATAAGCCGCCTCCACGAATAAAAAACCGACGGCACCGCGCAATCCAGCCGTGTCACGCATCTTGGCATAAACGGCATAAAACCCCACCAGCAACGCTAACACGCCAGCGAAGGCGACCAGCGCTAAAGGTACCCAGCCTGGGCAGCGCACCACCTCGGCATAGTCGAAAGCCCCCGTCCCTAACGGTAACAAGATCGGGAACAAGACCGCATAGGCGCTGAGCAATAAAGATCCCACGATGATGGCGATGCCGCCGAGTTTTTCGAAAATGTGCATGTTGTGTTTGCCTAAATATTGGGGCGTTGGTCGAAGTCGATAAAGACCATAGCCATTGTTATTAGGAGTACCGTTTTCCTCAGTAACACAGGAAGAAGTGTTAGAGGTGATTTTCCATCACCAGCGAGTAATGTTCTACCGTCGGAAACGGTTCATAGAAGTGATGCAGTAAGGCACGCCATTCGTCGTATTGGATTGAGCCGCGAAAGCCTTCGGTATGATCCTCCAGCGAATCCCAATTGACCAACAATACATATCGGTTGGGGTTTTCTATGCAGCGCTGTAATTGATGCGAAATATAGCCGTTCATTGAGGCGATAATGCCTGACGCCTTACGAAAGGCAGTCTCAAACTCCAGCTCCCGTCCGGCAATGACGTTGAGTATTGCAATTTCCAAAATCATTTTTTTCTCTACTTGCCAACGGCATTAAAACGTTTGTCGAGCGTACAACTCATCAAAGGTGGTCATGATATGTTCGCGGTAAGCTTTACGTTCGCAAAGCGCAGCGTACCATCTGCGAACATTAGGTATTTTCGGAGTGGGAATGCCCATTTCAAAATATCGATAAAGCGAGGTGGCGACGGGAATATCGCCCATACTGAACGCATCGCCCGCCAAAAAAGCCTGTTCGGCAAGATGCGCATCCAAGATGGCAAAATGTTTTTGGCAGCGCATAGCGGCATGCTGAATTTTCTGCTGATCCCGTAGTGCCTCCGGCGTGCGGTAAAATCCCCAAAACAAATCCAGAAAATCTGGTTGCAGTGTTGCCAGCTCCCAGTCCATCCAGCGCTCCGCCATCGAGCGTTTTGCCGGCGCTTCGGCCCACAAATGATCACGACTGTAATTGGCGCACAAATAGCGGACGATGCTGTTGGACTCCCAAACTGTCAGGTCGTCATCGACCAACACCGGTATACGGCCATGCGGATTCATGGCTTGAAAATCGGGCTGATCGAGACCGCCCGCACTGCCGCCGGCATCAATATGCTGATATGCCAAACCCAACTCACCAATAGTCCATAACACCTTCTGCACATTGTATGCGCTACGCCTTCCCCAAATTTTAATCATGTCGTGATGATTCCTTAGTACATTTAAAACGATATGCCATTCAAACCCCATCAGGTTGAAACAACCAGCCCAGTGAATGAGCTAGAGCGCTGTACTCAGTACATTACGAATAAACGTTTGCCAGATGGGATTCGGCGCCCAGATTTCGCTCATCGGATACGATGCAATCACCTCCTCTTCCGCCAAGTACAGCCTGCGATAGAGATAAATGAACGAGGATGCTCGCATATTTTTTGCGCAATGCACCCAGACTTTATGTCCTTCGAATACCTTGATAACACCCAAGAACTGTTCCAACTGATTAAGTCTGGGGTGTTCCCACGCCACGGGAATTTGCATATATGCAATGCCTTGGGCTGCAACCAATTCTGCTTCGCCTGGCAATGCGTTGCTAGCCGTTGGCGGCGCCAAGTTAATCACCGCCTCTATGCCAAGCGCCGGAAGTTTGGCGATGTCCTTCTCAGTCAGTTGCGCGGAACACCAAAGCCAATCGAAAACCTGATATACGTTTTCAGCTTCCATGCCATGGTGTCTCGACTGCAGCGGAGCGTCTTGGAAATTAGACATAAAAAATCTTGACCGATAGCTCGCTGATCAACGCGACTGCCGGTCCGCCGGATGATTGATACCGTCACCGGTTCGCACTTCGCCCAAATCAAACGGATTAACACCTTCCAGGCAGCCGACGTTGTAGCCGTACTGGCTAGGCATCGAACGGCGTTGATGGTGGGTATAGATGCCGCAATTCGAACAAAAATAATGTTTGGCGCTCATGGTGTTGAATTGATAAAGCTTTAAGTGCTCTTGACCCTTAACGACCCTGATTCCCGATAGCGGAACCGATGCCATAATGGCGCCTTTGCGCCGGCATAGCGAACAATCGCAACGGCGTGGATCGACAATGCCGTCGAGAAGATCGAGTTCGAGTTCCACCGCGCCGCAATGGCAGGTGGCGCGGTGTTTGGCATTAATGATTGTGCTACCTACTTTTTTGATCATATCGTGGTTGTCGGTTAGGTTTAAGTCGATGGTTCTAATGCTTTCGGCTGGGGCGACTGGCGTATTTCATGACATTGTTTAAATTTTGCAGCGGAGGTTACAAGCCAACCTTACGATAGTCGTCTAGCCAAGTTCCGGCGTTTCTGGCCATCTGTTCGTGTTCTTCATCTCGCCAGGTCTCGCTTAGCGCAGCCGCATACCAGTCACGCATGGCGGGCAAGGCCAACAAGCGATCGACGTAGGTTCGGCAAGCCGGAGTCATTTCCAGTCCATAAGTTTGTACGCGAAACGCGACGGGCGCGAAGAAAGCGTCGACGGCGGTAAAAGCAGGTCCAGCCAGGTAGGGACCGCCAAAGCGAGTCAGGCCCTCATGCCATAGGTCATTCAGTCGCGCCAGATCCTTTTCCAAGGCCGGCGAAGGCGATGCAATTTGAATTCGTAATCCGCACCGCAGTACCTGAAACCCCGAATGCATTTCCGCAACCGCGCAACGCGCCCAGGTTCGTGCCAAGGCATCGGCCGGCCAAACCGCCGGCGTTCGCTCGGCTAAATATTCGGTAATCGCCAGCGAATCCCAGACCACTGTTTCGCCGTCGATCAGACAGGGTACCTTTCCGGTCGGCGAAAAACTGTGGAAGGCGTTAGTTTCATCGGTTTGGGCAAACGGGACGAGCTTTTCGACAAATGGTATGCCGAGCTCACGCATCAGTATCCAAGGTCTTAGCGACCATGATGAGTAGTTTTTATTGGCAATGTAGAGTTCGAACACGAGCGATATATCCCCTTGGTTTCTTAAACGTTGATTTTGGCACTTCGCGCAAGCCCGGCGGAAAAATTGGTCAGCCGTTCGCCATCCTATTTCTGAGCAAGAGGTTTCGCAAACTCGCTCACGGCGCCGACAAATTCATCGGCTTGATCCTGCATGATGAAATGGCCGCTGTTGCTGACGATGATAAGCCGTGAATGGCTGGACAGATGGACTAGTTCGTCCTGCTCGGCCTGTTGAATTTTGGCAAGTGCTTTTTCCGCTTCGACATCTTTGCCCGATCTCTCCGCTTCGCGCGCGACATAATCCAGGTCCACCAAGTTGCCGGCGGTTAGAACCAATAACACGAGATTGCCTAAGCTGCCCGGAGGCGGTGTGGCCGGATCGAGCCCTCGGCGCATGACGGCAATTTCATTGACCACCGCATGAGCGGTATCGGTGCGATTCTGTACCGCCGTTTTCGCTGCCAGGATTGCCGCCGGTAGCGGAGAAGGCTTGCGGTCGGCATCGGCAATCCCCAACAGCCTTACGAGACCAATTCGCGATAACGGCTCGGCCACTGCAATCTGTATGGCTTGTTTGCGGTAGTCCCACGAGGCATAGGGATACTGGTGCATCGGGCTTTGCTCATGCGTCGAATCGACAAGAACGATACCCTGCGTATCTTCGGGAAACTGGTGATAGAAAGCACGCACGTAGATTCCGCCACGAGAATGACCGACCAGCACAAAAGGCGGCGTAATACCGGCATCGTTGAGTAGCGTATGCAGGTTTTTAGCTACATCTTCCGGGTGGATGGCTGTGTCTACGGGATCGCTCCAGCCCAATCCGGGGCGGTCGTAGGCACAAACGCGCATGGTCTGTGCAAGCTTGGCTTGGACCGGATGCCAACTCAACACGTTTTCGCCAAGGCCCGCTTCGAGAACCAGCGTTGGCGAACCGGAACCGATGCGGTAAAGATGAAGCTTCACGCCATTCACCGAAATCATGCGCCCAGGTGGCGGGAATGCGGCAAGGTCGGCCACGGTTCTTTCGGCTTGATAAACGGCTCCCGATAGCGCGGCAAAACATGTGATTGCCAACCCGAAGCACAAGAAGCGAAAGCGCCGAGACCATACCAATTTCATGTCAGCCAACGGAGGGTTGGATGGTACGAGAAAATCGAACAATATCCGAACCGGTTGTCGGGCTTCAACTTGCGACCCTCCAGCCCACGGAATAAAGCCATTGTTGATATTGCGCGTCCAGGTCGGGCGGGGTTGAAATATTCTCGCGAGTGCTTTGCGCTGTTAATTCGGCGGTTCTTTCCTCGATGGTATTCAAACCGACCGCAAGCCGTCGATCGTTGACGGATTCCGGATTCTCGATTGGATACGGTTCCAGTTCGCCGTTCTTATTCGGCTGGAATTGAGTCCCGTAACATTGAGGTTTTCCCTCATACATGCGAATGCGGTCTTCCAGAAACGCAACTTGCCAAGACATCACGTCGTTGTTGGCAGCGGCTTGCTTCAGCAAAGATAGGCAATGCCGCATGAATGGGGGATTGCCGATAGCATGTTGCACGATCAACCAGGCCGCCCAAGCTCCCTCCTCGCCCACCAGACTGTTTCCGGGCCAACCATATTGGTCCATGATGGCCATCAGGCGAGCGGCATTGCTGATATGTACGGCTTCCATATGCGGGTGATAGAGAGCGTGGCCTAGAGAGCCATCGGCGACCAACGCCTCCCGTACTGAAAGGTCGTTTTTTGCCATCGCCACCAGTTCCTGGCTTAACATTTCGTTTGAATGGTGCATCGGGGCTCTGTTTTGGCAATTAGTAAGAGGCGCTTCAGCTTGTGCCCACCGGTGAACGATCTGCCGCGCGCCACGTACCCGGCTGCCAATCAGCGTCGAACACTAATCTGCTTTAAGCGGACGGACGTTTGATCAAGAGCCGAATCCAAAACCACGTCTCGAAGCCTGCGCCAACGATGAAGGCGGTTTTACCAACACCGGAATAGCCGGCCAGATAACAAGCCACGGCTACCGCTAAAATCATTACGGTGATGATGTGATGTTTCATATTCCCGTTCTCCTAAGCATTACACATCTACAGTATTTTCATCTTAGCCGACTCATAACGGCCTTATTGGCAAGCAAGCCGCCGACTATCCCACAGACATAACCCGCCAACACATCAGCCGGAAAGTGGGCTCCCACATTGATTCGCGATAGGCCTACCCATAGCGTCATAACGGCTAACAACAACCGATCGCGAATTGTTAATAACGGCCAAAACATCGTCATGATCAGCATCGCAAACGCAGAATGACCACTGGGGAAACTGTGTCTTGATTCCGGCAGAGCCAAAACGGTAACACGTCCTGAGGGCAGCACGGCACTAGGTCTAGGCATGTCGAACCCGATCTTCAACAGTGCCACAGTTCCCGCAGTCACCATATAACCGAGCATTAAACGCATTAGCAGCTGTTTCAAGCCTGGCAGCGATGGGAGCCGCTCCGCATTAAACGGAAATAGTTGCTGAAAGGCGATCGCAAGGAGTATTACACCAAGTATCCAAGGCATATTTCTGAAGTCACCAACCGCTGTACCAGTCAACATCAACGCATCAATCAAAGGTCCATGCCAGCCATTAACGGCGTAAAAAATTTCTTGGTTCATACCGAACCAATCATACAAAGCATTCATGATTTATTCGCTTAAAAGTTCAATGGCCGGGATCGGCAAATGGTAGACATAAAACTGTTCGTCGCGCGTCCAGCCTGTTGTTCGATAAAGCCCCTGCGCCTCGGTGTTGATTACTGCCGTTGACAAGGTCAGGCGAACAGCGCCCAAGCTGGCCGCATATTCGACTGCCGCAGCTATGAGCCGACCGGCAATGCCTTGCCTACGAAATCCGGCATCGACGAATAGATCGTTGAGAATGAAGGTTCGAGCCAGCGAGACGGACGAAAAGCTGGGGTATAGCTGGACAAAGCCGGTGGTTCTATTGTCCTGCTCGGCCAGGAACAGTACCGATTCGCCGTGTTCGAATCGATCCCGCAAAAATGATTTCGCCGCATTCGGATCGCTGGGTTTACCGTAAAACCGGCGGTAACTGTCGAATAACGGAATGAGTGCTTCCAGGTCAGACAGCGTAGCTTGGCGAACTGCAAATGGCTTCATGACGACTTCTCTCAATGGTCGGACTCAAGGCTTGGCTGCATCGGCGACCAAACTCGCCATGGCCGACTGGCCGGATTCTCGCAAAGCTTTGATCACGCTATTTTGGTTTTCCGGCGGCTGGTTTTGGCTGACTTTCCACTTGCCTTGCAGCCGCGTCACGCTGATTTCTATGCCGATAATCTGTGTGATCAAGCGTTCGGTAAAATCGGCAGGCGCGTCCGATACAGACCAGGGCTCGGGAAAACCAGCTTCGAACTCCCGCGTCATAGACTCCAATTGCCGGCGAATCCAAACTGAATCATCAATCACCCGTAGCCTGCCGTAAGCATGCACAGCGGCATAATTCCAGGTGGGCACCACCTTGCCGGTTTGGGGTTTGGTCGCATACCAGGATGGCGAGATGTAGGCGTTTTCTGCCTGAAACACCGCAAATACTTCGGTTTGCGGGTCGAAGTCCGTCCACAGCGGATTCGAGCGGGCGATATGACCTCGCAAGCTGCCGTAAGGTGAACCGCCCTCCTCTACCCAATGCAACGGAATGTGGTTTGCGTTCAAACCACTGGCGGATGAGGCGACCAATGTTGCTAGCGGATAATCGCGTATCAATGTCTGCATGACATCGATGCTGGGTTCTTCGAAATGCTTAGGTATATACATGTGTTCTTGCTGGATACTGGCCGCTTAAGTGTTGCTGGCACTAGACATTGATTTGGTAATTCAAGGTCACTTCGTCGCCGTGCATGCCGCGGAATCCCCAATTGCAGGCAGGACTTTCATATATGCAAATTTCGATGTCCTGGTGGGCAATGCCGATCTGTTCCTGAATGCGGTCGAACAGCAAACGGATGAGTTTTTTCTTGGTGGCGGTCTCCCGGCCGGTGATCATGCTGATTTCGATAATCGTGTAGGCGTCGGTCCTGCCGCATGGCGCGAACAGGTCGTCTTTTTCCATAGGAAAGAATCGATGCGCTCTCTTATCTTGCGGAAACTGCAGCGCTTCCACCACACACTCATGAATCACATCGGACAATGGCCGTTTGATGGGGTTGAGATGGTCTTTGATGCCGTATATTTTGATTTGCGCCATTTTGATGATCTAACCATTGATATGTTGGACTTTACGATTGCGTTACAAACATCCATCCACTAAAACGAGTTTGCTGGTAGTCGTTTGATGGCGCAATGAAAAAAGCGGTTGCGCTTCGGGGTCTTGAAGAAAGCCGTTAGCTTGTTCTCGTGATGGAAACTCGATGACAACAACCCTTTCAGGCGTCCAATCACCCTCTATAACGGTAGGCTGTTCGCCCCGGACCACGTACCTTCCGGAATGTTTTTCTATGACTGCCGGTATTTTCAAGATGTATTCTCGGAATCGATCAAAATCATGGATCGTTAGATCCAAAATGAGATAAGCATTCATAGGTTTTCCACGGCCCTTAAAAAAGCCGAAACCAAAGGGTGCGGTCGTTCCGGCGTGGATCGGGCTTGCGGCACGAACAGCGTACCGACGAAAAATGGATGTCCAGGCCACTCGATCACCCGGATATCACCTTCGGCATCGGCACCGCTAATTTGCATGGGACCTTGTTTCAGCGCATCGACATAGTCCGGGTTGATGCCGAAATTACAGTAATACTGCTCGGTAGCCGTCGTTGCACCGTAAATGGCTGCCACGCGAGAGTTGGGTTCGAAGCTCAGTTGCATCTCGCGTCCGGCCAGCGAACAAGCCAACTGCGAGATAAATAAATTCGAGGCATACGGATCGTACTCGGCATGCTGTGCGTCTTTAAATCCCAACACGTTGCGAGCATATTCGATAATCATATGTTGAAAGCCGCCGCAGGTACCGAAGCATGGGATGTTGTTTTCTCTGGCATGGCGAATTGCCGCCAATGTTTTGTCAATGTTCTTATATGGGCTGCCGGGGGCGATCCAGATACCGGAACAGCGCTCGAACAGCGTTTGGTCGATGTCGGCAGTTGAAACCCAGTCGGAGCTAATATCCAAACCGAACGCCGCCTTGACATGTTCGATGGCGGTATTGGTCGACAGATGCGGCGAAAATGTCGGAGTGTATTCGCCAAGCAGTGCGATTGATTTGGTCATGGGTGCGTAAATTCCTCGGCTAATTTAAGGTGTTGATCGACATACAGATCGTCGGCGCACTTCGATGCAGGCAGGAATAATGGGAAAGCCCGTCCAGTACCGTGATGTTCGAACAGTCAGGCAGCGCCGATGCCCAATAATCCGCCATCGCAACCGGCGACCAGTTGTCTTCCGCGCCGTGCCAGATATGAGTATCGGTGCTGACATCGGCCAGCGTCGCTTTCCAGGGCTGCACGTAGGCGATGATGTCGCGAGCATAGCCTAGCGAATCGCACTTGAAACAGGTTTTGAGCATTTTGGTCATGGTGGTCCGAAACGTCTTGTCCTCTGCTAAAACCTTGTCTTCGCCGGCCGCGCTGGAAAACAACATCCGCAACAACAGGCCGGGAAACCTACTCGCTAGCCATCCTTGTACTCGAGCCAGCCACATAAAAGCGGACGGATGATTTTGAGCCAATCGGAAAACGGCGTTTCCCGCCGCTACGTCGATGAAGTTGCCAGCATCCAGCGGCGCAGCCGCGGAAACCAAATGCAGGCTGCGGACTTTGCCGCTCATCGCGCGGCAGACTTGCAAGGCAATAAAAGCGCCGATCGAAAAGCCGATAAAATCGACGGGGTTAGCGCCAACCTTCTTGGCAATCTCATCGGCTATGCATTGGTAATAAACGTCGCCTTGCAAGCGAGGAGCTATGGTCGAGCGGTCATAACAAATGATGGTCAGATGATGTTGTTTGCCATGAAGATCAAAAATTTCGCATTCGTCAGGCGAACCCGGCGTACCGTGGAAATAGATCACCGGCTGACCGTCGGCAGCGCCGTATTGGCTAAATTTTATTGATTGCATAACGGCGGCATCCTGTGTTTCCAAGGTTCGGCTTGTTCGAGCTGGGCGGCCAGTTGGAACAACAGCCGGTCGTTACCGGTTGCGGCCATGAACTGCACGCCGTGCGGCAAGCCGTCGTCGCTCCAATACAGCGGCACCGACATGGCCGGTTGGCCGGTAATGTTGGCAAGCGGGGTGCACGGCGTTTGCTGCACGGCTTTACTGATGATCGCATCCAGCAAGCGGTTGGAGAACAATTTGTCGGCCAAGCCGGTTGCCAGCAATCCGCGCATAAGCCATCGTTCCACAACTGTGGGATCGAGGGCGTCGGCCGCCAACGGCGGCGTCGCGACCGTCGGCGTCAGAATCACATCGTAGCGGCGATGAAACTCCGCCAACCGTCCGGCGATCCGCTGCCAAACCGCCAAGGCCTGCTGCAGCTGTTCGTCGCTCACGCCTTTGCCGATGCCGGCCAGCAGCCGGGTGTTCAACTCGATGGCCAGCCGAGGCTCGGTCAGCTCCAGCAGTTGCGCCATGTTGGCGACATCCCGTGCGGTATAGTAAAAAACCACGGTCAGAAAGGCCCGCATCAATTCGCGGCCGTCGAAATTCCAGACCGCCTCCTCCACCACGTGGCCGAGTGCTTCGCAGTGTTTGGCGGCTTTGGCCCCGGCCGAGAGACAGTCGCGGTGTATCAAGGTCTCGACCGGCGCTTGGTTGATCAGCGCTATTTTCAGCCTTTTCGGTGGCTGGCTGGCGGCGTGCAGGTAAGACGTGGAAGCCGGATCGGAGTTGCCGGCTACCCAATCCAGATAGGCGGCGCTGTCGCGGACGCTGATCGTGCAGACGTGGCTGACCACCGCCCCGCCCCAAGCCTTAGAAAAATCCTCGAAGCGGTTCGAGCCTCGGGACGGTTTGAAACCGAAGATGCCGCAATAGGACGCCGGCAATCTGATCGAACCGCCGCCGTCGCTGGCATAGGCCATAGGCACGATGCGGGCGGCCACAGCAGCGGCGCTACCACCGCTGGAGCCACCCGAATTGAGGTTTAAGTCCCAGGGGTTGCGAGTGCTGCCGAATACGGCATTGTTGGCTAGCGACGATGCGCCCAGCTCCGAGGTGTTGGTCTTGCCGAAGGAAATTAGTCCGGCGGCATTGAGCCGAGCGGCCATCTCGCTATCGGCGGCGGGACGGTAATCCTTCATGGCCACACTGCCGTTCGACATAGGGATACCCGCGAAACGCAGCATCAAGTCCTTGACCAGAAACGGCACGCCGGTAAACGGTCCACGGTTGCCTAGGTTTTTCACCAGCGATTCCGCTAGATCATCCATCGGCGTAACGACGGCATTCAGCAACGGATTGCACGCGGCCAATCGCGCCTGAGCCGCCTTCAGCAATTCCCCTGCCGTAACCTCGCCGGATTGCACCAACTGAGCCAGACCCAGGGCATCATATTGCGGATATTCGCTGAACGGGTTCATCGCTCAGACAGCCGTTTGTTAGCCCGGGGCATGCCGGTAAACAACATCAGTGCGCCAACGACCACGACCACATCGGCAACATTGAACACGCCGGTACGAATCGGCCCAATGCCCATGTTGATAAAATCCACCACATAACCGCCGTATATCAATCTATCGATCAGATTGCCCAAGCCACCCGCCAACAGCAGCGCATAGGCCAGGATCGAGGACGGCGAGGCCGACTTTGAAAACAGGATGTAACCCAGCAAAGCGATTAACATTCCGGCTACAGCAAACGAGAATAGACTTTCTCGGAGGTTTTCAGGAAGCGACGAACCCAGGCCCAAAAATGCGCCGTGGTTGTGAGCCAACTGCAAGCGCACGGTATCGCCCCAAAACGACCAGACTTCGGTCTCGGATAAAAACGATTGGGCTACCGACTTGGTAACCTGATCGCAACCGACGCAGGACACCAATACAATAAAGACCAGGAGTGCGCGTTTCATCATGCTCATTTCGGTATTTCCTCAGGTTAAACGTGTTCTTTTAATTCAAGACTTGGGTCGACAAAGTCCCAGGGCTGATGGCTTGCATGCCAAAAAACGGTTTGCGGCTTAAACAAACCGGGATTGTCCAAGGAGGCAGCATGGAAAAACAGCATGCCCGGATAACCCGATGATGTTTTTAATACCGGATTGCCGCAAGTCGGACAAAAGCCGCTAGTAACGGTATTGCCGCTATCGGCAGTCAGTTCGTAAAATTTCAGCGCTCCCGAAATCATTGTGTCTTTTGCCAATGCTACAACCTCGGCCGAATGGCCTGTGCCGGTGATTCGTTGACACTGCCTGCATTGGCATAAAAAAGACAAACGCGGCTCGGATTTCACTGCGTATTGAACCGCGCCGCACATGCAACCGCCTTTAAATTCGCTCATGCAATCTCTCGAAGTTAGGGTTTAATCGCTATGATGGTCGTCATGCGGTTGACGACTTCGTTAAACGTCACCCTTAAGCCGCAATCGGCAAGGATTTTCACGACATCGTCTGGAGAGACACGGACTTTATAGTAGGAACTCACTTTTTGCTGCCAGCCGTTTTTCGTTTTAATCTGCAACAAATCCGTCACCCGCACCCGGTCTACCTCATAATCCAGGCAGCAGGTCAGTATTTTGGTGTCGTCACTTTTTACCGGTATAAAGCGCTGATCGTCTGTGAGTGCCGTTGAATAATCTCGAAAAGATAAAACCAATTTTCCGCTTTCAAATAACGATTCGCAGCAATCGATAACCAATTGCCTAATTTCATCCAAACTTTCAAGATGTGTCAGTGTGTCGCCCCAGCAAATAATGAGTTCCGGCTGGGGATCAGCATATTTTTTTACCAGACGAATATCGTCATTAAAGCCGGTAACGGAAAGTCTCTGCGTATTGTCGTTTAACTCGGATAAAAGCTGTTGGTTAAAATCAATCGCTTTTACCGTATATCCCAATTTTGCCAGGGAAGCACTTTGTATACCGTGCCCCGCCCCCAGATCTAGGGCGATTGAAGTGCTATGTGGAGATAGGTCGTTAGCTACCAAAAATTGTTGATGTTCTTTTTGCCTGGCATCGAAGTCTCCAACCATCCATGCATAAAAGTCGCCAAGATGCCGGTCGTGGTGTTCTTTTACGGTCATGCTATTTCCTGTAGTCTTTCAGTTATTCGATTCCCAATACATCATGAGTTTTGATACTTTGCAAAATAAAGTACGCCACTCATCGAATTGCGCATCCGTTTTCCAATTTAGCGTTTTTTCCCGAAATAATGAATGGCATGGGTTTTTGCACCGGAAACTGTCGCGGCCTCAGTGACAAAATGGCTAATTTCATCAAATAGCGATAATTCTTCAGCAATCTCTGTAGGAACAAAATGTTTCATTGCCACATTGAAAGATGCGGTGAACGTGCCCGTTGAAGAATAAAGGATGTTTTCCGACCGATGAAATTCGACGCAATAAATGATGCCACCTTCATTCAGCGACTCATAGGCCGATTCGACGATTTTCAAGCGCTGCGCCTTAATGGGAATGCAGGTCAGTACGGCGCAAAATAAAATGACGTCGAATTTTCCAATGTCGGCAAGTATTTCATGGCTATCGATGTAACGTAGATCGAGCGTTGGATAGTGTTTTAAGCCGCGCCTGATCATTTCGATTGACGTATCTACGCCTGTCAAACAACCGTATCCTCTGGCGCGCAGCTCGCTCGTTATCCTGCCATAGCCGCAACCGTAATCCAGTATTTTTGCATTCTTGCTAATTAGCGTTGCTAACTTATCCAAGTCCGGCTCAAGCGAAAATGAGATTTCACCGGCTATTTTGTTCCATTCATTTTGCTGGGTATCGACAAGCGCTACAGGATTATTGGAACTCACTCGACCTCCATAGCCGTAGAGTATGTGCTTACTGATGCGGAGTCCGAGGCAGAATCGTTAGGACTTCGGAAAACGGGAGTACTTTGTACAGCACTCGCGGTAATAGTCTCGATCATTTGTAAAATCGTGTTCGCAACTTCGTGAGCATGACGATGATTGGTCATCAGGGATATATGATCGGCTTCTTCAAGGGTTCGCAACGAGCTGTTCGTCGATAAATTCAGCCAATTGCGCTGTTGTTTCCGATGCCAATCGATGAATTTTGCCGCAGCCTCGGCATCCAGACCGGTAAACTGGCCCGCTACGATTACCGCTACCGGCAGATCGTTTAAGGGTTGCAAGGAACGAATTTGCTTCAACGTGTCCGGTAGAAAACGGTATTCCCAAACGACGGTTTTGAGGTAATCGGTTTGGGCAAGGAAGGCATTGGCGACCGCTTCCGTATCGGCGGGCAGTCCCGCGGCAAGATTGAACAACCCCAAGCCAAGAACCGCGCGCATTGCCCCGACAGACGCCAGATAGGGAAATACCTGAACGGTTGGTGGCGTCCAATCTTCGACCTTGGGTAAATCGACTTCGGCATAGGTTTCCAGCACCGACGGGTTGGTCGCATCGACCAGAACCAATCCCGCCACATCCTGAGGATAATTCGCGGCGAACATGCGCGCATACGCACCACCGATAGAGTGACCAACCAGGATGTAGGGCCCGGGAATATTCGCAGCCGTCAATAGGTCGTGAAGTTGCCGGCTGGTGTTAATGGCATCCATGGGGAGCGCGCTTGGCGCGCTCCAACTGTATCCGGCTCTGTCATAAGAACAGACCTTCGCATTTTTTGCCACCTCCGGCTGTATCCAGGCCCAAGCCAGCGAGGAAGCACCGGCGCCGCCTTCGAGAATCACGGTCAATGGACCTGCGCCCGAGCAATTAATATGAAACAGATGGCCGTCCACGTCGACCATCCGGCCAGGTGGCGGGTATTTTTCCAAGTCGGCCTTTACCGCGAAGCGTTGATAAACGGCCCCGGTCAGTAGCAATGCGGTTGACAATACCAGCCCGGTTTTTATGGCCCGATATATCCAGCACCGAACGGTGCGCAATACAGTAAGAATATTGGTTGCCATATTTAGAGTCATCCAGCCAGCGATTCTTTGAGTGGCATATCGGCATGGCGTTTATGCCAGTCATTGAAGCGCTGACGATAGGATTCAAAGGGCTGATGCAGTTCCCCTCGCGGATCGTTGCTCAGCGCGTAGGCCATGCCTTCGATTAGCCAGTGCTCACCGGCTAGCAGCGCCAGGCTGCCAAAGTGGTCGGCCTGCCAATAATGGATGAGCTCATGCGCCACATAATGTTGTTGCCAACCTCGCGGGGCGACGGCAATTGCGAAACTGCCCAAGGTGAATCCGGCTTTGTTGGATAGGCCGAATGTGGACCGGCATTGCTCCGTGCTGCAAAAAATGATCTTCGGCTCGCCAATAGACAAGCCCCATTGCGTGGCAAGATAACTTTTCGAGTCGTTGAGTAGTGATTGCGCCTTCGCAAGCTCTGAAAAATTGTCCACGCATAGGTGTTGTTCGTTGCAACTGACGCCGAATGCTTCCGGAATCAGCACCCGAACGGGTTTAAAAAATGCGACCGCGGAAATCGGCAACAGCAGCAAAACCGCGAGTATCCATCTAGCGTATTTCATCGATCTTCCTCCATGGCATAAAACGCATACGTTACGGTAAAGCGCAAATTTCGTCCGGTATACGTTTACCCATTGCTATATATAGCCCTTGTACTGTTTGATATTGTCTTCAAAGACAAGATTTTTCTTGGAAATCTCCTTTACCTCCGCTGGGAGATTAGATATATCAAAGAATCTCATAGGTTTCCCGGACTCTTTGAACATCTGAATTTCAGCGAGAACACCATCGCTAATTTCGCCATAAACCCATAATTCATCACATCGACTCAAGAGATTGTTATTCCCGCTTCTAACCAAATCTCTGTCGACGAGTTCGTAGAGAAAATAGCCAAACAAATTGAAGGGATTTACTGGAACCACTCCCTGTTCAAAAGCATGTTTGCATACCAGCATGCGCTGGTGAAAGTTTTTGCACGATTGAGCCGTGAACACAACTTTTTTGTCTTGTTGAAGGTCCTTAGCAAGGTGGTTGAATTCTGCCATGTAAATAGTCTTATAAATATGCAAATAGCGCGAAAAATTGTGCCCTTTTTGAACTTGATCCAAGCTCGTTATTTAGGTTTGATGACCTGCATTTGATTACCGCCGCGTTGAAATTCGTAATCAACCTTAACGATCTGTACGTCAAATCCTCGGCTGGCAAATTCTTCGCTGACGAGGCAGAGATAAGGCGAAAATTGGTCCAACTAGCGCCGTAAAATACACGATTCCAAACGACTAGCAGCCGCAACCGCACGAATTTTATGGCAAGCTATTCCGCGTGTCTGAAAGCCAAGCGGGTCCATACAACACCGCTGGTGCGGTTAAGAAGCTGATAGGACTCGGCCTGAACATTTAGAATCGGCCGCAAACCGTGTTGTCCTGCCAAATTAACCGTTTCTTGGCCTGACACCTGGAACATTCGCCGCCCCTTTGGCACAGAGCCGTGCCGAAGCGACAACATCAGGAGACCGTTAGGAGCCAACAGTGCGGCCACTTTAGCCATTGCAATACGCCGCTCCCGCTCGTTCAAGTGCATCCATACTGCGTTCAAAATAACGGTATCGAACATCTGGCGGCGCGCCAAAACGCGATCGAGCGAAGGCAAAGCGTCATCCAGCCATTCAATTGCAGAGCCCGCGGATCTCGCCATTCCGGCAATGCGGAATTCCTCGGTCGGCTCGACTGCAACCACCCTGTGTCCGCGCGCTGCAAACCAAGCAGCGTCGATACCAATGCCCGCGCCGATGTCCAAAACAAATCCCGGTGTTGTCGGCAACAGGTGTAATTCGGCGCGGTGAAGCTCCTCGAATACGATGGTTTCGTATTGGAGAATCAATGTTGCCGCGCACTCGCTGTAACCTTCGGTACCCGGCGTTCTAAGGGCGTTGGGTATGGAAGTTGTGTCCAGACTTCTCACCCGGTTATTGTTTTTCCCAATGTTTGGCACCAAATCGGCCGATGCGCCCAAGATGGGTAAAGCCGAATCCCGCCGGATACTTGAGTCCGTAACCCAGCGCCCGGTCAAAACCGATATGGGCACACCAGATCAAACCGGCACATTGAAGTATCGGGGACGGAACCGTAAAACCAATCACCAGGCTGACAACGGCGCCGAGGTATGAATGCGCCGTGTTATAGCTAATGGCGCCCACTTTGGCGCCGGCGAAGTAACCGAGTAAAGATAGATCAGGCACCAGGAAGTAGATTGCGAACGTGCTCCAGTCCAAATCGAATTTTGCGTAGGCGAGGCAGGCGGCAAGCAGCACGCACAATCCCTCCAGTCGCAATAACACCCGAACGGTACCTGTGGTTTCACCTAACATTTTGACTCCGGCAGTTTCCGCATAGAAACGGATTATTTTGGGTTAATTACAACTCAGGATCAGGTCTTGCAACAACTGTCAGTATTGACAGGGTTATGGTGTGAAACTTGTAACCTGTGGCATACAGCTCGCTTATGATCCGCCATCGCTGCAACCGCAGTCTAGGATTTATTCTATATCGACAAGCGCTCTTGGCCTATTGCATCTCACTCGGCTCCCATGAAAGCCAGCATCAGATGCATTTGCGCGGCCAACATCGGAACGCCGGTGTGGATGACTTTCCCTTGGCCGGACGCTTCCTGGAGTAGCGGTGTCATTTCAGGGGCGATCACGCATTCGGCTACCAAGTCGCAATGCCGTATCAAAGGATTGGCTATCGGTAGCTCATCATTCGGTTTCATGCCGAGAGAAGTGGCGTTAATAGCGATATCGTAGTGGGATGTTTCGTGGATTGCTGTGGTTACCTCAAGTTGAGGATACGCATGACGGACGCGCTCCGACAAAGCACTCACCCGATCCGGCGTACGATTTTGTATGCAAAGTGAAGCGCAGCCGTGTTTGGCAAGGGCAAAAGCAATCGCCGATGCAGCGCCTCCGGCTCCGACCAGAAGGATATGTGCGTCTTTCACGCTGTATCCGGCCCCGGCTAATCCGGCAACAAAACCTTCGCCGTCCAGCTTGGTGCCAATCAGGCGGCCATCACCGTTCCGGCGAATGACATTCACGGCACCGACCAGGCGTGCCTTGGGAGTCAGTTCATCAGCCAAGTGGGCGGCAACGGCTTTGTGTGGCATGGAAACCACTGCCCCCCCGAAGTTTTTCAAGGCGCGCAGGCCCGTAATAAACGCGGGAAAATCTTCTGCCGATACTTGCATGGGAAGCATGACAAAATCACCCAGGCGCCCTCTTTCATCCAGCAGTCTGTTTGCCATAGCCGGCGTTCTGGCCTGGCTAACCGGGTCGGCGATGACGCCGAGTATTTTAGTGTTGCCGGTAATCGATGCGAGCATATTTTTGAATGTGACTTAAAATGCGAGAGGGATTGTGCCTTTGCGGGTCATATTGCACGATAGCGATATACTCCATATTCCCAATAGCCGCGGCCCGGCTTCGTGGGACCGACCCAGTTTCTGGCTAACAACTCCTGGGCTATGAAGTAATTAACGAAACCATGCCCCACCAACAAGACGCTTTTATGCTCATGCGCCATATCTATTAATGTCGATGCCGCGATTTGCGCCCGCTGTTTTGCCATGGAGAGCGACTCGCCATTTTCAGCGAAACCAAGCACCGACATACACCGTAATAGTATTCCCCAGGCATTAACCGACATCGTCAATGCCCCCTGTTTGAAATGAGGGGTAGCGATTTCCCGAAACACGGGGTCGCTCAGCAAAATATCGCTAAATCCCAGTGCCTTGGCCGATTCCAAAGAACGGATAAAGTCGCTACAAACGGCGACATGGCATGCCGATGCGCGCTGCTTGGCGTTTTCCGGCGCTTCGTCCGCTATTCCTGATAAATCATAATTTCTGATAATCTCGCCAATCTCTCGCGCTTTGGCTTTGCCTTTCAGCTCGAACGCCGGTTTACCGTGCCTGATTAATGTAATGTCCATGGGTCGTCTTGTAACATAGCGGTGGCATTAACCCTCATTTCATGGGTTGCCGAATGATGGTTTTCCAGTTCTTCGGATCTGCGCGCCGTATATCACTCAAATAAATTTCGTGATGCTTGCCAATCCGGCTAGTCCTGGTATCGATGAATGCATGCAACCGCTCAATAGTGGGTCCTTCTTCGCAGAATGGGCCAATATGCAAAATCTGAGCGCAAAGACCCTCCGAGAAATTTTCCAGCCGCAGCCTATCTATACCGGGCAGATTCTTTTTTCTTCGGACTTCGGCAAGAGCGGCGTCGACGATGTCATTCGCTACGAAGTCAGGTTGCAAGATCATCATCGTCCACTTCCATTTTGCCTTGTCGTTGGCTGCAAAGACAGCCATATCATCCGCCCACCATAATCCTTCCAGCGGCATGACCGAATAATCAAGCGCTTGCGACCCCTTCTTGACCATAAATTTGGCCGTGTAGGATACGGAAAACAAGGCCTCGACGGCCTGCGCATAGGCTTGCGAGGTATTGGGATCGCCTTCGCCGTCCACCATCAGGTATCTCAACGGCGGTACCTCAACCTGCACGACCGCTTTGGCGCTGGCTTGATACAAGTGCTTCAATTCTTTTCTGAGGTCGATCTTGTCCATGGATGCTCCCGATGGCGGCTATCGTAAAACATAAGGGAGGCGCGTTAACGCGTTCGGATTAACGGCGATGTTAAACCTCAGTACGGTCGCCTACTGTGGTGGGATGAGAGATCACCAAAAACCGGACATCAGCGCTGGATTCATTGATGAATTGGTGTGGCGTCCTTGGAGCGACTTCAATGCCTTGTCCTTCGGATAATTGGATGCGTTTGCCGTTTACTTCCATCATGGCGCAACCTTCCAAAATATAGAAAAACTGGCGAGCGCTGGCATGAAAATGTCGTACTTCGCTTGCGCCGGGCGGCACGCGCTCGGAGATCACCGACATGTCGGTTCGTTTTACAAGATGCCAACCGTCGCAGCCGTCGCCCCATGTGTAGTGCTCAGCGGATGAGCGGTCGATTGCTTGCATAAATTTTTTCGATTAATTGGTTGCGTTTTGAGCGATAAACCACTCGACGACGGCCGACATGACCACCACTCCCGCCCCATCGACAACCTCAACGGGAATTGCGGCCACTACGCGGCCTCGGGCCGTCAACTCAGAAGACCAGCGCTCAGTCTCTGCAATGGAGACATTGCATCTGGCCGAAACCTGCCCTAATGCCGGCTTGCGAAATTTGGCCTCAAGCTTTCTGACCACCGGAACGATGCCTGAGGTATCGGAAAACTGCCGTGAAAGAAACGCTCCGGAACCTGCTTCGGCAACCGCCAATAATGCGCTGCCGTGGACGGTGCCGAGATGATTGGCGTATCGAGGGTTTCCCGGTAAGCAAACTAAAAAGCCACTATCCGAGTTGGCTAGCCGTAAACCGATCAACTGATTGAAAGGTAATTGCGAAACGTCCATGGTAATAATCTCTGATGAGTATTCAAGTGAATTGTTTGATTTCTGGTTTTTCAACCGCCAGCCTGGCAAGCAGGTCGATATAAGCCTCCTCGATAAGCTGATGATCAGAGATACCCAGCCTTTCCAGCAATGCGTGCACAATTACCACACCGGCTTCGTTAGGTTCACCCTCGCCAAGCACCACTTCCAATTCCAGAAAATTACCCAATCCTTCGACTTTATCCAAATGCACTCGGGTTTTGCCGACCATGAACAATGTGCGGTGTTTTCGCACCCTACCGCTTTCACCATAAGCAAGCGTCAAGCTTTGCCTGAGTGCATCCGGCGATGCGGTGGGAGATATCACATAAAAAGACTGCTTGGGGCCGGCGCTGTCGGGGCGTTGATAGAAAATCAGTTGCCCGTCATAATCGGAGAAGGCGCGAAGTTTCAGTCGTCCGTTGGGGCAAGGAAAAAAAGTATCGTCCTGAATGATTTCGATAGGTCCTTCATCGGCGATCTTGACCACCAGCGGCCATAGTGATTCGACGCTGTCGATTCGCGCTTTGATTTCAATATTTCTGGCCATATTTGCTTCTGTTAGACAGTATGATTTTGACGGTCGACATCCGGCAAGTTGTCATACACCTGCTCGACGGTTCGGTGTTCGGTTAAGGCTTTAACGACGGCCGGCAAGGGTTCCGCATGGATGCCGGGCAAGTCTTGTTCCAAGGGATTCACAATCGGGAAAGCCAATTTTTCCAGCGGCGGGCAAAAGTCCGCCTCCACACCGGGCTTATTGCCGCGCGCATCGACCCGGTACCAGCCGTGTTGCGACAGGTAAACCGCGTTCAAACCGTGCAGGCAATAAGGGGGCTGGTCGCCGTCTAGCGTCAAACGCTGGTAACACAATCCGGCCGGAATGCCGTTGGCGCGCAATAGCGCCGCCAACAAATGACTTTTGGCGTAACAATAGCCGGTGCCGTGGCTCAACACCTCCGAAGCCTTGCAGGTCACGGGATTCAGCCGGTAGTCCCAGCTATGTTTGATTGCGTCGCGCACGAATTCGAAACAGCGTTTGGCGATTTCTTCCTCATCGGCGCAGCCCTCCGCCAACTTGGCTGCTTGGGCGACAATTGCCGGATGTCGGCTATCGATATAAAGACTGCAGTCCAGATAGGGTTTCATCGCTGCGCCTTGGATTTCCGCTAATACGCCGGTCAGCAATGAAACGATTTCCGGCATCGCCAACAGCTCGGCTTCGCCTATGTGCGCGCTCGGCAACGGCAAGGTGATCGAGGCGGCTTCGATCAGTGTGGCCGACATGGTGACTAAGGTTTCCCGGAGCGCGGCATCGGCATGATGGGCGCGAGGCGTCGCGTTCAATACCGCCACCGGTTTATCCACAAAGCCCTCGAATGCCACCAACCAATCCAGCGCGTTTTTGATAGTGCCGGTAACGCCGTGGGCATATTCAGGGCTGGCGATCAGCAAGGCATCCGCCGAGGCGACTTCGTTGCGCAATTGCTTCGCGACGGTCGGAAGCGCGCTTTCCAAATCCGGATTGTATAAGGGCAACTCGCCAAGCCCGGAAAACAGACGGACTTCAATCGAAGCCGGTGCCAACTGTTTTACGACCCTCAGCACGGCGGAATTGATAGACGCCGCCCGCAAACTGCCCGATAAGGCCAGAATTTTCATGGCAAATCTAGATGTTGAGGGTCAGGGAAAAGTGATGACTGCTCAGCTGAAAGCCCTTGTTAAGATACAAGCGATGGGCGGTAAAGCGCTGATGGCCGGAATCCAGATGCACGCCCCGGCAATCGTGGGCTTTGGCATGGGCTATCAGCCAATCGAGCAAAGCGCCGGCGAAGCCTTGCGCAGTCTCGCCGCTTAGCGTGGGCAAATCGTCGATATACAGTATTTTGCCACAGGCCAAAAACTCGGCGAAACGAAAACCCGCCACGCTTTTAACGGCGCCCTGCTGTCTAACAGCCAGAATTTGGTAGGACTGCAGTCGCTGGCGGCGAACCTGGGCTAGAAACTGCTCTTGCTTGAGGTGCGGGCGCAACTCGCTGAACACCGGAAAACAGGCTTGAATTTCCGCGTCGGTATCGGCAATGAAAATATCGAAAGTCATGGCTACGGCTTAATAATCAAAAAAAGGGTGGCTGTTGGCTTGGAACATAATACCAGGTGCAGTTTAAACGCCTACCCGCTTTGCCGGATTAGACGCTATTTACAACGGTCTAACAACTGTCAACATTGACAGCTTATACCGCCATTCTGGTTTACCGGTAAGGATTACCGGACATGGGGTTTCCGTGAACTCAGCCTTTAGGATAAGCTGTCGAACAGATTTAACGACAATAAGCCCATGAAAGCCTGGCAAGAAATTCAACTTCAAGCATTGCAGACCAGCGATAGCGAGCATCAGCTTTTTCAAGCCATTGCAGCGTTCGGTGCGGAATTGGGTTTTGAATATTGCACCTACGGACTCCGGTTGGCGCTGCCGCTGAGCAATCCGAAGATCGTGAAAGTAAGCAATTATCCGTCGGCTTGGCAAGCGCAATATCAGGCCAAAAACTATTGTGCGATCGATCCCACTGTCAAACACGCCCTGCGCTCGCCGCAGCCCATTCTGTGGACGGACGGTTTGTTCGCTTCAACGGCGGCGTTTTGGGAAGAAGCCCGCTCGTTCGGCTTGCGTTACGGTTGGGCGCAATCCATGCGGGATGTCCCCGGCGCCACCGGCATGCTGACGTTGGCGCGATCCGATGAGCCGCTGAGCGAAGCCGAGCTGGCGGACAAGGCTTTTAAAATGGCTTGGTTGACCCAAACTGCGCATATCGCCTTGTCGCGCAGATTATTGCCCAAATTGCTGCCGGAAGCGGATACGAAACTATCAAACCGCGAGATTGCGGTACTACGCTGGACGGCGGATGGCAAAACCGCCGGAGAAATTGCCAATATCATGAAAATTACCGAGCGGACTGTTAATTTTCATATCAGCAATGCTGCGGCGAAATTAAATGCCAGCAACAAAACCGCAGCGGCCGTTAAAGCGGCGCTGCTCGGTTTTTTGTAACAACCATCCAACTGGAGTCCATTCAAGCTTATCCCAACCCAACCGCCGTCACAAAGCGAAACCAAAGCACGCCCAGAATGATGCAGCTTGAAGCCCAAGTCGCAAAGCGATACGGCACCCAGTTTACCGCCATATAAATGACGGCATGGACATACCTGAGTACAACAAAAGCCCAGGCAAGCGCGATTTGAACGGTGTCCACTTCTTTCTCGACAAGCATCAATAGGCAAATCACATAAAAAAGCGCGGGTACTTGCATTAGATTATTGAACGTTCGAGCCGGACGCTCGAATCGATCGTCGGCTGGAACATCCGCCTTGTAATCCGCGAAATACCTGATCGACGCATGTCCTCGAATAACGGCAACATTGCGTGCGACGACCATCGTCAGCCATACCAAAGCCGTCAGCGTAAAGAGCGTGGCCATGGGAGACACAAGCAGCTCCGGTGGAACAGCCCGATGTTCACCGGCTAATAGCCAAAATAACCATGCTGCGACTGATCCGACTATGATGCAAGGAGCCGTGTAAATCCGCGGCAACGAGATATTGGTGGCAGTAGAATTTATTGGCGACATATACGATCTCCTGATGAATGTGGTTTGCGGAATAAGCTTCGATTGATATACTTGCAATATGCAACTAATTATCCCATTTCAATTGCAAAACGCAAGTAAATAAGCCAAATGTCCGACTCGAAACTCGAAACTAGATGCCCAATTGATTATGCCCTTGAAGTGTTCGGAGACCGGTGGACGCTGATCGTACTCCGCGATCTGATGCTAAGTGGCAAACGGCACTACCGGGAGTTGATGACTTCGAAAGAAGGAATCGCAACCAATATTTTGGCTTCGCGACTGAAAAAAATGGAAGCGGACGGACTCGTCATCCGTAAACACAAGCCTGAAGACAAACGCCAAGTGTTTTATGAGCTAACGGAAAAAGCGCTCGATCTGGTGCCTGTGCTACTCGAAATTAGCCGTTGGAGTGTCATTTACGACCAGCATACGGCAGCTCCTCCGGAACTCATGCGCCGCTATCGAGAAGAGCCGCAGCAGCTGATAGCCGATTTGCAGGAAGCGGCACGAATTCGGCAATCCTGATCGTTTTGCAACAAAAACGAAAATCCGGAGGGCCATGGATAATCTGAACAGCGTGAAGCACATCGTTCGTGATCGGTGTGGTTCGTGAATTCAACGCTCCCAATGCCTTCCATCTAAGACTGGTAATTCTGTTCCGTCTGGCTGTTTTTGACCGAACTGATACCTTCTGGCATTTGACCCAATGACAGCTCACATCTCACGTGCATTTGACCTCCCCGTGAAGATTTCGTGACTTTTCCGATTGCACAATGGCCGCGCCATTTGGCATTCATATTAAGGAGAATCACGATGCAAAAAAACCATGCTTTTACGCTGTCGGCGCTGTTGTTAGCGGCCAGTGCGGCACCTTTAAGTTCGGCAGAGGCCGCGCAGGTCACGCTGAGTTTCAGCAATTTATCTGCTGCCAACGGGCCGGCCTTGAGTCCGTTTTTCATCGCCTTGCACGACGGTTCGTTCGACGCGTTCGATGTCGGCACCACTGCGTCGTCGGCCATCGAAGCGATTGCCGAATTAGGCAGCGGCGCCGGTTTGTCGTCGGCATTCGCGGCCAGCAGCGCGGCAGCGGCCGGCGGTTCCAGCGCGACGGTGACCGCGTCGGTCAACGCCTTCGGCCCTGGCATTTTCCTGCCCGGCGCCAAAGGCAGCGTCACCCTGGATCTGGACCCGGTGAAAAACCGTTATCTGAGTTATTTCGCGATGGTGGTGCCGTCCAACGACCGTTTCGTCGGTAACGATTCGCCGACCGAAATCGAATTGTTCGACGCCCAAGGCCATTTCACCGGCGGCACCTTCGTCGAGAACGGCAGCAGCATTTGGGACGCCGGCACCGAACTGGACGGCACCACTGGCGCGGCGTTCCTGGTCGGGTCTAACGCGGCGGATAGCCCGGCGCAAAACGGCACGATTCAGGCCAACCACGACTTCGCGGTCTATGCCGGATTAGGAACGCCGGCCGGTTACAACTTTACCGACCTGCCCGGCGCCAATACGCCGCTGCTGCAAATCAGCGCGGTGTCGCAAGTGCCGGCTCCGGCGGCGGCATGGTTGTTCGGCAGCGCGTTGCCGTTGTTCGGTTGGTTCCGGAAGCGCGCGCCGGTGTCGGCTTTGCCGGCTTGAGGCGGTCGCTTCAACGCAGTGGAGTGCAAAACTAGATTTGTACTCCAGCTTCGCACCGCATCAAAACCCGTCGCCGTAACCCTGATTTTGCAAGCTGGCTGGCGGCTTGCCGGTGGGGAAGCGGGCTTTCAATTCCACCGTCACCGCGAGTTCACCGGCCGGTACGCTGACGATTTGCTCGGCCGTTTGTTCGGCTGCGTCCGGATGCCAAAAGCTCAGGCGGTAGCGGCCCTCCGGCAAATCCAGCGTCCAGCGGCCCTCGGCGTCGGAAACCGCAAGGTAATCGGCATCGCTGACGTAGACGTAACCCAGCATCCAATCGTGAATGTTACAACCCAGCGCGACGATGCCGGGCTGGTCGAAGCGCACCGGTTCGCGCGGCACGCCGCTATAGAGCTTGATCTCAAATCGCTTGGCTGCGGAAAACGAATAGACGTGGTGCTTGATCGCGTCGCTGTTCGGAAAATACACCGGTGTGCCGCTGCGCACCGCCAACACGTGCGGGACAAACTCGCGGCTTTTCTGGTCCAAGGCCATGGCCGCCGGCGCCGGCGGCGCTTTGACCCGGCCGGCGGCATCCAAGGCTTGGGCGGCGACCACCAGATCGGCCAACGGCCGGCCGCCGGCTAAGGCTTTACCCGCCAATTCCGCAGCCGGCGCGACGGCGGCCCAGGCCGTTAAAAAAACAGCCGGTAAGCGACTTGCCACAGTGTGTCCTCCTGATAAGCGGCTTCGCCGCGTTCCTGGCGCGCCGGACGGGCGCTGAAAATGCGGCTGAATTCGACATTCAATTGATGGTGCTGGGCAAAGGTCAGATTGTAATTGACGGTCCAGGCTTGGCCGTGTTCGCCGTTGCGGTCTTGCGGCAGGTAATCGCGTTCGTCGCTACCGAAGCGTTCGTAGCGCACGCTGAAACGGCCATCGCCCAGCGGCCGGCTCAGCAACCAGGATGCCGACCAAAAGCCGACGTCGACCGCGCGCAAATCGCCAAGCAATTCGCCCATGCTGGTTCGCCCGGTCATTGCTTGTGAAATCAAAGTGGTTTCCCAGGGCAATTCGGCTTTGGCGCCCAAACTCCAGAAGCGGGTGTGCCAGCCGTACTGGCCGGCGGACAGCGCGGCCGGATCGGCGTTGTTGTCGTAATACAGCGCGCGCAAGGTGTAACGCTGGGGCCGTTCGGCGGCGATGCCGGCGTAAAAGCCGGGGCGGCCGTCCACTTCGACGAAGGTCTGGCTGGCCTTGGCCTGCTTCGGAAACAGCGCCGGTATGGCGATGCCTTCCGGCAGACGCAGGCGGCCGGTCAACGTGGATTCGAAGTCGTGCAAACTCCAGCCGCGCCAGGCCAACATCAGGCCGGCGGTATCATTGTTGGCCAAACCGGCGCCGAACACGCCGAGTTTGTCGCCGGCTTCGGTCTGGTAATCCACACGTAACTCGCCGCCGAAAGTACGCAATTCCTCGCTGACCCAGGCGTTGATCGTCGACGAACTTAGCGTGTACGGGCTGCTCCAGGCGGTGCCGGTGTTTTCCAACGAAATCGGCGGAAAGAACATGCCCAAGCGCCCGGCCAGACGCCAGCCGGCGGCACCGACCGGCCGGTAGGCCAGATAGGCTTCGGTCAAGTCCAGCGGTGTCGATTGACGGTCGGCGTATTTGACGGTGGCGTTCAGCATCGAATCCCAGTCCAACCGCACCTGCAACGTGGCGGCAGCTTCGTTTACCCTCCAGCGGTCGCGTTCGCCGCCGGCGCGCAGTTTGCCAAGACCGTTCTCCAGCTCGCCCGGCGCGGCGTCGCTGTGTTGGTAGCGCAGGTCCAGCAGGCCGTGCCAGGTCACTTCCGGAAATTGGCCGTCGTCGGCTCGGCAGATCTGCATCATCAAACCGAAAAGCGTCAGCAGAAGAAGCGACTGCATTAGGCAGGGTGGCTTCCAGCTTTGCCGCTGCTGCGGGAACGAGCTTGGCGGGACCGGGAATCGAGCGGCCAATAACAGCATGTTTACGATTTGCCTGTCGCGGTGCGTGTGGAATCAGCCAGCGGTAAGTCGAAGCGAAATTCGCTGCCGACACCCAGGGTGCTATCCACTTGCAAGCGGCCGCCATGCAACTGGGCGATCTTGCCAACTACGATTAGCCCGAAGCCGCCGCCGTCGGCGCGGGCACGGCGGGCCAGCGGTGAGTCCCAATCGCACAAAGTCGGCAGATATTCCGGCGCGATGCCGATGCCGGTATCGCGGACGGCCACCGTTATCCGGCCGCGCGCCGGCCAGGCGTCCAGCCGCACTCGGCCGCCGGGTGGGGTGTGGCGTAAGGCGTTGTCGATCAGATTGGTCAGCAGGCGCTCGATCAGGCCAATGTCGGCGCTGACGAGAGGTAAGTCCGGGCGCAGTTCGGCTTGCAAGCTGACACCGCGCTGCTCGGCTTGCAGCCGGTATTTTTGGGCGACGTCCTGCAGCAATTCGGCGAGATTGAAGGGCTCGGGACTCAGGCTGGCGTCGTCGCATTCCAGCTTGGCCAGTTCGAACAGTTCCTGCGCCAGCCGGCTGACTTTTTCGGTCTGGCGCAGCGCGGTGTCCAGAAAATGCTGCTGTTCGGTGGCCGGCAAGGTATCGGCCTTGCGCTGCATGGTTTCGAGAAAAGCGCGTAACGCAGCCAACGGCGTGCGTAAATCGTGCGACATCGAAGCCACCAACTCGCGGCGTTCCTGGTCTTTTTGGCGCAGTTCGCCCAGTTGGCCGGCCAGTTGGGCGGCGCGAACGAAGGTATCGGCCAGTCTGCCCAATTCGTCGTTGCGGCCGGTCAGCGGCGAGGCAGCGAAATCGCCGTTGACCGCTCGTTCGCCGGCACCGGCCAAGGCCCGTAGCGGCCGCGACAGATTGCGGGCGATGACCACGCTGCCAGCCAGCGTCGTCAACAGGCCGAGCAGCAACACCCCGGCCGCCAGTAACAGCATATGGCGGTAGCCGGCGAAGGCATCGGTGAACTTGATTTGCAGCAATGCGGCGACGCCTTGATCGCCGCCGGCCGCCGGCAACGTCAGTATGCGGCCGAGGTAGCGGCCTTGCGCGGTATCGACCGTGGCCGCCAGCGCCCGGTTGGTCGAGCTGTGCAGCAAGGCCAGGGCCGCGTCCGGTGCCGACGCGGCCAGCAGGCGGCCGCCGTCGGCACTGAGTTCGGCCAAACCGATGTGCAGCGGCAATAGCGAGTTTTGCCGAAATCGGGCGATACGCTGCTCGTCGACAGCCTGCGCCACCGCCACCCAGCCCACCGGCAGCGGCGCCGACACCGGCACCAGCGCCCATTCCTGCAAGCGGCCGTCCAACACGCCGAACCAGACCAGTGAGCGGGTGGCGTCGGTGTTTGCCAAGGCTTGCGCATACGGAAACGGCTGGCCTTGCCACTGGCCGGCGCTATCGGCGAGCACCTGAAATTGTGGATCGATAAACAAGCCGCGTTGGGCGTGGATGCGCAGCAGCAGGTTTTCCAAGGCCGAGGCGATGGTGGCCGGGTCGCCGCCGGTGACGGTGCTGCGAAACCCAAAATCGGCGACCAGCAAGCCGGCCTCGCCGGCGACTCGTTCGGCGCGTTCGACCAGCAGTTGCCGGAAGGCTTGCTCGGCGTAGCGCAAGTCCTGGTCGAGTTGGTGCAACAGGTTGTCTCGCACCGCCACGTAAATGCACGCCACCGTCAGCGCCTGCACCGCGACGAACAGCGCCGCGAACAATAGAGCGATGCGGCTTTGGAAGCTCAGCGTCATGCGTCGGCGGTGTCCGCTTCGGCAAACTTGTAACCAACGCCCCACACCGTCAGTATTCGCGCCGGTTTGGCCGGATCGGCTTCGATTTTGGCGCGTAAGCGATTGATGTGGGAGTTGACGGTATGTTCGTAGCCGTCGTGGTTGTAGCCCCAGACCTGGTTCAACAGTTCCAGCCGGGTGAACATACGGCCCGGATGGCGAGCGAAGAAATGCAGCAAGTCGAATTCGCGGGCGGTCAGCGCCAGCGTTTGGCCGTCCAAAACCACCGTGCGGCTTTGCACATCGATCCGCAAACCGTGAGCGACCAGAACGGCATCTGCTTGAATGGCGATGGGTTCACTCAACGCCGCCACCCGCCGCAACAGCGCCCGTACTCTAGCGACCACCTCGGCCAATGCAAACGGTTTGACGATGTAGTCGTCGGCGCCCATTTCCAAACCCACCACCCGTTGCACGTCGCTGGATTTGGAACTGACGATGATGATGGGGGTATAAACCGGCCCAGCCCGCACCCGCCGGCAAATTTCCAAGCCGTCCACACCGGGCAGCATGACGTCCAGCAGCAACAAGTCGTAACGATTGCCGGCAATCGCGGCCAGCGCGGCCTCGCCGTCGGCCGCCCAATCCACGCTGTAGCCTTCCTCGCGCAAATTGGCGGCCAGCAGGCCGGCAATGTCGGGATCGTCTTCGACCAGGAGCAGGTGTTTCGTAGGCGGCATGGTTGGCGGTTTTAGACAAAATAAAGCTGATTATCGGCCAAGCGGAGCCGTAAATCTAATCACGAAATTATCACGGCGGCATCAGTTCTCGACAAATTCGCCGAATTTGCCAACCAAACGTTAAGAAATGGGAACGAGCCCGAGCGGCCGCATGCACTGGGCAAGCACATGACGAATGCGCGGGTAAACCAAATGCCGTCTCGCACTTGGCTTATCGATCCGCGGCGTTTGGGAGTGTCATGCTTCTCGCCAGTTCGACGAGCTTGCAAACCGTTCGCCAATTGCGGCCGATCATCGCCACACCAAGGCGCTTTTCGGCCTGGGCCGCCAGTTTCGAGCGGCCGATTCCTTCCGGTGCATGCAGGTAGAAAACTAGATCGATCAGACTAAACCGTTCGCTGTCTTTCTAGATGGCAGCCAGCGCGGCCAGGTCGGGGTTGGCCGGTGCGGACAGCAAAAAATTCAGGTGCAATGTATCGGGCTGGGTTTCCGCGTCGGGAAAGGGATAGGTCCGCACGGCCTGTTCCAGTTCCGCTAGTTCCAGCAATACTAACTGCGGCTCGATCTGTTAGCGTTGTTTTATTGCACGCAGATTCGAATTACTAAAAATGCTCAGCTAGTTTATCGTTTGATCGGCACTATAGCTTCTGTTAGCATCCCATCATGATTAACGTCCTCCCAACCCTGCTGGCTATTATTACCACCATTTCAACAATGGTGGGTTAGCACGTTTACTTTCTACTGCAACCCGCCCTGAGGCGGGTTCAATATTGCCTGTCTCTTGGTGCCTTAACCTACCAAGGAGATCGATATGGCTTACCATCCACTTAAACAAATTATCGAAGCTGCTGACAAAGCAATCACTGAAGAGGACTTCGTTACCTTGATGGCTTTCTACGCAGACAATGCAACGCTCGTCATCAAGCCAGGCTTGATTGCTACAGGCAAGGAACAAATCCATAAGGCGTTCCTCGCGATCACCGAATATTTCAACCATAGTCTTGTGGTCAAACAAGGCGCGATGCATGTCATTCAGAGCGGAAATACGGCTCTAGTGATCATGGAAACCGTTCTGGAAACGGCGGATGCTGCCGGTGTAGCGAATTGCATGTCAAGGCGCGCCACCTATGTCTTTCGGGAAGACCCTGTCGGCAAGTGGCTTTGTGTTATCGATAATTCGTATGGCACTGACTTACTGGGAGCCATATAAAATGCCAAAGCTACTGCCAACATTGCATCTGCTCTGCGGAAAAATCGCCTCTGGCAAATCGACATTGGCAAAGGAACTGGCCAAGACGCCGGACACGGTGATCCTCAGCGAGGACACTTGGCTTGTACATCTATATCCAGACGACATCAAGACTGTGGCGGACTATGTTCGATGTGCTTCGAATTTGCGTGACGCGATCGGTCCACACGTGACCGATTTGCTTCGAATAGGTGTGTCCGTGGTATTGGATTTTCCAGCCAACACCGTCGCAAACCGAAAATGGATGAGATCTCTTATCGACAGAGCCGAATCAAGGCATGTGTTGCATTTTCTTGATGTATCGGACGACAAATGCTTGACACGTTTACGTGCGAGAAACGCGTCTGGCACTCACGCTTTTGTAGTGGCTGATACCGAATTTGACCTAATCACAAGTTTCTTCGTCGCCCCTCAGCAGGAAGAGGGGTTCAACATTATTCGATATTAGGTGTTCTGAATCAGTCTAAATGACGTATCACTGTCGTGTCCGTTTTGCTTTTGCGTTTTTTACGTTGGGCTCTACGCGCGGCGTCGTACGAGCGCCGCGCCCACAGAACGGCCTGCTCCCGGTCTTCCATAAACTCGGCCGGCGCTTGGTAATATGACATTTTCGTCATTTTGCCTTCCCGCTGATATTCGAATGGCGCAAGCCCCTGTTCCTCGAAAAATTTGGCATTCTCGGCATCCGCCTTGAGATACAGAGTATCGTCCGCCACCAGCGCGAACATCAAGCCATCGTGGTAGACACCATAGCCCCCAAACATCTTACGGATCTGAATGGTGCCGAACAGTTCGAACATTTCGGGCAGATAGGCGATAAATTCACTCATCGGCATACCTTATTGCTGGATGATGGCAAGCTTGAGAACACTCATTAAACCCTAACTGGCAACTGTTAATCCTAAAGGTTTTGCTCATTTCTTCCGCAATAAATACCCGGAATAAGCCACAAATTCTTGACCATTAATCGTCTCCAGCCGCACGGTTTCCTGCATGCCCCGCCCCAGCCCAAGAATGACGGCGGCGTTTTCCGATACCGGTGCAATCGGGAGGGTCAGATTATTCAGGTCGAATGTGGGAATGGAATACTCCAGCATCAAAAAACCGTCCCGCTCGCGTAGCGCGCATTTTTCCGGAACCATCGCCTCGCCTTCGGCAAGATTCACAATCTCGTATTCACCCAGACGGCTACGCATGGCGGCGGGAATCGGTACGGGTTGGATTTTCTCGCCCAATACAAAGGTTTGGCCGTGCCAATGGGCCAACGCCAGATCATGGCCGTCGACATGCCGTATCGACAAGCCAACCTCGGCCAGCTGCTTTGGTTGTATTGGAATCAAGCCCAGCAGTTTGTAGCGAATGCCGAATTTGCCATCGTCCCTGCCGACCAAATCCATACTGCTGCCGTTCAGTTCGGTGACCAAGGTGTCGCCATCGGCTGTTAACTTGATGTAGCCTAACGCGGTTGCATACTGCCCTGCCCCCAATTGTTGCTCTTGCGCGGTTAAGCCGCGTGTTTCGATTTCAGGCGTTTCGGCGTCCTCCAGCAGCGGCTGGCCGGTTTTTATCGCAACCGCCAGTTTTAGTGCCTTATCGGTGACTTTGTCGATCGAGTCGCCGGTGGGCGGGGAATTCGCCAGCACGACCACGCCTAGCTTGTGTTCCGGCAGCACCGTCAGCAGGCTACGGTGAAAAAGCGTTGCTCCGCCGTGTGCGGCCACATCGCCGATACCGGGCTTGCTGGTCAAGAACCAGCCCAAACCGATTTTATTGCCCACATCCAGCGCCACATCCTGGTTTTGCTGGCGCAGCATTTCATTTAGGGTTTCCGGCTTCAATAGTTGCCGGCCATTGGCTTTGCCGTCCGCCAAGACCATGGCGATAAAACGGCTTAGATCCAAAACATCGGCATTCAATCCGCCGGCCGGCATATCGCGCAGTGCCACTTCGGCCTTTTCCTGATCACTCTTATAGGCTTTGGAAGTCAGTTCTCCCGATATGCCCGGCGCAAATGCCGCATTGGTCATACCAAGCGGTTTTAACAGCTGCCGGTCGGCATAACGGCTGAAATCCTCGCCGGTCAGCCGTTCCAACATCGTCCCTAATAAAGTGATGCCCAGATTCGAATAGGCCCAGATGCGATTGGGCGGATAGGCGGCGTATTCGTCTTTCAGCGTGTCGACCAGCTGACTGAACGGCGCCGGGTTGTTAGTCCACATGCCATTGCCTCTATCACCCGGCAAACCGGAATGATGGGTCATGATGTTGCGCGGCGTTATCGGTCCGGCATCCTGGAAGCGACTTTTGATGGCAAAATTCGGCAGATAGGTTTGTAGCGGCTGATCAATATCCAGCTTGCCCTGCTCCGCCAGTTGCATGACCAGCGTATCGGTGAAGAGCTTGGAGATGGAGCCGGTTCGATAAACCGTTTCCGGTGTGGCGACAATCCGGTTGTCTTGATCGGCATAACCAAAACCTTGCGCCCAAACGACCTGCTGATCGTCGACCACGGCAATACTCAAACCTTCCACGTCCTGTTCGGACATTTCCTGTTCAATCAACCATGTTAGATGAGTCTTGAGGTAGCTGTAATCGCCGCGTGCTACGTTATTCGATTTTAGCGGCGGCGAACCGGCGCAAGCGCTGAGCAAAAGCAATATCGCGCTTAAACAAGTCAAATAGGTTTTCATCTGATCCTTGAAGGGGTGGTCATCAATTAGTCGGCCAGCAAGATTACAAGCCGTGTGTTTGCTGCTTTGAGGCTGTTACCGGAGCTGATTTTAGTGGGTGGATGGTATTAGGCGAGCCGATTGCAGTCAAACGTTTTGACAGAGCTGCCTTGAGCCTACGCGAAGGCAGACTCTTGCATTGGAAGTAGTTGCGCGTTGAATGATAATTGCGGCGTTCATTTTTTGTGTAACGGTTTGAGTCAGTGATTTGCCATGTTTGCAAACTCTGCCCAGCAGTGGATTCGGAATGATCATGGCCCACCCCCCACCGGAAACGCCGTCTTATCCACGACCCGCCGTAACAAGAAGCTACGGTCGCGCCGGGAATGCCGGCAACCGCCGCCTCGAATGTGTTGAAACGTTCCGACGTGTGTTGGTCTATCGGAATGTGGCTCAAGGCCATCAGTGTCAGACCCAAGGCTTTGGCATCCAACAAGGCCCGATAGCCGACGCTCAGGCGCCCTCCTCCACCGCTCGCACCCGCCGCAGGCAGGGTGATGCCGACAGGCCTATGCGGTCGGCCAGTTCCTGTTTGCTGATGAGGCCGTCGGCTTGCAGTCTGACCGCGTCGCCCGGCGCACTGTTTAGCGGCGTCAATCGCTTATCGGTCGACTAAAAACAGCCCCCCGTCACTACGGTTTTCGGTTAGCGACAGACAATATCAACGACTTTGCTCATCTCTGCAATTTCATTGGGGGCTGTTGCCATTTTGTCATAATCCCTTTGAAAATCGATTGGCGAGCCATATTGAT